>JAWBPF010000011.1:0-19306 GCA_038825355.1 Bathyarchaeia archaeon
ATACGACTCTATTTATGGTCTTAGGAGTTTTAAATGCTTTTAATCTATCAATTTTATTTTTCAAGTCTTTTCGGGGGTTGCTTTGCCTCTCTCTTTTAGAAACTCTTATATATTACTATTATGTATTAGTGAAGAAGCCTAAAAGAGGTTAAGTATTGGAAAACTGGTGAAGATTAGTAGAAATGGGAAAAATGTACTCGAAAAATGATTTAAAAACCATTAAGGGAATGTTTCAGAGCCCCCTTATCCCTAAAAATTATTTTGTAACCGGTGGTAAAGCCGTAAGCTCTGTTTCAAGCCTAAACGCCTTCGACGCCGCCTTATCCTCAGCAGGAATAGCACAATGCAACCTCGTAAGCGTATCCTCGATACTCCCGATGGGGGCAAAGGAGGTGGAGAAATGCTCTATCCCGCCGGGCACTATCACCTTCGCAGTTTTATCTAGGATGGACGGCCTCCCTGGGGAAACAATATGCGCCGGAATCGCTTGGGGATGGACCCTGAAAGGAGAAAGGCTAAGCTATGGGTTAGTCGCTGAAGGCCATGGATCCAAGTCGGAGGAGGAGATAAGGGAGGAGTTGAGGCTTAAACTCGCGGAGATGGCTGAGGCGAGGGGAGTTAAATTATCTGATGTCAAGTTCAGGATAGAGTATATGAAGGTCCCTGAAGAGAAATATGGCTGCGTAATAGCAGCGTTGATATATGATAATGGGCAAACCAGATTTAGAGAATAGGAGACCAGTACCTGAACCTTTCCACCGCAACAGTTCACGTTATAGAAGGGTTGCGGTTGGAGGAACCTTCGATATAATCCATTTAGGCCATGAAATCCTACTTGGAACAGCCTTCAAGATAGGAGAGAATGTCGTAATAGGATTATCAACCGATAAACTTGCTGAAGAGATAGGGAAAGGTCACAGGGTCCACCCATTCCATAAAAGGAAAGATGCACTCCTCAATTTCCTCGAAGAGAAAGGATACCTCGACAAGGCCGAGATCGTACCTATAGACGACCGTTATGGAACAACATTAGAGGATGTGGGGCTGGAGGCCGTCGTGGTCAGCAGGGAGACCGCAGGAATAGCCGATCAGATAAATCAAATAAGGGTAAGAAAAGGCTTAAAACCTTTAAATATTATTGCGATCGAGACCGTGAAGGCTGAGGATGGGAAGCCCATCTCCTCCAGCAGGATTAGGAGAGGCGAAATAGATAAGTTTGGAAAACCCCTATGGAGAGTGAAGCCACCCCATCATAGGGGGGAATAGGTTTCCCTGCAAATCTAACAGCAGAAGCTAAGGCTAAATGGCTTAAGGCCTCCGAGGCCAAGAACCCTAGGGAGAAGCTCAGGCTTCTACAGGAGTTCCTCTCATCCATCCCGAAACATAAGGGTAATGAGAGACTTAGGATGCAGATAAAGAGGAAGATATCCTCGCTTAAGGAGGAGTTGGAGGCCCCATCGGGAAGAGCAACGAGGGTACAATCGTTCACGTTCCAGAAGACGGGAGCAGCTCTAATTCCACTCCTAGGATATCCAAACTCTGGTAAGAGCATGATTCTAGCAGCAATAACCAAGGCGAGACCTAGAGTAAGCGAAGTACCCTTCACCACTAGGGAGCCCATAGCCGGGTCCCTCCAATATGAGGATGTTCAATTTCAACTGGTGGAGTTGCCCTCCATACCTTTAGGCTTGAGGTTTCCCAGCTTCAGGGAAATTTTAAGGATGGGAGACGGGATAATCCTAGTAGCCGACGCATCAACAGATCCAGTTTTACAGATTAAAGCTATGATTCAACTCTTAGAAGATGTCGGGATAACCTTGTATCCAAGGGATTCTAGTGTCGATATAAAGCGAACCAGCGGTGGAGGTCTAAGGGTCGCAGTGCATGGGGCTCTTATCGATTGTACTCTAAGGGATGTAACGGACCTTCTGACCCAATATGGTATTAAAAATGCGCTGATGAGACTTCATGGAAGGGTTGGAATCAGCGACGTCGAGGATGCTATCTTGGATGCCCGATCGATATTCAAACCCGCTATAGTGGTGCTAAATAAAATCGACTTAAAGCCTGAAATGCAGGAGGTAATTAAGGATCACATCGGCGTTCTGCCTTGTATCCCAGTCTCAGCGGTTAAAGGGGATCAGCTGGGAATTATTGGCGGAACCCTCTTCAAGACCCTAGGACTTATCAGAGTGTATACTAAGGAGCCCGGGGAGCGTAACTCTTCAGGGCCTCCCTTCATTTTTAAAGGGGAAGCCACAGTAGCGGAGCTGGCCAGGAGGATACATTCCAGCTTCCTTGAAAACTTCAAATATGCAAGGATTTGGGGTACAAGCTGTAAATATCCAGGGGAGAAGGTGGGATTAGACCATAAACTATACGACGGAGACATAGTGGAGATAAGGCTGAAATAGAATTTTCTCACTCCATCCTTAGTTGGCTGCAGAATTTCTCAAGCCTATCCATTCCTTTCATCAGGTCCGCCATCGAGGCTGAGTAACTTATCCTAAAGTTTTTAGGACTTCCAAAAGCCTCTCCAGGTATGGTTGCGACGAGGCCCTCCTCTAAAAGCCTTGATGAGAACTCTGAGGAGGAGACTTTAAAGTCAGATAGTTCTGGGAAGACATAGAATGCTCCATCGGGTTTCATGCATCTCAATCCTTCGATCCCCCTTATCCTCTCGAGTATGAACCTCCTTCTAGCGCTGAAGGTCTTCACCATCTCTGATACATATTCTTGGGGGCCTGTCAAAGCCTCCAAGGCAGCCTTCTGAGATATACTGGTAGTATTACTGGTTGTGTGACTTTGAATCTTCGATATGGCTTCAGCCATATCTAATGGACATGCAGAATATCCGATCCTCCAGCCGGTCATGGAGTAGGTCTTGGATAGAGCGTTGACGGTGACGGTCCTCCTATAAGCCTCCTCATTTATTGATGCGAAGCTTACATGTTTCACTCCATCATAGGTGAAGTATTCGTATACCTCATCCGAGATGACTATCAGGTTATATGGTAGTATGGCGTCGGCTATCTCATTTAGCTCCTTACCCTCATAGGTTACCCCAGATGGGTTAGAGGGATAATTCAATATTAAAATCTTAGTTTTATCGGTTATATTCTCCTCTAAGAGTTCAGGAGTTAACTTGTAATCCTTACCCGTAGGAATGTATTTCGGAACTCCCCCTGTGAGGGTGACTTGGGCTGGATAGCTCACCCAGAAGGGGACCGGTATTAAGACCTCATCTCCGGGATCGAGTAATGCCTGTAACGCATTATATATGCTCTGCTTAGCTCCGCATGAGATACATATCTCCCTTGGATCATAGTCTAAATCGTTGAAGTCCCTCAGCTTCTGGGCTACAGCCTCTCTAAGCTCCCATATCCCGGAGGCGGGAGTGTAATAAGTGAAGTTCTCCTCTATAGCCCTTATAGCTGCAGCTTTAACGTTTTCTGGCGTTGGAAAATCCGGCTCGCCAACTCCGAGGTCGACTACGTCTAGCCCTCTCGCTTTTAATTCCTTCGCTTTAGCGGTAACCCCTAAAGTCTCGCTCGGCTTCAAATCTTTAACCCTTAGGGATAACCCTACCATGTTAGCAGTCACGTCTTATCTCCTCGAGGATTCTGTTTAACTCCTTTAAACTATTTATCCTTATGACTCTGTCTCCCAACTCATTCTCTATATGGCTACCCTTCCTCTCGAGGTATACCGCGAATATTCCGATCCTGCTGGGAATTTGAAAGTCAAATCTCATGTTATCACCTACATGAATCATCTCATGCGGAGATATACCTAAAAGTTCGCATATTTTGATGTAATACTCATCTGTCTTCCTAACTTGACGAAAATCCGAGGTCGATGAGAAAACCTTATGGAAGAACCTTCTCAACCCTGATCGGTCGAGCTCCAACTCGAGGAATTCTCTTGGGGAATTGGAGTTCAACACCAGTCTATATTTTCCACTCAGACCTTCTAAAACCTCTAAGGCATCGGGATAAACCCTAATGAGTCCACTATATCTTTGGAGGAGATCCCTCCAATCCTCATCCAGGTTGAAACGGTTAAGCCAGTATTTTATATCATACCATTCAAGCCTATCTTCTCCGATCTTATCGTATTCTCTAGTAACTATCTTTACGGCTTCCTCCATTGATATTTTTCGTTTCTCAGCGTACAGCCTTGGAACTCCCTCAAACCATACAGCGTCTATAAAGGAATAATCCACTAATGTACCATCTAGGTCGAAGGATACAACCTTAACCATCCCTCTCCTCCACCTATATCCAGGATAAGGCTTAGTTCAGGATACTCCTTTGGCATCTAGGTAGTTCTCCCAGTAGTCGGCTAGGTCTCTAAGCCTACCGCTGAATTGCCGGCTTAGCCGTGTGGGATAGTTGCGATACTTCTTCTCTAATAGCCCGCTTCTAAGCATCGCCTTATAAGTGTCGCTAAGGGTCTGCGAGCTTACCTTGATCCTCTCCGAGACTCGGGCTTTTATCTCTTTCAGAAACATGGGCTTATTCTCTTCAATCAATATCTGGATGATCTCTCTAGCTACCTCCTGCTTCTTAATGCTATGAGGGAATATTACCTTACAGAAGGTATCTAGATCTACAATACGCTTCCCTGTTAGCTTCCTGTCGATCCTAGGGAAGATCCAAATCCACTTCCTTTGACGCTCTCTGTAGTATTCCTTCAAGTTCCTCATTTCCCTATAAAGGTGGTCGAAGTAGACATGAAATCGGTACTTATTTATATTGCTTGATTTATTCATAAATATTTATAAAATTGGCTTCATAGAAGTTCTCCATTCAAATCTATTACACCGATTAGAGCTCTATCGCATGTTCGATGAAGCTCAGCGCCATCAGGGAATATCCGATCATATAGATTAGATCACCGGAGAGAAGTTGCACCTCCGAGTCCATGTAGGTGGCTAAATTGAAGAGGATGTCTGCTAGGAAGATGGCGGCTAGACCGGAAATCATTATGAGCCAAGCCTTTGAGACCTTCCCTCCCCTAAAAGTTTGGAAAATAACTGATAGAAGGCCTAGGAATACTACATCCATTACTAGATACCATGTGTAGATTATCTGCTCGATGAAGGGTGCCCCCTTATATATTTGAAGAGTTAGAATCAATGTAAACACAGAGGCCACCAATGTTAGCAGCAGTATTAAAATAAATTTTTTCCGACCTGTAATGGTGGCTGGGTTGAACATTTTAAACATAGTGTATAAGCCGAAGCCAAAGAATATGTAGCCACTCATCCAGAGGAGATCTGAAACCGAGGGGAAGGGCATCCCTACTCCTAAAACTCTAGTTTGGATTGGCCATAAAGCCTCGCCCAAAAACCATAGGGCTGAAGCAGATGTCAGGAAGGAGAAACATTTCCCAAAAATGGAGCTGAAACTATACCGTCTTATCAATTGGAAACCTGAAGCAACGGGAAGAAAAGAGAGGATCGCTACGCTGTAATCCGTATAGCTGTCAAGCCAAGAAGGCTTTAAAACAGCGATCATAAAAAATAGGAGGAAGCTTACTCCTATGGCGGCTATTATTCCATACAAAGCTCCTTTTAGGGAAAGGATTTCTCCCCGCCTTCCCATCTAGAGTATGCCACCCTAAATTCTTCTATTACTCTCTAACCCTCCATATTTAAAGCTGATTAATTAGAAGCCATTAAATTGGGATGTTCAATATTATAACCAATACATTTCTGGATTCTACATCTTTATAAGTTAGAGCATCAACCTTTAATAAAATTTAGAACTTGAGGGGGAGTGCCTCAAAAGATTGGATATCATAGATAATAAGATAGGTATAATAGGTCTTGGGAAGATAGGAGAGGCGTTGATTTCAGGCCTCATCTCCTCATCTACGGTGGATCGTTCAAACATTTTCGGAGCTGATGTAAGGATGAATCGAGTTGAGGAGGTATCTGCACGTTATGGAGTTAAATGTTTCATGAATAATCGAGTATTAGCTGAATCCGCCGATACTATCATAATCGCTGTTAAGCCTAGGGATGTAAAGAATGCCTTAAAGGATGTTAAAGAAGCCCTGTCTAACCGTCATTTAGTGGTATCTCTAGCCGCTGGCGTACCTATAGAGTACTTGGCGAAGAGGATGCCTGAAGGAGTACCAATTATACGAGTCATGCCAAACATTGCGGTATTAGTGAGGGAGGGCATGACGGCCATGGCTTTAGGTCCTAATGTGACTGAAGACCACGTTAGGATAGCTACTCGAATATTCGAGGCCGTGGGACGGGTAGTTATAGTGGAGGAGGAATACATGAATGCTGTAACGGGTTTAAGTGGAAGCGGCCCTGCATATATCTATGTCGTGATCGAGGCGTTGACAGAGGCTGGAGTGAAGGTTGGAATATCTAGGGAGACATCCCTCTTGTTGGCGGCTCAGACAGCCTTAGGAGCAGCGAAGATGGTGTTAGAGACGAATGAGCATCCTGCGAGGCTGAAGGATATGGTTACAACCCCTGGAGGCGTAACCATAGAAGGCCTCCTCCAGCTTGAAGAGGGTAAGGTTAGGATGGCCTTCATAAATGCGGTCGTGAAGGCGACTGAGAAATCTAGGGAACTAGTTTTAAACGATTAAAATTTAAACTCCTAATCCTCGAGTATAACTATTGAGATCTCCTTCATCGAATCCAAGGCCTTAGATATCGCCTCTCCCTCCTCAGATCTTAATGGTATGACTATCCTGCCTTTTCGACTCACTTTCAATACGGCCAAATTCTCACCATCTATCTTTATGGATACAGTTTTACCTATGAAGCTCTTATCCATGGAGATTATGAACGTGTTCTTAGACTCTTTGAGGTTGAAGGGTATGGTGTAAAGTTCTCTCCTCTCCTCCCTTTTCTCTACTTCGATGTTTATACCTAAGAGCTCCTCAAGCCTGGAGATGTTCATACCCTTTCTCCCGAGGAGTCTAGGTACTGCTTTTTCGTTGACTTTGACGATGGCTCTGTTAGGAGACTGGAAATCCACTTCTGCTAATGGATCATATTTCCTCATGATTTCAAGTATTTTTTCCTTGGCAAGCTTCTCTATAGGGGACCGCTCAACTTTTTCAATTGGGACTATGATGTTCTCCTCACCGAAAGTGTATATCTCGTATCTAAGTTCATTGGTTTCAAAGTTTCTAATTTCTACTACGGGCCTCGCCAACTCCGTTTCTATCATGCCCGTTGGAACCTTAACAGTTAGGGATAATGTTAGAACCTCTTCCACCCTTCCATACTCGATGAATATTATGGTGTCTACGATCTGGGGTATAACTCCTAATTCTATTCTACCCATGAACCTTTGTATGGCGTCGATCGGGTTGCTCGCATGTATTACTCCTATCATTCCGACCCCTGCAGATCTTAGGTCTGCGAATACATTGAAGTCTTGGCTTTTTCTGATCTCGTCGAATATGGAGTAGTCAGGCCTGACTAGGAGGAGTATATCGGCTGTCTTTTCGAAGCTTCCCTCCAGTGGTGCGTATTGGGTTATTTCGGGGCCTACTTGGAGGTCTCTAGGGGACTCTAAAGTTTTAATTATCTTACCCTGTTTAGAGTAGAAAACAGCCAATGAGGATGCGAAAGTGGTCTTACCGGAACCTGGTGGACCAGCGACAAGTATACCTTCAGCCTTCTCCCTCAGCCTATCCATAAGCTTCTCAGACAATCTATAATCTTCAAGCTTCAACTCAACTATCGGCCTCACGATAGTAACCTCTACGCCATCGGAGAAAGGCGGTCTAGCTATAGCCACCCGATATTGACCTAACTGGACCACCATGGCCCCGCTCATGTTGATCTCGACGAAGCTATCCCTCCTAGTCCTAGCGGCGTCTAGGATCTCCTTAATCATCCTCTCCAGCTCCCTTCTCGTACACTTCTCATTGCGTAAAGCTATAAGTGCGAACTTTCCCGGCTTCCCCTTCTTGCCTACCGGGGGGACATCCTCCTTTAAATGGATGCTCAGGACATCCGGGGTGAAGAATGATTCAAAACTCAAGACTCTCCTCTTCCTCTTTTGTCTAATCAGCTTCGTCGAGACACCCTGAATCTGGGCTACCCTGCTTTGGATCTGATCCGCTGTGTATAGGATGCCTCCAACATTCCTCGCAGCATCGATTATTAGGCTGTCAATCCTCCCGCTCATGGCCAGCCTAACATCATCTAGTTTTGGACGTTCACCTATGAAACTGATGGATATCCCATTCTTCTCACAAATCCTCCTCACTCTTGTAAGCTCATTGAGGCCTATCCATCCGAGCTCTCTACCCTTCGAGGCTTGAGCCTGAAGCTCATCGAGTACAGCATAAGGGATTGCTAATTCTACGTTTTTACGCCGAGCTAGGCTCCGGCTAATATATCCCTCTATGATGACTGAAGTATCCGGTACTATTATATCAGGCAATTCCCTATCGCTCATTTCTCGCATTTCCTTAACGAAATAAGTTTATTTAGGATTAAAACTAATCAGATAGCTTATAAACTTAGATCCTCACGGACTCTAAAGAGCTGATATAAACCATGGATTATGCAAATGACTATGAAGATTTCGGAGAACTCGCTGTTAAAACCCTATCCGAGTCCTGCGTCGAATATGGAGAGGCCAGGCTACGCATAGAGAAAGTTCAAGCGCTATCGATCAATACAGGAGAACTTGAACCCGCCAACCTAATGATAAGGAAAGGCATAGGCATCAGAGCCTTGGTGAACGGCTCACTCGGATTCGCCTCAACCAACATCCTCGAGAAAGACGAAGTTGAAGAAACTGCTCTAAAATCCGTTAAACTGGCTAAAGCCTCTTCCCATATGACTAAAGCTCCAATCTCATTAAGCTTCGAAGATTATTTTGAAACTAAGTGGAGAACTAAGGTTAAAGAGGACCCCCAGAATGTATCGGTGGAAGATAAAGTCTCTCTCCTACAAGACCTCGATAAAATCGCGTCTGGTGAGGGCTGCCCGAAGAGAGTTCTAAACATAAGCGAAAGCATAGAATCAACTCTCTTCATTACCACGGAGGGGATGAAGGTGTCCGGGGAAGTAACCAGAGTAAGCTTTATAGGGTTACTAACAGCTATAGGGGATTCCGGAAGTGCCCAAAGGATAATCCAGAGAGGCGAGACATCAGGCTGGGAATCCATAGCCAATTGGAATCTCCCAGATCTCATAAGGAGAGAGGCTGGGAGCCTAAGGGAAGTTGCAGAGTGCACTGCAAGCTCGCCCGTCGGCTCAATGGATCTAATCCTAGGACCTGAAGTGGTTGGTATCATCTGCCATGAGGCATGCGGCCACCCTCAGGAAGCTGACAGGATCCTAGGGAGAGAGGCTGCCCAGGCAGGGGAATCCTACGTTACCCCTGAGATGTTGGGGTTCAAGATCGGAAGCGAGGCTGTAACCATAATAGATGATCCTACTTTTGAGAGGGGTTTCGGCTCATACTCATTCGATGATGAAGGTGTGAAAGCTCGTCCAAGAGTATTAATAAAAGAGGGGAAGATAAACGAGTTTCTCCAAAACAGGGAGACAGCCCCCCTCTTCGGATGCAAGAGCAACGCATCAGCCAGGGCTATAGGCTACGATAGAGAACCCATAATAAGGATGTCTAATACTTATATGAAACCGGGCGAACACTCCTTCGAAGAATTGGTTGGAGAAGTCGAAGACGGGGTCTTCATAAAATCATTCATGGAATGGAACATAGACGATAGGAGATGGAACCAGAGATACGTGGGATTAGAGGCGTTTCGAATAAGAAAAGGCGAGTTTGAAGAGAGGATAAGGGACCCGGTCCTAGAGATAACCACAAGCAGCCTATTTAGCTGTATAGACGCAGCCTCCAAGGAGCTCGAGTTTGAAGCAGCAATATGCGGTAAAGGCGAACCCATGCAGAGCGCCCCGGTATGGCATGGCGGCCCCACGATCCGGCTTAGAGGAGTCAAAATAACAAGGAGGTAAGCCATTAATGTCAAATATAGTTCCCGAAGATGCGGGAAGGTTGATGACGAAACTATCTCGGAAATGGCATATAGATGAGGGATGTCTTGCAATAGTGGAATCTTGGAACAGGATGGTAAGATTTAGTGGCGACTCTATTACGACTTCAAAGTTCTGGCATCAGGCAACCATCGCATTATATTTCATAAGAGAAGGTAAAAGAGCTACAGCGGTCTTAGATACCCCTGAGACGGCTTCTGTCGAAGAAATCATAGATAGATTGACTTCTGCGATGAAGTTTATGGAAGCCTCTCCTATAGAGTTTCATCTTCCTAAGGGGCCATTCCAATACGGTAGAGTGGAAGATATGTTCGACGATGGAATATTGGCGGATGAGGATAGGCTTATAGACTGGATAGATGCTGCGGTAAACTCATCTAAGGATGGAGGAGCCGAGAGATCTTCTGGAGTATTAACCACTAGCAGGTTTATAAGATATTTATATACTACGGAGGACTGCGAGGGATCAGAGGAAGCTACAAGGCTGGAATTCAACGTGAGAGCGTTCTCGAATAGGGATGCCAGTGGAGAGGAAAACTTCTCCTCTTCCAGTTTAAAAGGCTTTGACCCAGAGTCTATCGGAAGGGAGGCGGGATCCATCGCTTCGAGATCCAGGATTAAGAGAAAGATCAAAGGTGGACGTTTCGACGCCATTCTACATCCCAACGTAGTTGCAAACCTTATGGATAGCGTTGGGGCATCATGTTCAGCTTACAACGTAGATATAGGTTTCTCATTCCTCTCAGATAAAATTGGGAAACGGATATCCTCCTCTATCTTCACTTTAATGGATAATCCGAGATTTCCAGGCTCTCCTGGAAGTCATCTATTCGACGATGAAGGATACCCTACACGAGAAACCACACTCATAGATGGAGGCGTATTGAAAAGGTATCTACACTCATCATATACAGCAGCTAAGCTTGGAGGCCCCCTAACCGGAAGCGCCTTCATCGCTCCCCCTGTAGGTACGCTTCCAATAGCTCAGAGCCTCATAATAAACTCAGGAGACTACACGCTCAATGAGATTATAGAAGAGGTTAAAGAAGGCATATTAGTCACGAACAATTGGTACACCCGGTTTCAGAATTACTTAACAGGAGATTTCTCCACGATCTCCCGGGATGGAACATTCAAAATAGAAAATGGTGAAATTTCAGGCTCCTTAGAAGGCTTACGGATAAGCGACAATATGCTAGATATACTATCATCGATTACTGGGATTACCGCTTGGAGGAAATGGGTTAGGAGATGGGACGCCGAAACACCCACACTTTCACCATACATACTAGTTAAAGACTTAAATTTCACAACCAACTAAAACTTTCTAGTAATGGAACGTAACACCCGTCCGGAGATATAATCCTGCTCATCCTTGATTTAATAGCTCTTTATTACACCTGCTTTCAGACCTAGGATTATAACTGTACTATGGGCTTTTATAAGATCTAAGAAGAGCTCACCCTCACCCTCTCTGGCTACAACATCAGTATTATATGCGCATATGGCTGCGATGGGGAGTTCAAGCGCTCTATGTAAGGCTGCTTCATAGTCAACGAGTTCCCGGACCATTCCATGTTTGAAGAAGCATGACGTCTCTCCTGTAACCCTTAATCCTTTAAAGCCTTTGCTAACAGCCTCCTCATATAACTTCTTCCATAACTCCATGGTCTTCGATGTCTCGAACTTGCCTTCTATTATGTACCAATCACGGTAATCGATAACTTTTAAAGCATTTTTTTCCTCGAGTCCCTCTACATCAAACCCGAAATTCTTCATAGCCCTCCTGACCTCGGCGACGGATTCTTCTCCAGCCACGTATGCTGCTGCTTCTCCATTATCTAGGCCTGCTTTCAAGTAGGTGAAAAGAACGAGGTGTTTATCCTCTGGATTAGAATAGAATAGTATTACATGATCCGTGGCCTTCATATTTCTCACAAAGTCTAATATTTCAGTTTTCATCATGGAAAATCATCTCCAATACGCGACGTTATTTACTTTAATTTAATGCCGTATATTTATTGTTAATCTTATTATATCAATTTTCCTTTGAGGTTCCGATTTTTAGTAAATTCTGTTTAATTTTATGAAAGCTAATTCCAGATCTTATTTTTCCCATGTTCAGATACATTTATATAACATAATTTATTAATAATTAAGCTATATAGGTGATGTGATAAATGGTAACTGAAATTATTACTAAACTTAGTATTGCTAAGAGAGAGGGTAAAAAGGTGACTTACAGGTCTCCTAGGATATACCTGCCTACAAGGCTTACCGATGACTCTTCTTTCCCCTTTAAAGAAGACGAAAAATTAAAGGTTAGAATATGGGGGCGTAAACTCATTGTAGAGAAATATGTCAAGAAAGCTTCGAAGGCGAAAGCTGAATCCAAAAAACTGGAGAAAAAATGACGTTTCTAAAAATAGTATCCATTCGATTCATTAGTGGGAAAAATGTTTCCGGGAGATAGTATAAGGTTGGTATCCATCGTCTTCTTTATATCTCGCATTATCCTGATCTGAGATTCATCATACATTACCTTTAAGAGATTTCTTTTTAGTTTACCTATACCGTGTTCGCCTGACACTGAGCCATTCATCATTACGGCTATTTTTGCTAATTCAAGAGCGATCCTCCTAGCCAAGTTTAACTCGTTTACCTTTTTGGGTAATATATTGACGTGAACGTGTCCTTCGCCTATGTGGCCGAAGATTAAGTGTTCCAAATTGCTTCTAAGTAGGAGACTTCTATAAGATTTCAGCAAGTGAACAATATTACTCCTGGGCACTGCGGTATCTGTTCCTATCTTATGTAGGCTAGGGATCTTCAACTTCCTCCTAGCGAACTCTTCATTTATCTTCTGTGGTAAATTATGCCTTATTGAACGCAGCCTTTCAACTTCATTTTTGTCCACTCCTAGGCAAGTATTTTCCAGGTCCAGATTGTATTGCTCAAGATCTTCCCCAAATCTCTCCCCTATCTCCTCCAACTCCTCGTCATTCCTATAGTAGAAGTCCGTCAAGATAGCTGCCGTAGAAGGGGAGAGAGGGATGTTCCTCGGGAAATCCTCATCTTCCCTGATTAATAAAAGAGAGTGGTTATCGAAGAACTCTATGGAAATTATATTTTGATGACGGCTCAAATTCAAAGAAAATGATAGAGCATCCTCCTCAGAGTTAAGAAAGGCGAGGAGTGAGGCGAACCTTCCAGGCCTCCTCTCGAGTCTGAGCTCTACCTCGGAGATTACTCCTAGAGTCCCCTCGGAGCCTATAAAGAGGTCTATGAGGTCCATCCCTTTTTCCAAAAAATAGCCTGCTGCATTTTTCACTCCTTTAATGTTTAGATCGGCGATGGTTAACTCCCTTTTACGACCTTCAGCTCCCCTCCCATAGATCCTAAATTGATGATTGGATCTATAAATCCCTCTCTTAATATCCAGTATGGATCCATCGGCTAATACGATCCTAAGCTTTTCGACATATTTACGAGTCGATCCATACCTGTAGCTTCTAGCGCCTGAAGCATCCGTGGCCACAGTACCTCCGATGGTTGCTGTTTCTTCAGTTGGGTCCGGGGGATAAAAATAATTCCTATACTCTATGAGGTAGTCCTCTAAAGCCTTCCAATCCTTGAAGGACTTTTCTAAGTAGTTCTCTATCTTCCCATTCTCCACAGCCTCCCTGAACTCCTTTAAAGTGATGCCTGGTTGGATTCTAACCATCCAAGCATCTCCTTCTTTTCTTAGGCCAGTTATCCTGTTCATCCTTTCAAGGATTATTACAGCTCCTCCGAAAGGTACGGCCCCTCCGACTAATCCGGTTCTTCCACCGGAAATCGTTACAGGGATCCCTTTACGATCCATCTCTTTCAGGAAATCGGATATGTGAAGCTCTGTTTTTGGGAAATATAGAATATTTGCGTGGCCCTCAAGTTTTGATTCATCCATCAAGTAGCTTCGATGGCTATGTTTAATTGCTTCTCCCTCGATCCTCTCGGCCATCTCGTCGCCCGAGTTCGCAGCACCCCCGAATATTTCATCCATATCCTTATCACTCTATCTCATGCAGTCTCCTACATCTATCTATCCAATCTTTCATTTATCTCTGTGTAGTAAAGTCATATGAATTACTCAGGTAAGCCTTATAAGGAGTTACTCTACTACATAAATAGGGAATGGAGTATGGGAGTAAAGACTAGTTTCATCATAAATGAGAAGGTATGGAGCAACTTTAGGGCTGCGGCGTTAAACAAATATGGTACTAAAAAGCTTAGCTCAGCTGTCGAAGAGGCGCTAAAAACATTTAACACCCTATCCATAATTGAAGGGTTTGCCGAAAAAATGGATCTGGAGATTTCTTATCTCTCGTCTAGGGAGTTAAAAGAAAAGAGGCCCGTGGTTAGGACTTCTGCAGGTGCTAAGGTTAGGGAGATGAGGGATGAGCGTGAAACACATCTACTTAGACTCAAGCGCGATCGTTAAAAGATATGTAAGGGAAGTTGGAAGTGAAGCCGTGGATGCCGTATTCGATGATGCTGAGATGGGAAGGGTTGAAATCTCCTTCTCCATTTGGAATATAGGCGAGGTCCTCGGAGTATTTGATAGGTATAGCAAGGAAGGATTCTTAACAGAGGAAGATTTAAGGAGAATAATACTATATTTCCTATCCGAAACTATTAAATTATCTAAACTTGGAGGACTCCACGTGGTGCCCCTGACTCATACCAATCTAGTAGACTCCTGGCTGATGGTTTTAAAACATCATATTTACGCTTCAGATGCATTACAAATCGCTTCATCAAAAGGAAAGTGCGACGTTCTGCTGAGTGGGGATGAAAGACTTATTAAAATAGCTCGATTAGAAGGGATCGATGCCATCAACATTGAAAAATTGCCGGAGAAAGCAGCAAACTCAACATGGTAACGAAATTGAAACCTGGAACGCATTAGGGACTCAAAACAACGTTACGTATCCTTGGGAACGATATTCTACTCGTTATAAGAATTGGACTCTCCCCCTCTGTTTTTGTTCGACAATCCCCATCATTTGACGCTGCAATAAATGTATTCTAAACTTTATAAGAATAAGAGACGGGAAGACATTTCAAGAGAAAAACTAAATCTTTTCAGAATAATGAATATAAAAACTTTCAGGCTGGGAATTATAAAGTTAAATAAAATACCTCCGTCCTCGATTGAAAGAGAGGCTTCTGAATATCGAATCCCATACATGATTTAATTTCGAAAAAGTAAATCTATGATTTCGTTTGGCTTGACGGAATAAGCTCGAGCTTATTAAAACGTGAAACTCATTTTAATAATTATCTCTCATGTGAGGAAGTTAAATGGCTCCTACAGACGGTGGAGCTACCTAACTCATGCCCTCCATTTTTTAGAAGTGATGCGGGCCTTCCAATTTTCTGGAGGTGACATATGATTTTATATATAATATTAGTATAAATCTATGTTAATATTTTAGTAATAAATTAAGGTATACATTTTTCGAGGTTTCGAAGTATACCAGAAACTCCGAAAAATCGAAGGACGAATAGCCTAAATAACCCCTCCTATTAACTGAACCAATTAAAATAATGAAGATTATCTGCGACAGGTGATATATTTCTTCTTACTGCGTTATGGGTCGCTCCTTCCTAAATATCCTCACAACGAGAGACACTATTACGGCCGTAAGGGAGGCTATAACTAACCCAACAGCGTAGATGGATTTTATAGGTGAGGGCTGCCCGATGGTTACTGTGGATACGAGAGTTCGAGTAACCTCTTCTATCACTTCCTCCGTAATGAATTGGGCGACAGTTGTAGTTTTTATCGTAGTAAGGGTTTGAATTTGATACTTCGTTACGGTTTTAACGGTCATTTCAGGTGCGGGAGGGATTAAGGGTTCAACCACATCATAATAGCTTGTAAATAGTATGGTTGATCCGTCCATCAACATCACCATCCTCCTTCCAACTGGAGGGGCTGCTGGACCGATATGATACTGCCAGATCCCTATGCCGACTTTTCCAATATTAAAGCTAATCATCTGACCGTTGGGCAGATATGTAACTATCCTTGAGTCATTGATCCCGGTGGGCGTACTGAGCACGATTACGATGATCTCTCCGAACTGGTAGGTAGGTTTGCTGGGATAACATTGACCGGTAGCCGCCTTCGCAACATCAAGCTCTACAGCCCCCATAATAATGGACAGGATCCATACAATTAGGATCGCCCGATCAAATCTCCTCATAGCATTTGCACAACCAAGGATATGGCTATCTTCCTTATTTAAAGACAAGCCTCCGAGATTACCTCCTCTCGAGTATCCCGTTGATTAACCTCTCCATGGAGGCTATCTCCGAGTTGGAGGCTAGTACGCCTATTTCAAGTTTGTAGATCCTCTCCTCTCCTGGATCCAGGAACTTAAGGGTTCCATCATTACGCATCTTCTCCCTCCTCTCCACCTTGCGTTTGCAGGCTCCATTCCAACTACGTATATGCCTTCACCCATCATCTTCCACTCTATGAAATAGTCCAGCTGCGACCTCTTATATTTCACAGACCCCGATTCCTTCCCCATCCATAAATTCCCAGTTTACTATCGCAGCGTAGACGTATCCATCCCTATCCTCCTTCATGGTAAGGTAGTATACCTTCTCTTTAAACCTCGGGGGTGGATCACTGAATCTATTGTATTCCTCAGCCCCCTCCTCAGCCCCTCCATCTCTAGGCTTCATATCCAATACGGGGGCGATGATCATCGAACCCCTATCCACCACTGGGAAGCCTATGTTCACATGGTAGAGGATCATATGGAGAGTCCTCGAGAAGCCTAGGTTCCCCACCTTATCGGTGATATGTATACTCTTCCCGCCAAGCCTCGCCTCTATTAAACGTTCAAGGGAGAGGCTCTCCCCGAAGACCGAGGCTTCCTTGACAATTCCCTTAGCCCACAGGATGTAATCGTCATCCTCCATCTATCACCGAAGGCGACTCCCCTCGCAGGTATGTTGGAGGCTCTCCCATGCAATCCCAGGGCCAAGCCTTCATCCTCGAATGGGGCCCCACATTCGTCAACCCACACGTAATTAGAAGGCCTCCGTAGAAGCTTCTCAGCTATCCAAGGCCTTCGAGATCATAGAAGCATGGCGCCACATCTCCCCGTATGGGACCTCCAGCATAAGGGTATGCCCTTTAAATCGGCATGGATATATCCATGCCCCTCCCAGGCAGAACAGTGAATCAATCCGCTACCGGTTCCGAAGTCTACGGCCTCAACTCCCTTCGGATTTCAATCCTTCAACTCATAATATTTAACGCCGCCTAACTGGCTGAGGTCCCAAACCCTCCTATAAAGCCTCTCTCTATCATAATCCACGCCAAATAACCTGACCAAAGCCTAAACCTCCAAGATAGGTTTAGATGGGGATGTGAGATTAAGCCCTCCCGTTTACATTTAAATCTTAAAACTCCCTAATTAAATGGGGTATAGGAGGCTGAAGGTTAAAGGAGGTTTGGGGTTGCCTGTAATTCCCATCTATGGGCTCGATGAGATCCCGAAGGATAAGCTGGAGCAGCTGAAGAAGAGATCCCTGATGGAGATCTCTCAGATCTCGGATAAAGTGATGGAGATAATAGACCAGGTTAGGAGGCGGGGGGATGAAGCGTTAAAGGAATATATTCTACGATTCGATGGAGCGGAAATAAAGGATCTAAAAGTGAGGGATGAGGAATTTGAGAAAGCTAAGGAGAGGCTCCCATCCAAGGTTAGAGGATACCTACTGCACGCTGCAAGGAACATAAGGAGGTTTCATGAGGCCCAAAAGCCGTGCAGCTCCTGGTTCATGGAGGTGGACGATGGCGTAATCCTTGGACAGATAGCCACCCCCATACACTCCGTGGGCGTATACGTACCTGGGGGCAGGGGATCCTTCCCCTCCACAGCCTTAATGGCTGTCATTCCAGCACAGGTGGCAGGAGTGGAGGAGATCCATATGTGTACTCCTCCAAAGCCTAATGGGGAGGTGGATGACGCAACCCTAGTCGCCGCCGATATACTAGGGGTCAGGAACATATACAAGGTTGGAGGAGCCCAAGCTATAGCTGCTATGGCCTTCGGCACCCAGACGATACCGAGGGTGGATAAGATAGTGGGTCCCGGCGGGATATGGATAGCCGCAGCTAAGAAACTTGCCTCTATATACTCGAATGTGGAGATAGAGTTCATAGCGGGCCCAAGTGAAAACTTGATCCTAGCCGATGAATCGGCGGATCCAGTCTACGTGGCTGCGGATCTACTGATAGAGCCCGAGCACGGCTCAGACTCGGCTGGAATCGTAGTTACGACCTCTATGCGGCTGGCTGAGAAGGTGCAAAGGGAGGTGGAGAAACTTATCGGAGAACTTCCAGACGAGCCCATCCCCAGACGCCGCTTTGCTGTTGAGGCTTTAGAGAAGTATGGAGCCATCATCGTATGCAGGGATATGGAAGAGGCTATAAACTTCGTAAACGAATACTCCGTGGAGCATTTGGAGATAATCGCTGAGGATCCCTTCCACACCCTGAAGAGGATCAGGAATGCGGGAAGCATATATTTAGGTGAATACTCCCCCTCGAGCGTGGGATGCTACGCAGCCGGGGTTAACCATATCCTCCCCACAGGCCAGGGGGCTAGGGTTCACTCCTCGCTCTCCGTGGATCATTTCATGAAGAAGGCTGACTTCACGTTCCTGGACCGTAGGGGGCTTCGATCGCTCAGGGAAACGGTAACCGGGCTCGCAGAATACGAGGGTTTCCCCCAGCATGGGAAGGCTGTGGAGTTAAGGTTTAGGGGAACCTGATACTGGCGGCGAGCTTGTGGGCTGGAAACCCTTCGTAATCGGCGTAGATCTCTAAATCCTTCAGCACATGCTTTAGCCCCTTCACATCCACGAATTCCACGCATTGGAACCTCAGGAAATCATATACGGTGGTGGCGGAGTAGGCCTTCCCGAGCCCGCCTGTAGGCAGTATGGCGTTTGAGCCTGTGAGATAGCAGGCAGCAGAGACGGAGGAGTAGGGTCCGAGGAAGACAGCTCCAGCGTTCCTAACCCTCGTGCAGACGCTCAACGGGTCAGCCGTGAGGATTAGTAGATGTTCAGGGGAGTATTCGTTTACGAAGTTTATAGCCTCTTCCATATCCCTGCATACGATGATGGCTCCATACTTCTCTAAAGCCTCAATAGCGAAACGTCTCCTCCACTCTGGGATTAAGGGTAGAAGCCTCGTGATCTCTCGGTTAA
>JAWBPF010000011.1:19316-27107 GCA_038825355.1 Bathyarchaeia archaeon
GGGGAATCGGGGCCATGCTCTGCTTCCGAGAGGATTTCAGCTGCTGCTATTCGGGGATTCGCTGATTCATCCGCTAAAACCATGACTTCGCTTGGACCCGCTGGTGTTCCAAGTGCTACATAGTCTCTGACGAGCATCTTGGCCGCCGAAACGTAGGTTCCGCCTGGACCTACTATCTTGTCAACCTTAGGTATCGCCTGAGTACCGTAGGCCATAGCAGCAATTGCGGGTACGCCTCCTACTCTGAAGACCTTATCTATCTCTAGGAGTCTAGCTGCTAGTAGAGTGGCTGGATCCCCGAAACCATCGATCGGGGGAGTGCATAAAACTACTTCATCTACTCCTGCGATCTTAGCGGGCACGCCTAGCATAGGTACGACGGATGGAAATCTGCCCTTACCGGCGGGGATGTAGAGTCCTACCCTAGCCAAAGGCGAGGCTTGAAGGCCTACATGGATCCCTTCTTCAATCTTGGTGAACCATATTCTTTTAGGCATCTGCTCCCTATGGAACCTCCTTAGGTTCTCTATCGCATGTTCTATCGCCTTCAATAGGCTGGGGCTTACCTTTCCCTCAGCCTTTTTGAAGTCCTCATCCGAGACTTCAAGCCTATCTATGTTGAGCTTCACTCCATCAAGTTTTTCCGTATACTTAATTATGGCTTCATCCCCATACTCCTTCACGTCATCTACGATTCGTCTAACCTCATCAACGTACTCTTGGATGGCGGCCTGGGATCTCATCATCAGCTTAGCCTTATCCTCAGGGCTTAGCTCGGATATATGGATTATCCTCAACACTATTCAACCCGTAATCTTATTATATCGTTTTATTAGCTTACTGTTCTAGGTAATATAAGTTGTCTAGCATGGGGTTAACGATTAAAAAAGTGAGCACAGAAGAGGTAGTGGTGCAACGTAGGACAGGGGAATCCATGGTGGAGGTTGAGCTAGCCTTAAAGTCTGGGGAATCTAAACCCAGCACCGGCTATACGTTTTTAGACCATATGATAGAGACTATTGGTCGATGGGGCTGCCTAACGATAAGGCTCGACGTGGAGGCGGATAGGCGGCTATCCCATATGATAGCTGAAGACTCTGGAATAACTTTGGGATCTGCCTTGAAGGAGTTGTCGAGGAAGCGTATAGAGGAGTTAGGGATAAACTGTGTAGGGTTTGCCCATGCCCCTCTAGATGAAGCCCTCTCTTTAGTTGTGGTCTCCATCGAGGGAAGAGTTAATGCATATGTAGATGCTACATGTGAAGGGGGATTGGCTGAAAGGGTTGAGGATTCATCTAGGTGGGATTTGACTACCTTTATAGAGGGCTTAGCCCAAGGATGGAGCTCGACCATCCACCTAAGGATTCTGAGTGGAAGGGACCCCCATCATTCATGGGAATCCGCTTTTCGAGCCCTCGGAATGGCTATCTCAAAATCCCTAGAACTGAAACCCTCAAGAAAAGGGGAGATACCAGGATTGAAAAGCTTTTTCGGAATTTGAAATGGGCAGTTAATGATAATTGAGAAACGATGATTGAGAAGCTAATAAGGAGCAGGAGACGTTTGGCTCATAGAGTTGTAGAGGTTGAGGGTTTGACTAAGAGGTTTCGGGATGTGCTGGCTGTAAACCATGTCGACTTTCATGTCGATAAAGGAGAGTTTCTCGTAATCCTGGGTCCGAGCGGCTCTGGGAAGAGCACTCTCCTCATGATGATAGCGGGGTTTATCAAACCTGACGAGGGGGAAATCTATATAGACGGCGAATTAGTGAACGATAAACCTCCCTATGAGCGTAACGTGGGTATGGTCTTTCAGAACCTAGCACTATTCCCTCATATGACGGTATATGATAATGTGGCTTTCCCACTCAAGATGAAGCGCTTCGATCCCTCAGTAATTAATGATAAAGTGGAGGAGATCCTAGAAATAGTGAGGCTTTCGGGCCTTGAAGATAGAAGGATTCATGAATTAAGCGGGGGTCAAAGGCAGAGGGTTGCCCTAGCGAGGACGCTAGTGTTTAAGCCGTCCATACTCCTTTTGGATGAGCCTTTCGGCGCATTGGATAGGAAGCTTAGGGATGAGATGCAGATGGAGATGAGGAAGCTCCACGACGAGTTGAACGCCACTTCCCTCCTAGTGACCCATGATCAGAGGGAAGCCTTAGTATTAGCCGATGAGATAATGGTGATGAGGGATGGAAGGATAGAGCAGAAAGGATTCAAAAGGGAAGTCTACTTCAAACCTAAAACCGCCTTTGTGGCAAGCTTCATGGGACTGACGAATATACTTAATGGTCATCTAAAAGCTGATGAGAAAGGTTACTACGCGGAGATTTCTCATAAGATCAAGGTCAGGATTCCTTCCCTGGAGAAAAAGATGGATAGAGTACATTTAGCCATCAAGGCCCAAGACGTAATCATATCGGAGGCTGTGAAGCCCATATTCGAAGAGGAGGATAACCTCTTCGAGGGGAGGATAATAGGCGAGGTATTCGAAGGGCCAGACATCATCTACGAAGTAGCCTTGACTGAAGGCTTAACCTTAAAGGCTGTAACGGCGAGCAATCTCCCTCTTAACCCTAAGGTTGGCGACAGAGTCTACATAACCATCGATCCGGGTAGGATGACGATCCTGGAAGAATAGCTAAGACATCTTAAAATTGAGGAATTTTCAGGAAATTAACAATAACCTTTTCAGAGTGGGCATTCATTTCTCCCTACAAATTTTTCTTGCACTACTCACATAATCGGTTAGAGTCCATCCTTTATGATCTACGAAGTCTAAGCCGAGCCTAGAATAAAATCTTCTAGCTATAAACTTCTCGAGTACTCCTCCCCCATCCCCTAATAACTCTTCTAGGACTTCATGTAGATCCTCAACCTTCTTAGGGATATCGTCACGCCCCACTTTGTAATGTCTCTCAAGGTGGAGGTATAAAACCTGCCTGACGTTTACCCCTAGGGCAAGCAGCCCTTCATCGATCGACTCCAATAATGCCTTATCTACTTCATTCACTTCCTTAGACTCCTCAACCATCTCCTCAAGCCATCTGTATCAGCATGGATTCCATGACGCCGTCTCGATATGATATATCTAGATTGTAAATAGGCGTTCTAGGCTTCAAGCCGTAGAGTATTAGAGAGCCGTAGACTTCGTCTAAAATTATGTAAATATCAGATGCCTCTACGAGTTGGGCCCTCATCTTGGCTGATGGTCTTATCAAGTTTACCCTGATATCTCCCATGTTCCGAATGGTCGAAAGGTCGAAGCCTAAAATCTTTAATCCCTCATCAAGGCCGTATATATACTCGACCGTGTCGAAGCCTATGACCGATAATACACTCCTCCCGGTGGCGTCCCGGAGTTGCTCAAGGGTTTTCCAGATCTGCCAGAAGTCGCCGTTAATATTAGCTCCCTCCAATCTAACACAGTAAGGCTCCTTGATCTCAGGGCCGTAGTCCACTATCCTCATCCTACTATCAAGTATGTCAGTTTTGATGTAAGGTTTGATGCTCTCTCTACATTGGGAGGCGCTCATCCCCATCGGTGGAAGAAGGAACACGCCATGCCCCTGATTTAATGCATTGACTATCATCGGCCTTAAAATACGTAGGATAGGCAGAGGAACTTCGGATCCTACTTCAAGGGTGGAGTAGCTCCTCTGAGGTAATCCGCCGCCGAGAAGGCAATCCAAGTCTTCAAATCCGGTGGATAGGAAGCCTACTCTCCTCTTGACAGGCTTGAATCCTGAAGGCTCCTTCTCCATCCACTCCATATATGGATCGAAGGCCTTAAATCCTCCATGTAACGTGTACGGGATTAGTGGACGAGCGATGCCGGTCCCCCGGTTCTTCAAGATCTCCATCTCCCTTAAAACTCGCCCCTCTATAAACCTCTTATGGAGGATTATTACGGTATCTGCTATGAACTCCTCCATTCCATAGTAGGATCCATCTCTACCGATCGTCCTCTCAAGTGTAATTATAGTCGTGCAATCCATTCCTCTAACTATTCTTCCGAGAACCGTGTGGATGAGCTCCCTCACCTCTGAAGTATCCCTAATGACGTTCGTTAAGGCTGAGAAACTGTCTATCGCCAGCCTCTTAGCACTTAGAGACTCGACAGAATCTATTATCGCATCTAGGAGGACCGATACACCTCCACCTCCTAAAGCTGTCATATCTAAAATTTTCAGTTTACCCTCATCTTCAAACTTTTTAAGATCAACACCTAGCTGTCTGGAAAGGTTCTCGATGAAGAAAGCCTTTGGCTCCGTAAAGGTAACGTATACGCCCGGCTCACCAACCTTCACGCCGTTGACCACGAACTGAGTGGAGAAAACGGTCTTACCCGTTCCAGGAGCCCCAGCCAAAAGTATAGAACTTCCCTTAATGAAGCTCATCACAGCATTACCAGAGACATCAAAATAAGAGGAAATAAGGCTCATAAATGAAGCACACCCTTAACACGGACGTGACAGCCTACAAAATATGGAGATTAATTCAGTTATATATATTTATCTTCGACGGTAATCTACTTTAAATTATTTTTTGGGTCATCATATTTGATCCTAAGGCATCAGTGCTTTCCGTTCATACAGCCTTAAATGAGACGTACCGATGAGGCTTTGAAGGTTATGTGAATCTGGGAGCCTAGGTTAATCCCCATCTCAATGAATGACCTCTTAGTTATCTGAACGGTGAATTCTCTACCTACGTCAACCTTTAATTTAATCTTAGATCCTAGGTCGGAGATCCCGGTTACTTTTCCGGAGAGAGCATTCCGGGCACTTGAAATGATCGGAGTCCTGGACACGATTATCTCACTTGGCCTAATATAGGCTAGGGCTTTCCCTGAAGCTTTTGAAGCTGTTTCTATCCAGATATTATTTCCTATGTCTATGATGGATCCGCCGTACTCTAACGGCTCCGCTCTCCCTGAGAAAACGTTCTCAAGCCTGGCGAACTCAGCTAACTCCATAGAGGCGAATCCGATGACTTCACTAGGGGTCCCCAGTTTCATCATTCTCCCGTTTAGGAGAAGGGCCGCCCTCCGGGCTATAGCCTCTACATGAAATAAATTATGGGAGGCTATTATTACGGTAGTTCCCTTATCCTTGCTGGTTTGGGAGATAACCTCCTCGATTATAGAGATACTCTTAGGGTCCAGGTTCGCAGTCGGCTCATCTAAGAGTAGGAGTTCGGTATCTAAGGCTAGGGCCCTGGCTATTGAGACCCTCTGCCGCTCACCTCCGGATAAATTATTAGCCGACCGCCTCTCGTATCCCTGGAGGCCTACAAGTCTTAAAGCCTCTTTAACCTTCTCCCCTGTTTCAGATCTGGAGAGACCCCTCAACTTAAGTCCATATTCAATGTTTCCATATACTGTTGTGTGTAGCATTATGGGCCTCTGAAAAACCATAGTGCTCCTAGCCCTTACTATGCGGGCATTATCTTCATCGACCTTCATATCCTTAAAGTAGTATTCCCCACTGGTAGGGGTCTCCATCGCCGCCATTATTTTGAGTAGAGTTGTTTTTCCAGATCCGTTTGGGCCCACGACGGCGAGGACTTCTCCCTCATCGATATCTAAGCTCACGTCTTCTAGGGCTGCTACTCCCCCATAACTTTTATTTATATTCCTGAGTCTCAGAAAGGAGTTCAACCCATCCTTCCTCGAACCATGTCGATCGTAAAGTTCAATATGATTACTACGGTTAGGAGTATGACTGTGAGGGCTATCCCCAGGGTTATCTCCCCCCTCCCAGTCTCCAGGGCTATAGCCGTTGTCAGGACCCTCGTTACTCCGCGTATGTTTCCTCCAAGCATTAGAGCCACGCCTAACTCGGCTATGGCTCTATTGAAGCTAGCCATTATGGCCAGAAAGAAGCCATTCCTAGCTTCCTTCAGGGTGACGAGGGAGACTTGACTCTCAGATGCTCCAAGAGTCCTAGCTAGATCCTTGATCTCAGGATCTACAGCCTCAACAGCGGAGGCGGTGAAGCTGACCACTATCGGGGTTATCAGTATGGATTGCCCGACTATTATTGCAGTAGGTGTATATAGTAGATGGAGGAAGCCTAGTGGTCCAGATCTTGAGAAGAGGAGGTAGAGGGATAGTCCTATGGCTGCAGTTGGTAAAGCTAATAGGGAGTTGAAGATGCCTCTAATGAAGAGTTTCCAGCGGGACTCCTTCAGGCCTAGGAGTATCCCGATTGGAGCACCCCATACCGCTGAAAGCAGCGTAGCGGCCCCTGATATAGCCACACTCCTAGCGGAGATCTCCATCACGGTCCGATCCCCGGATAGGATGAGCCTAAGAGCCTCGATGAGTCCTTGAATGATCTCCATACCCATGGTGTAAACCCCATAAATCTCCCCTTACTCATAAAGTTCTGGATGATTATCCCAGTATTCTTTAGGGCATTCCATGCCGTTGAAGAGGGCCTCCTCCTCGATCCATCGAATTGTAGACTCGTCCCCCTCTCCTCTGAGGAGTTTAGCCGCTGGATGGAAGAGGCTTTCACCGTAGATGTCTCTGCCGTATTGATCGATCATCTTTTGCCCCTCCTCTGAGACTAGGAACTTTATGAAGGTTATCGCCTCCTCAAAGTTTACCTCGGTGTGCAGGCTTGGATTCACCGCTATAACGCTATAAACGTTGAGTAATTCTCCTCCCCTAGATATTAAGGCCTTCAACGATATTATACCCTCCCCATGATACTTCAGATATGTCCCTGAGTCTGAGAGGGTATATGCAGATCTCTCTTCAGCTATCTGAAGCGTCTCTCCCATCCCTGCGCCAGCCTCAAAGTACCATGACTCAATCCTTAGGCTTTCCCAGTTGAAGCCAGCCCTACTCCAAAGCTCCTTCTCCTTCATATGTGTCCCTGATCCATCTCCTCGGGAAACCCATTTGCAGACACCTCTCCTACCCGCCTCCACTATCTCAGCTAAAGCATGTGTTGGAGCTAGATCCTCTACCCCAGCAGGATCCTCGGCTGGTCCCACTATCATAAAGAAATTATAGGCTATTGCCTTCCTGCATAGGCCGTATCCATCCGCTAGAAATGAGAATTCTCTAGATGGGTCATGGGTCAATGTTAGGTCAGCATCCCCCCTCCGGGCATGCTCGAAGGCTAAGCCTGTCCCAACGGGTATAAAACATAAGTCTATAGGGTGTTTCTCCTCGAAGTTAACCTCGATTTCATCAAGGAGCCCAGTATCATAAAGGCTTGTAGTAGTCGCTACGGTGAGCCTCCCTCTACCGGTTCTAGAATGCCAGGGGTAACTGGCAGTAGCGGCGACTGCTATAACCATGAATGCGAAGATACCCAGCAGTACCTTCCTGTTCATGAATAATGACTTCACGTTATACATTGGCAACCATCGAGTTTCAACTTGAAGATCTCATTCCATATAAAAGTTTACAGTAAGGCATCTAAGCCATAAAGGTCTCCCTTCAATATTCATTATCCCTATATGGTTTACTATTCTGGGCAGGTCTTATGTCTCTCCTCTTTTAAATGTCTCTGTCTCTGCATTAACTTTATATTATTTTCATGTACTCCTCTAGTCCTATTATCCTATCCACAAGCCAAACCGTGAATACGGCGATTACTATGTAGATGGTCGAGGCTGATGAGAGAATGGGAGTAAGATACGTCTTTATAGAGTTGTAGAGGGCTACGGGCAACGTCATATTTGAAAGGGTTACTAGGATCATGCTCGTTATAAACTCGGTTAGGCCTAGGATGAACATGAGTAGGGCTCCGGAGATTATCCCGGGGAG
>JAWBPF010000012.1:0-25987 GCA_038825355.1 Bathyarchaeia archaeon
GCCTGAGCTGTCCCCTCCGCCGCTGAGGCCTAGGACAACCCCTCTAACGCCCGTCTCCTCCACGGCGCTCCGGATAAACCCTATTATCCTACACTGCTCACGACCGGTATCCAATGCTGGAATACTCAAAGCCAAGGCTAAATCACCTTCCCAGTTATGATGGGCTCCGTGGAAATGGCTCCCCGCGGTTCTCGGATCCATTCATCCATTAGGCTTCAGGCCTCCACTTAAGGCCGTATCTATCCTGAAACGTTATCTTCTCAACGGATATCCTCGGGGTGGGATAAACTTTCTCCCCGGGGTATCCTAGGGGTATTATCCCCACGGGTTTAACCCATTCAGGTAATCCCAATATTTCGGAAACCTCCTCATCCCGATAGGCTCCAATCCAACAGGAGGCTAAGCCTAGAGCATGGGCTGCGAGGATGAGGTTCTCCACAGCCGCGGCGGCATCCATCAAAGCGTAGAATCTCCTGCCGCGTTCCCCGTATCTGGAGGCAGATCTCTCCAGGTTAGCGCATATCACAATGTTCACGGGTGCTTCAGCCATGAACCACTGCCCCAGGGCAGCCCTGGCAAGCCTCTCCTTAACCCTCGGATCCTTAACGACTACTATGTCTCTGGCCTGAAGGTTCCCTGCCGATGGAGCCCACTGGGCAGCCTCGAGAACCCTCATGAGAACCTCGTCGCTCACAGGATCGTCCCTAAAGGATCTGATACTCCTCCTCCCCTTTACAGCCTCAAAGAAGTCCATATCGAGGAAGCCTCCAACTAAGCCATATAAAAAATGGTTAATAATTAGTAATTAATAGTTTAATAACCATTAAATAATTGGTCCCGTTTTACTCCTAGGTTCTTCTCCTATGGATCCTAGGCCTTGGGGGATCCGATATTATTCCTGTTACAAGCTTCTCAGCGCCGTCTTCGAGGATGAGGAATCCATCCTTAATCCTTAGGATTCCCTTTCCAGGCTCGGGCAAGGCGGAGAGGTCGAGGCCCAGGATCATTCCTTCTTGGAGGACTCCGCCGGCCGGCGGCTCATCGATCCTTGAGATAGGCGGCTCCAAGGCCTCCACACCGGTGGAGTGGATGAACCCCTTGATACGGCTCCTCCAACGCTCCCCCTGAACCTCATTAATGGCTTCGTGGACTTCTCTCAGGCTTCTCCCGGGGGCCATCGCCTGGGAAGCTGCCTCAACGGATTCGTAGAGTACATTTAACCCCTCCACAAGGGTGGATGAGCCTTCTCCGCCTACTATTGTGGATCTGGAGGCTTCAACATGGTAGCCGTAAAGTTGGCATCCCACCTGGAGGACTACAGCCTCTCCCTTCTTTAGGGCGGTATCCTCCCCCTCCGGGTAGCATAATGCGCCGAGGTTAAAGCCTGAACCCGCAGAGGAAAACCCTGACAAAGCGTCTACCCCATGTAAGTAAAGGTTATCTGCTATCAGGCCCGCAACTTCTCCCCTGGTTGCGCCTTCCTCCACAGCTTTAACCCCCTCGTTTAGGGAATCCGATACCGCGTAGAAGGCTGCCTTAAGGATCTCCCTCTCCCTCATACTCTTAATCATCCGAGCCATCCAAAGCCTCTCAGAGCATTCTAGAACGCTTCCAGGCCTTAGATACTCCATTAAAGCCTCGAATAGCATTGGATCCACATGGAATCCACGGGCTAACCCAACTTTCCCTTGCCCCAAAACGTCTAGAGCCTTCAATACTCCCTTGTAATCCGGGTTTAGGCTAAGCCTGTTCGACGGGTATAAGTCATCCACCTGTACAACTTCGCCGCAGAATATTCGCCACCCCTCTTCCTCCAAGTATGATCGGCTCCATGGGGTGAGAAGAACTCCATCCTCGCCCCTGGACTGCATATACAATGCTTCGCCATGTCTAGGATAGCCGGTTAAATAGGATACATGGGATCCCAGGGCTACGATTCCTTGTAGCCCCAGCTGCTCCATCACATCTTCAAGCCATGCTCGTCTATCCTGATACTCCGCCTCAGGTAAAGGTAAAGCCAGGTCGCATCCCCTAGCCTTCAATCTCATCTATCTCCATGACCCTATCCTTGTAAGGTTCAAGATTCATCCTAGGCCTAGGATCGAACCTTCTGTAGACCTCTAGACCCTTGTCTCCAAGTCTCCTCTCATCCCTAAGCCTATATAGATCCTTTATCACGGTCCTCTGGCTTTCAAACTCTGAGAGAGCCTCTCTCACCTTCTCCTCAACCCTCCAGGAAGCCTTCAAGGCCAAGTCCCCTGCCTCTAAGGGGTTGAAATCCGCCCAGACAGAGTATTTCAGGAAACTCTCAACCTTTGCGGGTGCTCCCCAGTCAGGCAGGATGGGGTCTCCCACCTGTGGTCCAACATAGGAGGCTGTAAGAGAGGCTGCGAGATGGTCCGGGTGCTCCCTGTAATCGTTTGGAACCACCATCCTCGTAACTCTCCATCTCCGGAGTATCCTGAGGAGGCCTTCGAAGACCCCTTTCTCACCACCTGGGAGAAGCCATTCCATGTATGCTCCCAGGCTGAAGTCTGGAATCTCGAATCTCGCCAGATGTTCCAGCGATAAGCCTAAAACCCTATAGGCCTCGATGCATTCCCTCCTCCTCCGCTCCACGATGCCTGGGCCATCCTCTGGACGAGTATAGCCGCATCTACCATCGCATATAACCGCCACATAGGGTTCTCCATTGAAGGCCTGGACGGCTTGAATCAGGTATCCAGCACCTAATATAGCGTCGTCGTCGTGTGGACTTATGAAGGCCACCTTCTCCCCCTCGTCCCTCCAGCCTGGGAAGACGAGGTTTATATCTCCTGAAGCCTCTCTGTCCAAGTCGTAGAACTTGAAATCCTCCTTACCAATAGCCAATCAGGCGATCCCCTCACACAGGTTAAATCATCCAATGGTAAATAAATAATGACTCAGGTTAACCCTACTTAACGTTTCCCAACGACAACTCTGACCTCGTTAATCCTTAAGTTTCAGATGGGATAGGGCGGCTCTAACCTCCTCTAGCCCTGGGGGTTCAGCCCTCCTCCTCGATATATATAATCCGGCGGCGGCGTTGGCGAACATAATCCTCTCCAAGGGACTTAAGCCCATATGCACAGCCCAAATAGAGGCGGCGTTCCATACATCTCCAGCACCCGTAGCCCTCAGAGGCTCAACTCTGAACGTAGGACACAAATAGGTCTCTCCATCGACCATCGTAGCGGAATAATCCGAGGTGTGAATATCTAGGATTCCCCCAGTAACGGTCTCCCAAAGCCTCCTTAAGTCATGTTTCAAGCCCTCCAAGTTCTCTCCTAGGGATATCCCCGCCTCAACAGCGATTCGGCGGGCCTCGCTCTCGTTGAGGCTTAGGTGATCTACCAGGCCTCTCCTAAGAACCCTCTGAAACAATGCCTCCACCTCTCCGGGCTTCGTGGAGGGATCCCCTGGATCGAAGAACCTTCTCGCCCCTGATCCTTCAAGCCTTGAGAAGACGGATTCGGCGAGGTCGGTGCCCCTCAGGTTCTCAGACCAGTTAACTACGCATCCATTGCTGCATTTTATAATAGCCCTGTAATCATCCTCCGTCAATAGTTCAGGCCCGAAATCCGAGACGGAACCCCAATCCCCTATCATGACGTTGACCACTCTACCGGCGTCCCTTAGCTCCAGCTGGGTGCTTACCGCAAGCCTTCCGTCACCTTTTACCCTGGATAGATCCACGTTCTCCCCCTCAAAGAAGTATCCAAGTAAAGCTAAGCCTAAACTGCTAGTCCTAGCTATGAGCACAGCCTCGCCGCCAAACCTTGAAATTGCATAGGACATGTTGGCAGCGTTACCCCCCTTATGGATCTCCTGAAGGGTATGGGGCATATCCCCACCGCCCCTAGATATCACATCCCTGAACTCCTCCTCAAACCTGGAGGCGCACCCTTCAAAGTATACGAAGTGGTCCACGAAAAAATCTGGCATCGCCGCAACTCTTGGACCGCCCTTTAAACCCTCGAGGCGCCCCATAAGCTCCATCCTAGCCTCCTCATAGACGGGGTTCAAGCCTCGCACTCCCTACAAACATGGCCTCCAATGATTAAGCCACTCACAAATAGAAGATATATAAGATTAAATGATTCATGGAATCAAAAATAAAGCTTGAGCAGAGACCCTGTTCAGCGCCCGTCACCGCCTTTTCAAGAGCATCCATACTATTCGATCCTCCTAGACGGACACAGCTGGTTGATGGGGCATTCTCGACATCTAGGCCTTAATGCCCTGCAGAACTCTCTGCCGAACTCTATGAGGGCTAGATGCATCATCCTCCTCTCCGAAGCCGATATGAGCATCTCAAGCCCAGCCTTAACCTCCTCGTATCCTGCACTTTCTCTTACGAGGCCTAGACGCTTCGAAACCCTTTCTATATGGGTGTCTACAGGTACGACATCTCTTCCACCCGCGAAGGCTAAAAGTACGTCGGCGGTCTTAGGGCCTACTCCGGGGATCTCCATGAGGATGCTCCTAGCCTCACCTAATGGAAGCTTAAGGATACCCTCTAGATCCCCCTGAAGCTTCTCCTTGACGAACTTGGAGGCCTCCACAAGCTTTACAGCTTTAACCCTGTGGAGGCCAGCCGGCCTGATAAGCGTCTTCAGCTCCTCCGATCCAGCCTCCACGAAGGCTTCAGGCGTCACGGGTCCATGAGCCTCAAGGTTATTCAAAGCCTTCTCCACATTCCTCCAGTTGGTATTCTGTGAAAGTATCGTAGCAACCAAGAGATGGAACGCATCTCCGTTCGGGCCCCTCCTTCTCTTGGAGAAGAGCTTCTTAATGATCCTTAAGGCCTCAGCTGAACCCACATGACTCAATCAACTCATACCTCTTACCTATAACATATGCGCTGAATCCACTTCGTAGAATCCATGTTATCTATAGATTAAGTTATCCTGGTACAGGCCTGGGTTAATCCCTTAATCCATGAATCCATGGGATGAAATAAACTTTCCATATGGGATGTTCCCTTCGGTAATTCTGGGGTTTCAGCTTCCTCCTGTTGGTATCCTCCACCACGGCTTTGGTTGAGTCTACCTTAGACAGTTTTGATGCTCGGCGAGGGCCTGTCTTCCAATGAATTGACGTCCGATTATCGTTTCGAATCTCGACGTCTCTTCTTTCCATATGGTTATTAGAGAGGAGGTCTTCTTCTGAGGGAATGTGAGGATAAGCTTATATGCCAGTTTACAAGTTAAGATCTTTAGTGGTATACTTGAAAAAGGTTAGCCTCTACATAGATAAGGAACTATGGATGAGGTTCAAAGAGGCTGTTCTGGGAAGGCATGGAACCTTAAGGATGCTAAGCAAAGAGGTTGAAAGCCTTCTTCGAAACTCGCCGGCAGAGAGGGACATTGAGGAAGCCTTCAAGGGAATGGGCGTGGATGTAAAAGCCGTCTTCTCCCCCGTGGATGTGAAGCATAGTAGACCGGGGCTCCAAGGCCCACCGTCAGAAGATCTCATCCAGAGGATGAGGGGAAGACATATTGCTGAAGATCTACCTCGATAGCAGCGCGATAGTTAAACGATACGTATCTGAGCCCGGCAGCTCCACTGTAGACTACGTTTTCGAAAAAGGCTGGGCCGGTGAAGTATCCATTACAGAATCCATCTGGAACATTGGAGAGGTATTGGGAGTATTAGATGAGAGGAGAAGGAGGAAGTGGCTTAGCGATAGGGATTTCACGGGGGCTATTGGAAACTTTGCAAATGAAACTCTGAGGCTCCTTCGCTTAAAAATATTAGAGGTCACCCCGCTTCTAACTCCTATGCTCATCGATAGCTGGCCTCTAATCTTAGGGGAACACGTATACCAGGCTGACGCGATCCAGATTCAAACCTGTATTTACTCCAAAAGCAACTTGCTGCTAAGCAGCGACAAGGAGCTAATCGATGCAGCGTTAAAAATTGGTTTAAAAGCCGCGAACGTAATGGATGAAAACAAAGTTAAAGGGCTGGTAGATGGAGTATAGAAGTCCTAAAAGCCTCCACCTAATATAAAATTACGCGATCTAGACCATCTCCAGCCATCCATTGAACCCATGACGGGATGGATTAAAGCGGAACTCCCCATCGACGAAATTAGAAATGGCTTTTAAGCCTCTCCCAGACTTAAGGTGGATTCAGCTTTCCCCAGATATCCCAGTTTCAATTTAAACCCATTCAGCTAATCTCCAACTCCTCCTCGACCTCTTCCAGCTCCTATCCCTGTTCCTGTTACCGCTTTTTAGCTAATCCCTTAATCCATAGATCTATGGATGAAACCAACCTTTCATATGGAGGTATGCTTAAAGCATGGCTTAGCATAACTCCATGTATAAAGGCTTAAACAATGATGTAGGTTTAACAGACCAGGTCATAAGAGAGGGTGTATTGCAATGGAGGTTTTTTTAATAGCTTATACTCAGGATCCCGATAGAATCTGCGGTGCAGCCGCTAAGGTATGTATCTCATCTAAGAGTCCGCGGGAGATTTGGGAGTCCACCCCTAGAGAAAGCCTCCTAAAGAATCTAGGCGCCGCCCTAAATCGAGGTCATGAATCCGTAGTGGAGCACGCCTACTTCACCTTCGCGGTATCAGGGGTCTCAAGGGTTTTAACCCATCAGCTCGTCCGGCATAGGCTTGCCTCCTACTCACAGCAGAGCCAGAGGTACGTGAGGCTGGGCCGTCCGGAGTATGTGACACCGCCCACGGTGAAGAAAGATGTGGAGGCGGAGAAGCTCTACAGGGAGGCTGTGGAATCCGCATTCAAAGCCTACGCGCAGCTATTAGAGCTTGGAGTACCGGTGGAGGATGCTAGATACGTCCTACCAAACGCGGCGGAAACCAGCCTCATAGTCTCCTTGAACGCTAGGGAGCTTCTCCACATCCTGGAACTACGGCTATGCCTTCACGCCCAATGGGAGATAAGGATGCTGGCCTCCAAGATGCTCCAGGAGGCCCTGAAGGTGGCTCCCAGCATCCTAGCCGACGCTGGGCCGCCGTGTAAGACCAGGGGGAGATGCCCGGAGAACGATCCTAAATGCCCCCTATACATCCAGTACGTCAGGGATAAACCCAACGCATCGAACGGTGAGGAACGAGCGGGAATACACCGGTTCATTAATTAACTCGTCTACCCTCAGGATAAGTCCAGGTTAAACTAGCTTAAGTAGGTGGTCTTCCCTGTATGGAGGGTTTAAGCTGGACCGGGATTGGGTCATCAAGGCTTTGAGAACTGCCTCACGTGGTCTCTCAAAGCTTTTAGGAGGAGAATACTTGGGGATGATACTATTCGGTAGCTGGGCTAGGGGGGAGGCAAGACAGGACAGCGACGTAGACGTATTCGGGCTACTCCGGAGCATGGAGGGCTTAGCGGCTAGATCGAAGATCTATGAAGCTATAGGCAAGAGGCTTAGGAGGGCGGTAACCCTAATAGACATGCGCCTAGAGGAGATCCAGGGGGAAGACCTGGAACTAAACCCGCTCCTGATCAACCTGATAGCTGACGGCTTAATAATCAAGGATACCTGCAGGATCCTGGAGACATTCATCAGGGAGGGGCGGAAGCTGATCGAGGAGATGAACCTAACCAGATATAGAACATTTGACGGTAAATATGGATGGAGGAGAAGAGATATGAAACCCATCATCCAGGTAGATCTCTGAGGTGTAAAATCAGTTGAGGCTTAATCCCTTACGCGAAGTACGATTCAGGTTCAAGTTGGCGGAGCGATATCTAGAAGAGGCTGAGAAAGCCTATAGTGAGGGAGACAGTCGAGCCACTGTGGGGGCCTCCCAGCTAAGCGTGGAGAACGCAGCCAAGGCTGTAATAGCCCTCTACAAGATCCCAAGCTGGAGCTATGACCCATCCTATGAGCTTGAAGAACTGGTCGAAGTGATCCCAGTAGAAGCGAAGCATCCCACAAAGAAGCTCGCCGTGATCGCCAGAAAACTCGCCCCAGAACACGGCAGAGCCACCTAGGTGAGCCGGGTAGAGGACTAACCCCATGGGACCTTTACAAAAAGGAAGATGCTTACTCAGCCCTAAAAAGCGCCGAAGAAGCCTTCAAACACCTCAAAGTGATCCTTGAGAAGCTAAAGGTCCACCTATAAATGGACCTTTAGAATAATATGGGATCCATCAATGCTTAGCGGATACCAATTATGGATGGCTTTCAAACACACCTATTAATGGTAAGGATTGAAAGGAGGTATTGAAGGCACTTTCCTCATTGACAGCTTAAGTCCACATCGCACATCCTAAAAAACAGAGTATATAAAGAGAGAGGTGGGTGAAAGTTTCACCTGCCTCCCCAAATTTGCCCGTAACTCTTCAACGTTGAGCCCATTTAACAAAGTTAAAAAAGTATGGAATCCACAGTGAAGAAAGGCTTGAGGCTTATGAATCCACAGCCCTAAACGGATAAAACCTATGAAAACCGTAGAATCAGGTATACGTATAAACCTTAAATCTAGGGGGGAGGGGGGGGTCCTCCCCATGGAGTGAAAGTATTCAATCCAAGCCTGGAGCTATAAGATGTGAATAGGCTGTCGTTACTCTGTCTTGAAATCAACGTGGTATGGATTACCCTGAATGGCGGGGAACCCTAGATCTGCAGAGGCTACGTCGTACAAAATGGAGTCATGTATTGAAAGGAGTTTAGTGGACGAGCCTAAGAGGGATAACCGTAGAATATCAAAGTCGGACGACAACTCAGCCCATAAATATATCATTAACAGTTGTATAATACTGGAGTTCAGAGGTGAAAGTCCATGGATAAATCTTTTATGCCCCTGGATAAAAGCTTATCAAAAAACCGGGTTAGAACATACTGTGGTTAGTACATACTATAAGGAAAAGGAGATTTAAAGAGATTTGAAGATTATAACTTTACTCTTAGTCTTCTTAATCTTATCGGCTAAGCTCTGCTCTACAGCATCCTCCGAGGATATCGAGGCCCAGGAGAAATGGGTTAAAACCCCCTTATTTAGGGTTCTGATGAAGTCGACAGCCGATTGGGCTAGGATAATGTTCGACGATCAGGAGGGGAGGAACACCAATGGGATACGCCTCTACGACGTCAAAGCACACGGATGGATCCTAGGCAACGATGGAGACGATATGATAGATATAGGAAGAGACCTCACATGGTATGACATATTATATAACGGCACCTCCACCGTTAAGACAGGCGACATCGTCGCCTTCTTCAAACAGAATAACGACTTCGACTATACTGAGATGTACGCGGATCTAGTCTTCGAGGTGGATGAGTCGAGGGACCAAGTCTACATATTCCTAATGGTCGCAGGTCAAGGCACCACAACCTTTGAGATCATAAACAAGGAGACCGGAGCTCTGGTTTGGAGAGATATAGTCTCAGGGATAGGTGGTACGCAGCACATCCAAAGATTCATTCCCGCAAAGATCTTCATTAGATCAACTAAAGTTGAATCCATAACCGTCTTATCCCTTGCTCTAATAACGATCTTCATAGCCTTCATCTTTAACGTGCCGAGGTTCAGGAGGGGTCTAGCATCGAGGAATCTAAGCGTAACATAGCCTTCCAAAGGTTAATATCATATCTGAAGACGAAGCCTCCAATACTAGTACTCATCGTTTCATCGCTCTTCCTCCTTCCTAGACTCGGACCAGGTATACCCATGGGCGTAGACTCCACAAGCCACCTATACAAGGTTATATTCATGGTCAAGAGCTTTAGGGAGAACGGCTACATCCCCTTTTGGACCCCAGACTGGTACGGGGGAACACCCCTACTACTATTATATCCGCCTCTAACCTACTACTTATGCTTCATATTATCCCTAGGAGGTTTAGATCCCGTATCCTCATACAAGATCGTTGAAGCCATATTCTACATAATGGCTCCCTACTCCATCTATATCCTCAGTAGAGAACTAGGCCTAGCCGAAACCGAAGGATGGACTGCAGCCCTACTACTCAGCCTAAGCCCCGCTATAATAGATAACATGCTCTTCTATGACAGGCTGCCCACAGTATTGTCGATCCCCCTGCTCTGCCTCTACCTAACCTACTTCCATCGAAGCTATAGAGATAAGTTCCACATGAGATCATGGATAGCCTCAACCATCCTTCTAGCATCACTAATATTAACTCATCATCTCTCAGCCTTAATCGCCGTTTTAATCTCCATCACAGCTATTTCATCATCCCTCCCAGCCTTGAAGAAGACCATACGGGGATTTGGATCCCTAGCCTCAACTTGCGCAGCCTCCCTAGGCCTCTCATCTCTATGGCTGATACCTTTCCTCTACGCATCAAAAGTCGTAGCCGACAATCCATTCTATAACCGTAACGTAATGGATCTATCCTTCGGGAAGCTCTCCTTCCTCATAAGAGAATCAATAGTAAACTTCGGCCCCCTCCACTTCACATTGGCCATGACGATGCTGGGAATACTCGCCCACAAGACAGTTAAGAATGGGAAGTACCTCTCTCTAGGCTTCGCATCAATCTTTCTATCGGGGCTAGCCCTATTCGAACTAGGAGTTAAAAATAACCTACCCACCTTAAAGATGGCATCCCAAACCATTATAGTCCTCCTATTCGCTTCCTCGACTATTGGCTCCATCATTCTAATGAGGAAATTGAAGCATCAGAGCTACAGCTTCCTCTCCCTATGGTTTTTAATATTCCTATGGTTCGGCTTAGGAGGCTTCATGGTTCCCTTCGTGAGCAATATGTCCCCTCCATTCATAGAGCTTCCACTTATACCCTATATCTGGAGTAAACTCGATGTCCACAGGTTCTGGCTTTACCTCTCCATACCTGGAAGCCTATTAGCAGCCCCCATCCTTTTAAAAGCATTGAAGAAAGCTAAATTCAACCATAAATATACATGGGTAGCCTCCAGCCTGTTACTAATCTTAGCGATAGGAGGATTCATAAAGGCGGCGTGGACTCTCACCCACCCTATAAACAAGTATCTACCCAGAGATTACACCATCGCAAACCAGGAAATACCAGAAGGGATAATACAATACCTATCCTCCGATCCATGGAACGGGAGGATACTGGCAGTCCACTGCCCATTCTGGATCTACCTCCTACCCTGATATGTAGAGGATAAGACGCTGGTCGACGGCTGGTACCCCCAAGGCAAGATCCTGAAACCATTATATAATATAAATGACTATAGGCTCGACGACCTTGAAGCCGCATCCAACGACTCTGAACGGATAAAACATTGGAGAAACCTAATAAACAACTCAGACATACTCGGGGTAAACTGGATATTAATCGGGGGATCGAATGAAACCCTTAAATCCCTCTTAATCTCCGGCAGCAGATTCAGGGAAGTCCACTCAGAACCCTACGGGAATGGAAATATAACCATATATAGATCCATTATAAGAAATAGCCTTGTAAGCTGGGAACCCCGCCATAACGGAGATATATCCTATACTAGGACTGCGCCTGACAGGATCCAATTGGAGTTTTCAGGAGATTCCGCCTCTCTAAACATCACGATGAGAGAAGCGTATTTCCCAACATGGAACGCTAGAAGCAACGAAGGTGAAATTAAAGTCTCTAGAGATGACCTAAACTTCATCTCTTTAAACATCGATGGATTAAGCGATGGATCAATGAATAGATGCAGGATCGAGATGTATCACCTATATGATTGGCATATACCCTTTTCTCTAACACTGACCTCTCTAGCATTCCTACTGATCTTATCAATATACGCAATAATGGTGAAGAAGGTGGATGATTAATGGACAGCGAGTTGAACATCCGCCTCCTCTTCATCTTCGCGGGGGTCTTCGCCCTCTATGAGGGCTTCCAGAACTGGCTTAGAGGCCGAATATTTGAACATCCCGGCTTAGTCCTCGCCCATACAGTAACCTACATGATGGCCTTCTCCCTCTTCCTCATAGGGTTACTCAACGACAAACACATTACATGGTTGGACTGGTATCCACTGATCGTATTGATATTCACATCCTTCTATAGCGTATATGTGGTCTCAGAGATAGTCTATAAAGGAGTTTACAGGACCGATGCGCTGGCTTTCAGCCATTACTCAGCCATGGAATTCGTGAATCAGATCAAACACGGGGAACTCTTTAATCCATATACTAGAGATCTACAGGAGGCTTTGAGAATCTACTCGGTGGATGTAGACTACATAACCTTCAAAGAGAACGGAGACATCATCACCTCATTCAACTATCCCGCCCTGCACTTCCTAGTCTTCGTACCCTTCGTATACCTAGGCTGGCAAGATGTCAGATGGATTATTCTCCTATTCGAAATAGCCTCCATAGTATTCATATATATTAAAGCTCCCCAGAAGATTAGGCCCCTAGTGGTCCTCCCACTATTCGCGGGATCCGACCTAGCCATCAACTTCACAGCTGGATGCGTAACAGATTTCCTATGGATGTTCCCCTTGATAATCGCCGCATTCTATATGGACGAGTACCCATATATAGCAGGGTTCTTCTTCGGACTTTCATGCGCTACTAAGCAGATCCCCTGGCTTATCGCGCCTTTCCTCCTCATATGGGTTCTACTATCTGTTAAAGGCAAATATTCTAGAAGGATCTTCATGGCTGTAGTTTTCGCTGCATCCTCTCTTGTGGGATTCATCCTCCCGAATATCTACTTCATCAGGGAAAGCTTCGATGCTTGGGTTGAAGGCGTCTTCACCCCTTTAACGGAGAGCCTCGTATTTCTAAGCCAGGGATTATCTCTCTTCACGCAGACAGGGATCATCAGTGTTCAGAAAGAATTCTACCTTTTCGTCATGCTCTGGCTCTTCTTCATCCTACTCCTAAACTATACGGTATACTTTGAGAAGCTGAAGTACACCGTCTGGGTTTATCCAATGCTAATCCTATGGGCATCTTACAGGGGTCTTCAAAACTATTTCATAAGCTGGATACCTTTATTGATTGTATCCCTAATACTATGGTATAAAAGCGTGGTGGAGAAGGATGGGGTCCATAGCTAAACTATATACTGCTCCCCTATCGATCTCGCTCACGATTATAGTCTTAGTTGCAGCCTTCCATTACTATTCCGGCGCCTCATACGAGCCCCCGATAATCTTTAACCCTAAATTTAAATATTTCACCTTCGACGTTGAGACCAACGGGAGTAAACCATACCTATGGGAAGTGGCTGTAACCAAAGGTCCAGGAGACCTCGCTTACATAGGCGAGGAGACAGTCGATGGACGTCGCTGTTTAGGCCTCCACGTATACCAGGATGGATTGAACGATTCATACAACTGGGTTACCATCCACGTGAAACAGGAGGTCGCCGGCCCCCAATGGGGCAGACTCTACACCGCTAGGATAGGGCTATGGCTTTACGCAAATTTCTCATATAAATACTTCGAGGAGACGAACGATCCCCGAAACGCCTTCGGCCTAGAGGTTAACGATGGAACCCACATACTCTGGATTATATTCTCTGATAAAAACGAGGGCGTATACGAATTGAAGAACCATCGCATAGTAGTAGTGAAGACGCCCTTAAAAGAATGGATTTACCGTGAAATCAATATCAGCCGTGAATATGAAGCCGCTGGATGGGATAAGCCTAAATATGCATCGTTTATCTTAATATTGGGATCTACGAAGTTAGCCCCAGGATACTACAGTGGATATTTCGGGGAAATATCCATCCTTGAAGCTCGCAGAGGGGGAGGTTAACTCCATGGCAAGTAGAGGATATGGATGGCTCACCCAGTTCCTCTCAGTATTCTTCGGCGGAGTAGCATTAGCCTCCATAATCGTAGCATCTTTCTCAGCAGCTCCCCCCTATGTTGTAGGGGAGAACCTCGTCTTGATGGAGATCCACCTCTTACCTGGATTCTACTTGAAGCCTATAACCCTATTCACATACTCCTTCTTCCTCATGTTCGCCTTCGGATTATATTCTCCCCCAACTCTGAGGAGGGTTAGAAGCCTCCCCCCGATAACTCTAAGGTTCTTCCACGTCGTAGCCTGGTTTACAGCCCTGGCGAGCGGTTTCGAGCTGGTCTACCACATGGTTCTATGGTCTGCAGCCCTATCGGTTCAAGGCCTCCAGAACCCCGACATAGTTGTGAACATATGGCCCCAAAACGAGTTTCCGATAAACGTCGTTTTCTCAAGCAAATTGGTAGTCATGATATTCGTAATATCTCTAATGGTAATAGATTATCTTCGAAGGGTTGAAGGCTCATCCAACATCCTCAGATCAGATTGAACACTAGTTAACCTTCCCTCCACGTATACTATTACCGCTAAGTAGGCTATTATCCATATTATGAAGAGTATCTCCCCTATGGATTCATGGAAGACCCTTAGATCTATATCGGTATATGCTACGGCTAGGGTTATCAGGAATATCCTAAGAATGTTCACCGAGAATGTTCCCAAGGCGCCTATAACCCCATATAAAGCCTTCCTCTTAGGGGGTGCCTCCATCTTAACCATCAATATAGAGAGGACTAATATATAGATGAGCATGCTCATTATACCAACGCAGGGCCAATTTATCTCAAGGAGAACCGAACGTTTCAAACCGCCTATTAAGAGGAGGTTCCCCTGACTATAGATCCAAGGAGGATCCACAGGAGATAAAGGATTAGATGAAACTTTAACGCCTGAGAGACTCAGCAAAGCCACTATAATGCCGACTATTATCGGTACTATGGATGCTAATGGTCCTAAGGATTGATATGGAAACGCCGCATCTAATCCTAGAATAGATGCCATCCCAAGGAAATAAACTATCGGCGTCACCACCTCAGCTAAGGCTTTAACAGTATAAGCTGAGGCGAGCATCCCGGCCAGGGAAACCGCCACTATTACATACTCCCAAAGCCAAGTCCAACTCAGAAGATACGGGGCTTCTGGTACACTTATCCTATAGCCTATTCCCCTTATAATCTCCTGTAATCCAGCAAAGTATACGAGGACATAGTATCCAGCTAAGGTTGAGAAGGATATCGTCCATGAGGCCCTCCTCAAACCATTAAGGTTGAGGCTTAGCCTACTTCTGGCTTCCCTCCATTCTAGGAATAGGAACATGAGGCCGAAGAGTATAGGCCCCCTCCCCTCGTTCCATCCTAGAATGAAGGAGTTAGGATCCTCTACCATTAACACAAGTATGGGAGAGACGGAGAGAAGTAATACTCCATCCTCCAATTTAAGACTTAATGGCATAATTCTCTTCGATGAAAGCCCCTCCCATCTCGATGACTCATCGGTTCACCGTTTCTGCTTGAATGGTCATATATGAGGATTATCCAGCTTTAATACTGGTGTGATGAGTTAGTTAAAAGTCTTTGATGCGGTATCGGGTTAGAGACCCCAGTCTTAAAGAAGTACCTCGTCTCCCCCATCGTATCGACATCTAAGCTTCTAACCTTGACCACTAAGGGGAAGTTTTGTACGACGTCTCCTATAACTAGGCAATGTCTTGGAGGTAACTCCTTAACAATAAGCTTCACACTCTCAGTATCTATCTTCGCTACCCTAGAGATGGCCTCTAAATCCTTATCATTTAGAAAATTGAACAGGAAAATGTTATCCACCTGTCTATATATAGTCTCCTGTATGCTGCTAGGCTGATTCGTTATAAAGGTTGCGAACAAGCCCAGATGCCTCATACGCGTAACTATGTCATCCCAATAGGTATCCCTCAGGTATAAATGGGCTTCCTCAGCGAAGATGAACATCGGCGATATAACCCCTTTAGAGAGGAGTTCTTTAAGCTTCCCCAGGAGGAGTTCCACCAGCATCCTCCTAGTGATGGCTGACTGGTCTCTCAGGTTTACTATTATTGCACCACCATCCCTAATCGACCTGAAAAGTTCCGGTATATTTACGGTATCTGATGGATCGTCTGTGAAGATGTCTGAATCCATCATCGTATAAAGCCTCGATTGAATAGCCTCCCTTATGCTCTCATGACATTTCCAACGGGTCAGAGTTCCATTAAGCCCCTCCAGGGTTAGCTTCCCGTTACGGGCATTCTCCTTCCAGATCCTTACGAAGGCTCTCGTGGAGTTCCAGGGCAGATCCAAGGCATATATAAGCATATTCAATATGGGGGATAGGCCCATCTTCTCCATATTGAATTTAAGGTTTCTCCCAGGGGTCAAAGGTACTATTTTATCCTCAAATCTCTCTTGAGGCTCACCTATCTTCGTAGAGGACAGGTTTACATATTCTCCGTTTATATCCAATACCAGGCATGGTGCTCCATATTCCACTAGGCCTAGAATCAGGATCTTGGATAAATGGGATTTACCTGTCCCTTTTCTTCCGGTAATAATGTTCAACCTTCCATCCAGGGCTTCAGCATCTACGAATATTCTATCCTTTTTAACGGTTTCACCGACCTCTATTGGACGATTCAACCTCTCCTCGTATAAGAGCTTCTCTATGGCTAAAGGGTTTATCGCTGAGTAATTCCTTGAAGGAACAAAGCTTCCATAAGGTGTCGGTTTCCCCTTCTCCAGGACACCCCTAACTTTGCATACGGTAAGCTTTGTATCCTTCAGGATAAGCAATTGAGAGTTAACGTTTAAAGGATCCAGCTCATCTCCTTCCAGCCTATTGGATAAACCATCCCTCAATATCTCCTCAAACATACCTGGTATATTCGCGTATTTCACCTCCATTACCTGTATTATCAGGTTTTTCCCAACCCTGTTATCCTCTATTATAAGGTAGTCTCCTGGATTTGATTCCTCGTATGGTAAGGCTAATAGATGATATTCATCTCCTTCCTTCTGAAGGATCTTCACCGCGCAACTCCTCCTCCCGAGCAGAAGGGGCCGAAGAGGGCTTTTCTGAGGTCGAATTTCAGGCTCGTCTTTAAGCCATACTTCCCGGTCAGGAAACTATTTATAGCCATGATCTCGCTTTCAGTAAATTTTGATAGTATATGGGCTAGCCTGAGGGTTTCCGGATATCCTCCTTCTAACACTTCATTACCGAGTAGAACGCCTAGGGAAGTCTTCGGATCGGAGATCGGAGCTCCTTTATCCACGTCTATCCTAAAGGGAAATCCTTCCCTGGCTAGTTTAGCCACAAGAACCCGACCCATAAGTTGGACTGGATGCTCCGGAAACATTTGCCTCACATAATAGTCTACGTCTATGAAGCATGGCCTACGTCTACCATTGATCAAAGAGGCTATATTCACACCGTTTACTACAAGTTTAGTGGATTTACTTATGGCCAAAATTGTGTTCCCGTTCTTCCGGGATTTCTCGAGCAGCTCCGACAGGAGCCTTGAAGGGTTATCTGGTGTTCCCGATGTAAGAGAGCCATCCAAGAGAATTATTGAGTCTTTAAAGAATCTGGCAGCGTTGAGTTGTAGGCTCCTCTCAAAAATGTTTCTAAGCCTTGAGAGTATAGGTGTTCTTCCATGCCCATCTTGAAGATCGCACTCCATGGAATCCTCCTGGAGATGGAATATTAATGGGCCGCAACGTACAAATCTATATGATCCCTCCTCCTTCCATACTATCGATCCCCTGAAGGCATAGACCATTCCATTCTCAGTCTCCCCAGTCTTAACGTTTGAAACATCTATTCCCACTACGCATTTTGGTTCCATGATAGGCTTTAAAACAGTTGGATTAACACAGTTTACCGTTTCAGTATTGACTCTAATGATCTCATGTTGACGATCCCCTATAGACCTTATGGATTCGTCATCTCTCCGGATCTTTACTCCATTGATTGAGTTCAATGATTTTATACTAAACTCTATTAGGGAATCTGGGATAATACTCCCGAGTTGGAACAGTAAACTACTTATTTCTCCTTTATATATTATTTCATGGGTGCGGTGGATATTCAAGCTAGATCCCCCCTCGTGGGCCACGCCCACGACCGCCGCACCTCCCAAGGGTCAGTGGGAGGTGCGCTAGTCCGATTGTTTATCCTTCTCACCTCATCCCGTCATCATAATCTCCTCCACTTTTCTTAGACCATACGAAGTTATCTTATACCTCCCCTTGTCTATCCGCTCCACGGTATTCGTCTTCGTCAACTCTGTTAACGTGTTTCTCACAGTCTTCTCAGCTTTATTTATGGTCTTAGATATCTCCTGGGACTCGATGAATTCATCGCTTCTCTTACCTAGTTTATGGCTTAGATATGCAAGAGTTAATATGAGGAGTATCGATTGCTCAGTTGAAGGTAAAGGTTTAACAAGTATAAAGTCGCCTTCCGTAGTAAGCCTGCAGTATTCTGGAATCTTCTCCATTAACCTATTCAAGTCGGGTGTCCATATCAGCCTAGAGGCAACTTCAATATTGGGATATACCCTATATAGAAACTGGGTTAAGGCTTTAAATACCTCATCCACATCGCCTTCAAATGATTCCTTTAGGTTCTCATATTCGACTTGAAGTCTGATCTTAGCCTTCAACTATCTCGCCTCCTTGAGTTTTGAAGCTACATTCTTAATGAAGTAGTCTAAACCTAGGGTGGTTATCTTGTATTCTCCTTTTCCCACCCTTTCCACCAAGCCTTCAGATGTGAGCTCGCTAAGCCTTCCAGCTATTGTTCCCGGGCTTCTCTTAGTTGAGGAGAGTATGTCGCTTATGAACATAGTATCCCTTTCAGACCTTCCTACACTGTGGGCTACGCGGACTATGACTAGGTATAATAATATTAGATCTTTGTCGGGGAGCTTCTCAGTTGGAGCTATTGCGACTACGCCCTCCTCGGTTATCGCGATTAATCCCTCACAGGCGTTTAAAAGTTCTTCAAGGTCTACGGTTAGGGTTAATTTTGATGTTAACTCGAAGCCTGGCAGAGCCTCGGAGAAAAATCTTATAATCTCCCTCAGGACCTGGTTTACATCCCCTCTAATAGCCTTCTCCAATCCCAAGTATTTTATGTGCACCTCCAACTCCTCCTGGGACATCTAATCACCCTACTCTCAAGGACTTTACGAACTCTTCAACCCATCTTTTACCTGCAGCTGTAAGCCGGTATGAGTCGTTTTCCTTATAGATCAGTCCTTCACGTCTAAGCTCGCTTAGCCTGCTGGCAAACCCTATGGAGAGCAAACCACTCAGGTTTAATAGTCTCCCTATATCCCTAGGCCTTAACCCTTGACTCCCCGAGGAGTATAATAATACGCCTAAAGCTTCTCTAGCAGTCATCTTTTCCCTTGGAGCCACGAGCACTGGGCCGTCAGGGGTATACTCCACTACACCAGCTAAGAGTTCGCTTTCACCTGAGCCTCCTCCTTTAGTAGCGATGATACTGTCGATGACGTCTATCCATTCAGGGAACTCCTTCAACTTATCCACTATCTCCTCGAAATTCTCTCCTTCTAACTCTATGTCGCCGTAAGAGCGCTTCAACGTCACCTTTACTTTCAAACCTCATCTAATAATAACTCCACGAATCCATACTTAAAGTTTTCGTATAATGTATACGTAACGTATACATTATACAGAGGCGGAAACTTCCTACTCGGAATTAATGCATTCCTCTCCCAGACGTAATATCACCAAAATCTAAAAATATACCACATCTAAATCAAGCGGCCAAGCCGTTACTCAAGACAAAACCGGCTTGAAAGATCGGTAATTGGCCTTCCATATCACCTGATATATAATCCTAAAATTATCGGTCTTGAGAAGGCTTACGATTTTAGGATGTTACATGTTCTCCTCCATGCCATCTCCCATAAATATTATGGGTTATCTCGAACTGATCCAAGATCTTTCCAACTATGTAGTCAACAAGCTCCTCCAGCTTCTTCGGTTTAAAGTAGAAGGCAGGCATTGCAGGTAATATCACTGCTCCATTCTCAGCTGCCTTATACATATTCCTAATGGCGCGTAGAGTTAAAGGGGTCTCCCTTGGAACCAAAACGAGTTTTCTGCCTTCCTTCAACGTCACCTCGGCAGCTCTTATAATTAAATTGTAGGGAAACCCTAAAGCTATCCCAGCCAACGTCTTTAAACTACAAGGTACCACGACCATACCATCGGTTTCAAATGATCCGCTGTTCAGGGGGGAGTCCAAATCTGATTCCCTGTAACATCTAAACACCATACTTTGGAGCTCCTCTAATCTAACATTGGACTCTTCCTCCAAGATTCTTTTAGCAGCATCGGATACGATTAGGTGAATTTCAACGCCCTTCTCGCTCAAAATGTTAAGGAGTCTAACCGCATATGCTACTCCGCTGGCTCCTGAAATCCCTACTATTAACCTATCAACCAAAAGTATTCGCCGCCTAACCTAATAAACATATTATATATATTTATTTTTCCTTCCTAACTTAATCGTGGAAGAATCGAGGGAAAGACAGCCTAGATCAGGAAGTTTAGGGATTGGCCGTATGGAGACTACTTGAATTTGAATTTAAAGATCCCGCCAAGAATTTGGCCTTAGAGGAAGCTATAGCACGGAAGGTTGGTTCCTGCGGCTCCCCCAATACTTTCAGACTCTGGGTGAATCTGCCCTCTATAATTCTAGGCTGCCATCAATCGGTGGATCTAGAGGTTAATGAGACCATCTGGAAGTCTATTCGAATACCGATAGTCAGGAGATATACAGGTGGAGGAGCGGTCTATCATGACGAGGGAAATCTCAACTATTCTATATACTTAAAAGTTTTAGGGAGCCAGAAAATAGATGTTCAAATTAAGAACGCGGAGTTCTCAGGGATAATCGTAGATGCTCTTAGGAGGCTAGGTCTAAGGCCTGTCATGAAAAGCTACGGCATATTCATTCAAGACCGTAAAGTCTCGGGTAGCGCCGGAGGTCTCCGATGGAGATGCCTTCTCCATCATGGAACACTACTCATAAACTCTAATATAGAATTGCTTAATGGCCTCCTGAAAACGATGAGGGAGCCTCCTAGAAACCTCCGTTATAGGGGATTTGTGAAGAGCACCGGCATGCCTGTAACCACTCTGGAAATTGAATTAGGCCGCTCTATTCAACCTGAAGAAATTAAAGCGATTCTTAAGGAGACTTTTGAAGAATTATTCTCAGCTAAGTTGAATCCGGCTTATCCGTCGGTAGAGGAGCTTGACCTAGCCCTCCACCTGTACAGGATTAAGTATAGTAGGCCTGAATGGAATCTTATGTATTAAGGTCTAAAACATTCTTTAAATCGATCAATCTTCTTAAATAGAGCCTCGGATGATAACTCCAATTTAAACGTTTGGGGATGTTGGATATGATAAATGAGATGATGGTTGACTTGGCTGTCTTGGGTGGAGGGCCTGGAGGCTATGTAGCCGCTCTGAGGGCTTCACAATTGGGTGGTAGGGTAGCCTTGGTGGAGAGGGAGGGCTTAGGAGGGGTATGCACCCATAAGGGATGCATCCCTACAAAGGCATTACTCCATTCGGCCAGTTTGATTGATGGGATAAAGTCTTCAAACCTCCACGGTATAACTGTAAACGGTTTTTCTGTGGACTTTCCTAAAGCGATGGATAGGGTCCAACGTATTGTGGATAGACTGGCTAAAGGCGTTGAATATATTCTAGAGAAAAGCGGGGTCGAAGTAGTGAAGGGCATAGGTCAAATTAAACCTCAAGGCTCGCTGAGGGTAGCTTTGAAGGATGGAGACGGCGAAGTAAATGTTAAATATAGACGGTTGATCATAGCTACGGGCTCGCATCCCTTTAGGATCCCAATTCCTGGAATAGATGGAGAGAACGTGATCACCAGCGACGAGATCTTTAAGCTTAAAGACTTGCCTCAGAGCATTGTAGTCATAGGTGGGGGGGCTGTTGGGGTAGAGTTCGCCGCCATAATGAATAGTTTAGGTTGTGAAGTCTCATTGATCGAGATGATGCCTAGGCTGATACCCTCTGAGGATGGATCTGCAGGCAGCCTTTTGAAGAAGAGGTTGGAGTGGAAGGGTGTAAAAGTTGAGGTAGGAGCCAAAGTTACTCAGATCACCGACAGGAACGAAATAAAGAATGTGGAAGCGGTTAGAGATTCAGAGAAGATAAGCTTGGAGGGGGAGATCGTATTATGTGCGTCGGGGAGGACCCCGAATACCGGGGGCTTCGGGTTGGAAGGCTTAGGAGTCGAATTGACGGATAAGGGATTCATAAAGGTTAATGAAAGAATGGAGACGAATATTCAAGGAGTATACGCGGTAGGAGACGTGGTCGGCCGTTTCCTATTCGCGCATACGGCCATGCAGGAGGGGTTGGTTGCCGCTGAGAACGCCATGGGCGGCCAGTCATCTATGGATTACAGGGTTGTCCCTAGATGTATTTACTCCCAGCCCGAGGCCGCATTTATAGGCCTCTCCGAGGAGTCAGCCCGTGAAAGCGGATACGAGATAGGGGTGGCGGAGTTTCCATTAATCGCCAATGGACGAGCATTGACTCTAGATTCTACCATGGGCATGGCTAAGTTGATCTACGGTAAGAAGTTTGGTGAGCTTATTGGAGCTGTGATTGTAGCGCCTGAAGCCAGCGAGCTCATCCATGAGATTGCCTTAGCTATGCGCCTCGAAGCCACCGTAGAGGATTTAGCAGGTATGATTCATGCCCATCCTACTTTAAGCGAGATCATAAGGGAGGCGGCTTTAAGGGCTTCAGGGAAACCTCTCCACGGCTAATATTTCCGGTAGGCTACTGGGAGCTAGGTTAGATCAACGCCCTCTATTATCTTCTTTAACGTCTGCATGAACCTGGATGCGGGTGCTCCATCCACAATCCTATGGTCGAAGGAGAGCGAAAGGGTCATTATAGGTTTAACCTCTATTCTTCCTGCTTTCACTACAGCCTTATCCACTATTCTACCTACCCCTAATATAGCGCATTCAGGCGGATTAATTAGCGGAGTAAATGTATCTACATCGTACATTCCAAGATTGGTTATCGTAAAGGTTCCATCGGAGACGTCGATCCTTTCAAGCTTGTTATCTCTAGCCTTCTCCACGAGAACCTTAGCCTTCTCTGAGATCTCTGAGAGGGGGAGCTGATCGGCGTTATGGATTACTGGGACTACTAGCCCCGTCTCTGTGGCCACGGCTACGCCGATGTTAATATCTTCAAATATCTTTACCGAGTCTCCGTCGAAGGTAGAGTTCATGATCGGATGTTCCTTCAAGGCCTTTGCAACAGCCTTAACTAGTATATCGGTGTAGGAGACTTGGAGGTTTTCAAAGACCTTTAGCCTCTCCCTGAAGGCCTTTATCCCTGCGGCATCCACCTCCATGAATAGGGTGATCCTCGGCGCAGTACTGGCGCTCAAGGCCATTCTTTCAGCGACTATCCTGCGTAGACCAGTTACGGGGATGGTCTCCTTAACTTTTTTACCCTCGACTTTTAGAGCCGCTTTTGCCTCTAAGTATTTGTGGACATCGGATTCGGTTACTCTCCCTCCTGGGCCCGTGCCTTTTATCTCTCTGAGATCTATACCATGTTCTTTTGCTAACTTCTTGGCCAGGGGTGAGGCCCTAACTTCAACATATGGCTTCAACTCTTCGGGTTTGGAAGTGGCTTCTAATACCTGTTCTGGGGCTTTAGGCTTAGCCTCCTCTCCTCCCGGTTCCTCTAGGGGAGGGATCTCCTCTCCCGGCTCTCCAAGTATGGCTATTGTTCTCCCAACAGGTACGTCTTCATTCTCTGCTGCTAGTATCTTAAGGACAGTGCCGGAAACCGAGGATTCCAGATCTATTGTGGATTTCTGCTCCATTATCTGGACGAGGGGCTCCCCCTTCTCTATCTTGTCGCCTTCCCTCTTATACCATTTTAGGATCGTTCCCTGCTCCATTGTTAAACTTGACTTGGGCATCTTCACTATGGTTACCATTTTATTCGCCTCTTACGGTTTCCTTTACGGCTTTGATGATTCTATTCTCATCTGGTATTACGAATCCCTCTAGGGGAGGGCTGAACGGTATGGGGGTGTCGGCTCCGGCAGCCCTTTTAACCGGGGCATCCAGGTAGTCGAAGGCCTCCTCCATGACTACAGCCATTAATTCAGCGCTTACTCCTCCCGTCTTACAATCCTCTGTTACTATCACTACTTTATGGGTCTTCTTCACCGATTCAGCTATAGTCTTCTTATCTAATGGTACCAGGGTCCTAGGATCTATGACTTCGGCGTCTATTCCTTCCTCGGCTAATCTATCTGCGGCTGTTAGAGCCTTATAGACCATGTTTAGAGTTGCAATTATGGTGATGTCTCCGCCTTCCCTTTTAATGTCGGCTACTCCGAATGGTACGGTGTACTCCTCTTCGGGGACTGGACCCTTCCTCGGATATAATACTTTATGTTCGCAGAATATTACGGGATTGTCTTCTCTAATGGCTGTCTTCAGTAAACCCTTGGCGTCGTATGGGGTTGAAGGAGCCGCCACTTCTAGTCCAGGGGTGTGCATGAACCATGCTTCAAGGCTTTGGGAGTGGTGGGCTGCAATGTTTACCCCTGCCCCGAACGGAGTTCTTAGAACCATGGGGACCCTTACTTGTCCTCCGAACATGTAATGGATTTTAGCTGCCTGGTTGCATATCTGATCCATGGCCAGCGCTGTTAGGTCTCCAAACATTATCTCCGCCACTGGACGCATACCAGTCATAGCTGCTCCCACGGCGGTGCCTACTATGGCAGATTCGGAGATAGGGGTATCCCTTACCCTTTCAGGACCGAACTCCTCCATGAGCCCCTGGGTAACCTGGAAGGCGCCACCGTAAGGTCCTATATCCTCCCCGAGGAGGAATACCCTCTCATCCCTCCTCATCTCTTCGATTAGGGCTTCCCTCAAAGCCTCTCTATAAGTTATCTCCCTCAAGTCTGGATCACTTCCTGGAATCTCATATTACCCTAATTTGGTTGATGTTTCAGGCGTATACATCCTCTAATGCTTCTTCAGGTTCGGGAAGCGGGCTCTCCGCTGCGAACTTCACAGCTTCCTCTAGCTCATATGCCACTTCCTTCTCGATCTTATCGAGTACTTCCTCTTCTACGTAGCCTCGTTCTCGGAATATATTTATCGGGTCCTTCTTCCTCCAATCCTCGTATTCTTTAGGGTCGTAGAGCTTAGATTCATGAGCCTTGAGTCTTGAATGACCTCTCCACCTATAGGTCTTGCATTCGATGAGGGTGGGGCCTTCGCCATTTCTAGCTCTCTCGACGGCTTCCCTAGTAGCCTTGTAAACCTCTATGACGTCCATGCCGTCTACGGCGACTCCGGGCATCCCATATCCTGAGGCTCTATCCGCTATATTCTTAACGGCGAATGCCGTAGAGTATGGTACGCTCATAGCGTAGAGGTTGTTCTCGCAGACGAATATTACGGGTAGCCTCCATATGGCCGCCATATTTAGGCTTTCACCGAAGGTTCCATTGTTTGCTGCTCCGTCGCCGAAGAAGCATGCAGTCACCTGGCTTGTTCCCCTAAGTTTAGCTGATAATCCGGCTCCTACGGCTATGGGTAGGCCTGCGCCGACGATCCCTACGGCACCTAGAATCCCTATATTCATATCGGCTATGTGCATTGAGCCGCCTTTGCCTTTGCAGTAGCCGGTCTTCTTACCCATCAGCTCGGCCATCATCAATTTTAGGTCTCCCCCCTTAGCGATGCAGTGGCCGTGTCCTCTATGGGTGCTCGTTATGTAGTCGTCCTTCCTCAGGTTGCCGCATACTCCGGCTGCTACAGCCTCCTCGCCGGCGTAGAGGTGAAGGGTTCCCGGTATCATGTTTTGGCTGAAGAGCTCATACGCCTTATCCTCGAAGAATCTTATCTTAACCATGGTACGGTAGAGCTCCAGGAGCTTATCCCTTCCAATCTCATCGATATCAACATATGTTTTATAGGCCAATTATCTACACCTTACTCTCCGCAGCACATTTCAAGTTAATTCTTAAGGTATAGAAATCTTTAAACATTACTTATAAGGTTAGGTTGAAGCGGGGTTTCCATATGGATGATTACCAGACGGAGCTTTGGCGGAGGCTGCTC
>JAWBPF010000013.1:0-23395 GCA_038825355.1 Bathyarchaeia archaeon
TTTGAAAGCCCTAGGGGGCCCCAGGGCATAGGCCTTCCCCTTTTCAGCTATCCGCAGGGAAAGCCTAGAGCGTGTTTCTGAGAAGGGATATGTGGAAAACGAGATGCGTAGAAGGCCATGCGCCACACTCAGCATAACTCTACTGTGCGGGGTATCCCAGCCTGGTCAATACGTGTCTAGCTAGGCTTAAAGCCTTCTCAGCGGCCTTCACCGCTTTTTCAGCGGCTCCCCGATCGTATATCGTGCCCGGGGTTAAACGTTGCTCAAGCATGCCGTAGCTAGGCCTTCCATGTTCCGGCGCGAGCTCGCGGGTGATCGCCGCCAACTCCCGGGCTTTCCCCCGTAGAGATGCGGATAGATGATTGCATATTTCTAGGAGCTCATCCGATGGGTCATGGCTCCAGCTTGGAATCATGAAGTAAGCTATCACCGCCTTAGCAGCGTTCTCCGCTGTGAGCTGGGATGCCTGCACGACCCCAACCCAGTCATCCACCTTCATCCTCTTCAACGCGGCCTGGAAATGCTCCCTAGCCAAGCTTACCTGTAAGCCACTTCCTCTGAAGGATCTATTTCCAAAGCTAAGCCTCCACGATGGCCCCTGGTCTAGGAAGAACCCAGTAATAGAACCTGCCTTTCATAACCTTCTTTAAACCCGTTTCAGCTATTTTTCGCCGTGCTTCAGAGATAAAAGAGTCAAGCTTGCCATGCTTATCGTATAGTACGACGGCGTCGGAAATTATGTTTAAAAACAATGGGTTGGCCCTCTTCAAGTTAATGAATCGGGCATACTCCACGTCCAAAACTGTTAAACCTTTACCCACCTTAAAATAACGTGAAGCCAACTTGTAAAACATACCGTATCTCTGCCGCAATGGTAGATCGACGCCCTCCCAAAGGATGAGAAGGTCTAAATCGCTGCGGCCGTCCGACTCCCTCCTAGCCGCAGAGCCGAACAGAATCAACCCCGCCACAAAGGGGTTTTCACGCCCCATCCTCACGGCGGATGAGGAAAGCAACTTAAGTGGTTCTACACCCCCAGCTTTCAAGCATGTAGCCCTCATTAACAGTTTAATGAGAAACGATGATAAAGTTAACCTTTACCCAGGATGATAGGCCCCAACATGGAGGAAAACCTACAAATGTAGGGGGTATCCGAGGTCTCGAAATCGCGGTGGAGCAGGCGGGGCTTTCACGGCTTAGAAAAGCCATTTTGAACCATTGATCACCAGCATTCCGTGGGGTACACTCAGGACCCCGCTTTCAATTCCCCTATTGGGATTTCACACTCTGTATCTCAGTGGCGCTTTCTCTATCTCCATCGAGAACTACTTCAGGAATCCTTCCAAATCCTTTAAATCGAGCAGAGATAAGCTCGGCTCTTTGAACTTCTCCCTAAAACTCTTGGCGAATATGGTATAGTATTCTTTTCTTTCATCATTATACCATCGAACAGACTCGGATTTATCCTTCAACTCCTTTACGATCTTCCTCGCATCGACGCCTTCCTCCCATTTACATTCAGAAAATAATATATCTTTTGTTTCCCTGTTCAAAGCTACCATATCGATTTCTTTATCTCTATGCCACCATTTCCCAACCCAATCGAAACTAAATGGAATTGTTACTATCTTTGATTTTATAAGCTCCATAACCAGTCGCTCAAACATCATACCATAGTATGAATTTAGTTGTGGAGCGATCCTTGAGAATACTTCCTCTACAAGACCTATTTCCAGGTCGGGTAGATTTGGATATACGAACCTAAACCAGAAGTTAAAGAACGGCTCATTTAAAATATATATTCCCCTTTTTCTCTGCCCCAGGGGTAGAATATATTCCACCAAGTGTGTTTCCTCTAGCACGGAAAGATACTTTGAAAGATTGCCCTTCTCTATTCCTGTAACTGAAGATAATTCGCCATGAGAGTTATACCCGAGCGAGAGATATTTTAGAATAAGTGTATAGGTCTTTGGTTCCCTGAATTCTTCTTTTAAGAGAATCCTCGGCTCATTGTAGAGGACCTCCCCCTTTCTTAAAATCTTAGTTTTTATATTCTCTTCAACTGAAAGGCTCGGGTTTACCTGAGTTAAATAGAAGGGTGTGCCGCCGAAAATAGACCAGGCCTCTACAAGTCCTTCTAAGGAAAATTTTTCAAACATGTTCTTCACATCCTTGAATTTAAATGGTTCGACTTTCCACTCTCCGGTTCTTCTGCCATAAAGAGGGCTTTTATAGCCTAAAACCTCTGTTTCCATCATTCCTATGCTTGAACCGCATAGAATCATGAAGACATTCTTCTCCTTCAACAACTCATCCCAAATCTTCTGAAAGGTCGAGACTATGCCCTTTTGCGACTCGATTAGATAAGGGAATTCGTCAAAAACAATTATGATTTTTCTGCCTTTGATCTCCTCGAGTAAATACTTAAACAGATCGAAAAAGGAACTTGTATCCAGCCTCAAAAAATATTCTCTACCAGTAAATTCGTAAAATCTCCTCTTCACTTCTTTTACATTTTCCCGTAGACTGTCATGAGTGCATAAAAAGTATATCCCCTCCTTTTTCTGTAGAAACTTTTTTATTAGTTCTGTTTTACCGACTCTCCTCCTGCCATATATGATTATTAGCTGTGGTGAAGCTTCCAAATACTTGTCTTCTAAGAATTTTAATTCAGCCTCCCTATCAATAAATTGTTGTATCATAATTATTATACTTTCTTTACAACTATATAAACATCTCCCGGGAACTCAGCGGCTTGGCCCCCTAACCTTAGGCTCCGCCTCTTCGAGTTTCATCGGGAATATCCACCTTCACTTGTTTTAGAGGGATTCGCCGAGGTCCCCTCGGATAGTTAAAAGCTACTTGCATGATGGTAAGTGTTTCGATAGGAGTATAACCTCCAAGCGCGGATTTTTCCTAGAAACCTTAAATTTCTTGGTCTCCTCATCCAATCTGAGATTTAAGCCATGATCATAGAAGCCAAGGAGAGGTCAGCAAGAAGAACTTCTCTCTTCAGGAGTTTACCCTCCTCCATAGGGCCATCCCACCCCTGATCAAGCCATCTATAAGCTGTAGAATATGGTTGATTTGCCAACCCTCCTTAAGCCTATAAGAACTTGAATCTGCCTCCTATACAAATCGTCTTTAAACGATGCATATAGGTCCCTCTAAGTCTAAGGCACGAATTCTCTTCTAACAGCTTCTCTAATCCATCAATGTTTCAGCTCTTCGAAGCTCATATATCCAATATTCGTTTCCTAATGAAACGAATACTCAACTCTTTTGTTTAAAAAAATACGAATGTTGCGAAACTCTCAGGCGATCCAAGGATAAAGGGTTCTCCGGGACGCCTCCAACCGTACCCGTGCTTCCTCATAGCCTCCCCATCTTCTCTAGGGTGCTGACCGCGTAGAAGGTGTCCTCGAAAGTGGATATTCCCAGGTTGGATCTGGCGAATCCCCCGTTGGAGTTCTGGCAGCTATAGATGAACTCAGCCGTCTCCTCAGGGAACCCCGGATCCTCCCCCATAAACTCAAGGATGGATACCCCGTAGTAGACGTGTTCCATGTATACGCCGTAGCTTCGGGGCGTGGCCGTGTAGCCTCCGCTGGGCCTCTCGCAGGCCCTGACGAAGCCGAGCGTCTCCCTTAGGGATCCAGCCGGGAAACCCAGCCTACGCAGGGAGGCCACCGCATGATAAGTAGCGTTCAAGTTAGAGTATCCGCCGGCACCGAAGCCCCCGTCCATGTTCTTGAACCCTAAGAGCCTGTCTATAAGCTTCTCCGGGTCCACCTCTACACCAGCATATACGGCGAGCTCCACCATCATATATACAGGGAGGAGCTCCGAGGCCGCTTCAATATAGATGTCCTCGGCGTCGAAATCCCCTTGGACCACCGGAAGCGATGAGATGAAGCCCCTAAGCCCCTCGATATCCGGCTCCTCCCCGCATATCCTCAAGGCCTTAGCCACATAGTAATGCGAGTATAAGTCGTATTCCTTGAAGCCTCGAAGCCACTCCACCGTCTCCTCGACGCCAGGTGGAGAGGCGCCTAAAATGTCTAGGATAGCCAGTCCATAATACGTGTCTTGGACGTTGGATTCGAGGCCCTGGCAGAAGGCGTAGCCTCCATCCATGTTTCGACGATCCAAAACGTAGCGGACCACATGTTTAACCCATGAAAACTCTAGGGATAGTCCCCTCACTAAACGGCTGAGACGCCTATCCCCCTGCAACTCCACACCGACCCCGAAGCCTCAAGTAAACTCTCCCATGTAGAAGCTATCAGCCCCCGCCGATTTTACCGGCAGGGACGGTTAAAGGCGAGCCTCATCGCCTACAGTAACACTCGTGGAGTAGAACTCAGCAGATATAAACTTTTATGAGGAGCTCAAAATCCTATATGAAATTTTTACAATGGTTTAGGGTTGTCCCGGGTCCGGGGTCCTTCACCGTTTCGAAGCGTCTAACTTTAGTATTGGATTCCATTAGGCCCTCTAACTCAGTTGGGAGTGAAGCCTTAGGGGGTTCCCGCGCGGAGATGTATTCCATGGAAACTTTTCTCGATGTGGCCCCTCTAGATGGTCGGCTTCTGGAATACATGGAGGGTACAACGGATGCCTCGATGGGGGTGTAACCTTCACTTGCGGATTTTTCTCAGAAAACCTTAAATCTCCAGGTTTTATCTTTTAATCTGAGATTCAAGCCATGATCCCGGAAGCTAAGGTGAGGGTCAGCAAGAAGAACACCCTCTACATCCCGAAGGCCATAGCGGAAGCCGCAGATATCGGGGAAGGCAGCACCCTAAAAATGAGGGTTGAAGATTCCAAGATAGTTCTGGAGCCCCTACACGACCCATTCGACCTAGCCCTAAAGGGATCAAAGTTCGCCAGGACCACCCTTAAAGAATTCGAAGAGGAATCCGAGGAACTTCAAGATGAACTCTTCAGACAGGGAGAAGATTAAGCTCCTCCTAGACTCCACATATCTACTACCCATAATCGGCGTCGAAGTCGAAGGCGTCGAAAAAGCATTGAAGACGCTCAAGAGGCTCCGGGAAGAAGGCAAGGCGGAATACTACTACACCCCCTTCAACATACTCGAAATCCTAGGCAAGCTCAGCAAGGTAAAGTACAGCCGTGAAAGGGTATCTATGGGCCTCCACGCCATAACTGAAGAATTCAAATTCGTATATCAGACTGCTGAGGGATGCCTCAAAGCATTGAACCTGAGATCCCTGGGACACAGGGACCTCATAGACCTGCTCCTATACGCGACAGCCCTGGAGAGGGGGATAAAACTCCTGACGAGGGACCGCAGCCTAGTAGGGTTCCTAGAGGAGAAGGGTGAAGCCACTGAGAGCATACTCCGGGAAGATGAGCTCCTAGAACTATACGGCTGATCCCAACCATTAAAGGCCGGCAAGGCGATTGATGAAGCCGGGTTTGAAAAGCACGTTAAATTGCTGAGAGACCCCTTAAAGCTGAGGGTAAGATCTTGTTGGTATTCTAGATACCAATAATTATTTAAGCAGTTGGTATTCTGAATACCAATTATTGAAGAAGTTAACTCCTGGTTGAGAGGAAAGGAGGGAATAGAAGAAGACGAGGACTACGCTAGATGGAGGGAGAGCAAGATAAGGTGGTATCCCTCCCTCCTGGAGAAGATCGAGCTGAGGCCCTTCTCCTTGGACTTCCTGTTCGGCCCCCGGCAAATAGGTAAGACTACGCTGGTGAAGCTGCTGATGAAGAAGCTTCTACAGGGGACGGATCCAAAATCAATATTCTACTATAGATGCGACAAACTTACTGACTTTAAGGAGCTGGACGAAAAAATAGGGGAATACCTGAGGATGAAAAAGGTGGAAGGGATAGGGACCTCCTACATCTTCCTGGATGAGGTCACGTTCCCGAAAGAGTGGTTCAGGGCCGTAAAATATAGGATAGACTTGGGAGACCTGAAGGGGGACATCCTGTTCCTCACAGGTTCTTTGAGCATGTTCACCAAGAAGGAGGTGGAGGCCTTCCCGGGGAGGAGGGGGCTCGGAGACTTCATCCTTCACCCGGTGAACTTCAGAGAATTTATAAAAATTTCCAACCCCTCTCCATAAAAAACTAGGGACAATCCAAGGGTTCTCCTCCAAAGAGATAAGGGAGAAATGCTAAACTATTCCCCTGGCTCCCCGAGCTCAACGAAGCCCTCGCATCCTACCTGAGCTGCGGGGGATTCCCCCTCTCCATCAAATCCCTGCTGGAAAAGGGAAAGGTCTCCCAGGAAGCAAAGGACAGCTACCTCTCCGCCTTCCTATACGACCTAATAAAACTGAAGCGAAACGAGGCGATAGCCAATCGCGTATTAAAAGCCATAATAGAAAAACGTCCTTCAGCATAAGCTTGAACGGCGTCGCAAAAGAATTCGAGATAAGATCCCATAAAACAGTATTCTACTACCTGGACCTTTTCGAGAAGCTCTTCATAGTAAAGAACGTCTACTTCATCGAACCTAATAGGAACATAGAGATCTTCTCAAAGGAGAGAAAAGTCCACTTAACCGATCCCTTCCTCTACCATGTATTCTCCAACTGGTGCTCCATGAAAGCCCCTGAAGAACCTGTGGTCATCGAAAGCGTCGTAGCCTCCCATCTAGCTAGAAGGCATAAGATTGGATACTGGAAAAACAATTTCGAGATCGACATAGTCCTGCCTGAAAAACTAATTGGTTTAGAAGTAAAATGGAGGAGGAAAACCGCACTTAAAGCGAGAAAGGTGGGAAAATATAGAGAGGTAATCTATCTAACCAAAGACGAGTTCAACGATCATCCAGTTGCAGTCCCCGTCAGCGCCTTCCTCAGCCTCCTAGAAGCATAAGTGATAAATCGGCGGAGCATAAGGTTTGAGCTCTCCTCCGCGAGGTTATCCGCCATTTATTCCGCCTGTTCATCCTTAGCTGCTCGGCCCTCATGTTTCTCTCGTTCCCTGAACCTATCTACAAGCTTCTGCATCAGCCTGGCCAGCCTCTCCCTAGCGGTTATAGTCTCCTCCTCCATGACTTCAACACCTGAGACCGCTCCGTCTATGAGGGTTAAAGTAACCTTCACACCCTCCCTCAACCCCGGCACCTCCTCCACCGGAACATAGTATACGCTCTCATCGGCATCCGAGTATACTACAGCTAATCCCTCCTCGATCCTATCTACGGTGGCCTTCACCTTCTCCTCCAAAGCCTCCCCCTCCTCTTCACGGTGTAGAGGACCGTTAAGGCTGCAGCTAAGGCTAAGGCCGAGGTTACAGCCATCTTCGTACACGGCATCTCCGGGATAGCGGAGGCCCCTGCTATGGTCACCATATGCCAACTATGCACATAAGCTATCTTAATGGATGCTGTGCTGTAGCTCTGCTGTATCTCCGCCTCCACCGGTTCACCGTCGAAGTATACCGTATAGGGCGGCCCCAGGAGGTCTGTGGGGAGGCTTACCTCTAGGGATCCCCTGGTGCCCGTCTCCCCTGAGACGTTGAACCTTATCTGCTTTGCCGGCTGATCAAAAATATAACCCGATACCTTCGAACTCGTATTCAGGGTAACCCTGAAGGCCTGTCTCCCCCACTTCGTATAAGCCTGGACGGGGGCAGCCCTCTCCGCTGACACTAGGAGGGAGTGGCCATCGGTGGAAACCGAAACCATGCCGTTCAGGTCTGTCCGGTATACCGTTGCACCGGCTGAGGCTAGCCTATCAAGGGCCCCTTGATTTGGATGCCCATAGGGATTATCCGCCCCCACCGAGATGACTGCGATGAGCGGCGTAGAGGCTTTGAGGAACCGGCTGCCGCAGCTGTTCCTACCTCCGTGATGGGCAACCTTCAAAACGTCCACGTCCACATCGAATCGGGTCAGATGGGATTCCACTTCGCCTTCAATGTCGCCTGTGAAGAGGAAGGAGGCCTGCCTGTAAACCATCTTTAAGACCAGGCTGTTGGCATCCAAGTCCGATCCCGTATCCTTGAACAGCTTGGCTGGAGGCGACAGGATGTTCACCTGGACGTCGGGATCCAAGTCTAGATGGGTGCCCTCCCTCCCCACCTTGAACGGTATATTCCTCTCGTCGATGACGTTTAAGTAGTCCTCGTAGGTCTTCGTCGGGTTAACCTGGCCTGAATCCAAGACCAACCCGACATTGAACCGTTCAAGCACCGCTATCAAGCCGCCTATATGATCTGAATGGGGATGCGTAGCTACCACCACATCCAGCGACGACAAGCCCAGGGACCTCAGGAATTCGACTATCCTAGGACCCATCGACCGTTCACTCCCATCGATCAGCATCGCAGCCCCGCTCGGGAACGATACGAGCGCGGAATCCCCCTGACCCACATCCAAGAAGTAGACCCGGAGGAAGCCATCGGGTGAGGGTGTAGACCCAGACGTGGACACGGAGGCTGATGCGTATGTGGATGCATATGCAGCGGCCACGGTTAAAAACGTTAAATCTACCATTACGACCAGTAGGAGGATGACTGAACGCTTGGGATGGGCAGCAAAACCTCTGAGACCGCCGGCCATGATCAATGGATCTTCACCGGATTCTTAGGCTCGGATAACCTGGCCACAGCCCCTCTAGACTGAATGAGAGATCACCGATTCTTATATTGTTTTAGGCTGAGGCGATGATTCTATAAACCCGTCCGGCGATCATCACGAACTCAAGTTACTAGAATATATATTACTATTGTTTTATAGTAGTAGATCGTGGCTAGGGTTAAGATAACTAGGAACTTCCAGGTCACCATACCCGCCCAGGTGAGGAATAAGCTGGGCCTGAGGGAGGGGGAGGAGGTCGAGGTTCGCCTAGACCAGGAGGGTCGGATCCTCATCGAGAGGCTGCCCAGTGGAAGGCGCACCTTAAAGGCGGGGAGGAGGCTCCTACCGGAGGAGATAGAGGAGATAATAAGGAAAGGCCTGGCGGAGAGCATCGAAGGATGAAGGCCGTATTGGACACGAACATACTCATCTATGACAGCTTCGAGGACAGCGCCTTCCACATGGATGCTCTAAGGCTCCTAGACGAACTCGAGGAATAGGTGATCCCTTGCATAGTGGTCCATGAATATGTCTGGTTCATGAAGGGCTTAGGCGTAGATGTAAAGGATGTCCTCGAGAAGGTTAAGGAGTACCCCCTCCACGTTAAAGGGTTCCTAGCCGCCGAGGAGGAGGGCGATGTCGTCGGATCCCTAGGGATGGTCTCCTTCGAGGGCTTATCCCTATCAAAGTTCAACGATAAACTCATCTTGACGATAGCTTTAAGGGGGAGGATCCCGATGGCCACCTTCGACGCGAAACTCAGAGAGCAAGCCCTTAGAAAAGGCTTAACCACTTTGCCGCCCCATCCCTCGATCAGCCATGCCCGAAGCGGAGGGTGAGGTGCGGAACCGAGGGCATCTACACTCAATTAGGTGCAAGCCCGCATCCCAAGGGTAGCTCATGGAGAACTGATAAATGTAAATTTGCCCAACTCATGAAAATTAATGGGGTTTAGGTCTTCGCGCGCTTTGCACTCAATTAAAAATCCGGAACTCAACGTTTTGCTTGGAGTGAATTAATACATGAAATTATAAAAACGAAATTTTATGATTTTAGCGATGAATTGGCAGAATTACTGGGGATAAAGGTTGGGGGAAAAGACTTGATGCATTTAAGGATCTTTACGGATTATTTTGTGGCATTTTCGAACCAGGAACGCCGGTTAATTCTGTCCAAGCTGTCAGAGAACTAAGAGCCAGCATATAGCTTAAGAGCTTATCTTGATACTTCGGTTTGGCTTGCCATCCTATATGGTAATGCTGATCCCAATCATTCGAAAGCTGTCAATACGTTGGAGAAACTTTTAAAGAGTAATGCAGCCCTGGTAGTTTCAGGACTTGTGTTAGCGGAAATACTTGATGACCTTAAAAAGAAAGGCTATGTTAAGGCCTGTAGTTAGAGCAAGACCTGACGAAAAAAGGATAAAAGAATTTGTGCGAGATAAATACAAAAATTTTTCACTATCCTAGAGGAGTCGATAAAAGCTCTTGAGTCGTTTTGAATGATTCGGGGTTAGCTTTGGTTAGAATGAACAAAATTCATGAAAACCCCAAGTTATTCAAGCTTTTAGAAGAGAAGGGAATCCTAATCACAAAAAATAATCTGAAAATTATCAAAGGTATGTATAAGGACAGTTTCAATTACATATCCCATGGCATCGTCACTCATGCCATTAATCCTGACATGGATAGAAATACAGCTAAAAGAACAGTTGACTTTATTTTAGGGGGCAGTTCCAGCGTTAACATTAACATCGAGTTCAGAGGAAAAAACAGACGTACCCATAATCAAGTTCATCATCAAATATTCTAGAATAAAATCCAAATCACATAATTTGAGTTTTACCATTTATCCCACAAATAGAATGAATAAATCTTTTCTAGATTATCTTGTGAGGAATTATGTGAAAATTGTTCTAAGGCTGGACGGTCCTAGAAAACTTTGAAAAAACAATAAGAATTATTTTAGAGGAGTGGGTAGATGCATTAAACAAACTTAATTATCCTTTCTATGCGTACGCTGGAATAATAAAATATTCTTTGAAGTATCCAAAAAATAGTGGACGAATACATAAAACTGGGATTAAGTACGATTAAGCTTGATCTTTTACTTCTATTAAAGATTGGAAGAATAATGGATTTACAAGTGATCAATTTATTTCCTTCTGGAAAAAATATTTTGATTATCTACTGAAGATCGATCAGAAAAACTCATAGATCTGGATATTGTAGCATTTTTACAGAAAATCTCGAATAAATCTTATACTTCTATTGGGAATTGTTATAATTACTGTGATGCATTCGTGAATAGAGGTAAGCGAATGTGGAGAACTGGGCTTCGCTGGAACAATAAGGCTTAAGCATTTATATACTCTATAAACTAATTGAGTAGTGATTCTTATGAAGGACGTTGAAGCTGAGCGCTCGGCTCATAAAAGGGTTGAGGACTTAATAGCGATAAGCCTCTATCAAGCGAGGGCTAACAGGGTTAAGGAATACGTAAGAGAGCTTTACAAGAGCTATGAACCCTACTTAAAACCAATAGAGGAAGTAAGGGAGATTTTAGCCAAAGAAACAGCTGGAGAGAGAACGTTGAGCCAAGAGGTTGTCGAGCTTAGGAGAAGGGAGACTCATTGAATGACAACCTTCTACTTCGATACTTCAGCCATAGTTAAAAGGTATCGTAAAGAATTAGGCTCTGAGGTTATAGACGAGATATTTGAACTTAAGGAGCATGCCTTCACCATTTCTTTCTGGAGTATACTTGAGTTTATGGTTGCCTTCTCAACTCGAACGAGAAAAAAGGCTTTATCGAGGGAAGCCTTTAACGCTGTTGTTTCACGCTTCCTTAAGGATGTTTTAGACAGGTTTGCCATGACTAGCGTAGATGATGAGCTCATTGCTTCGGCAGCTCCATTAGCGGTTAAGCATGCTTTACCATCAGCAGACTGTCTGCAACTAGCTAACGCAATAAATTTGAAGGAAGCCTTAGAATCCATGAGAGAAGAGCTTATTCTCATATGCTCAGACAAGGATTTATGTAAAGCGGCAGAGAAAGAAGGAATAAGATTTATCAATCCAGAGGAAGAAGGTGCTTCAGAAAAACTGAGTAAGTTAGTTTAATTAAATCTTTTTATTTCGGAAATTAAGGAAATTCTATACATCAAATTAATTGAAGGCGGGCCCGCAAGGATCTCATCTCACCAGCATAATCCTAATCCTGCTCGCGGCTAGACTGCTCGGCTGCGGCATGCGCGAGCTTATGGAGTACCTGAAGTGCTCCGGGGTTGAAGTCGGCTGGCCGGGCAGCTACGCCTACGATCTAAAAATATCGGAGGGCCCCATCCCCGCCGTTATGCTCGGATAAGCCGCCGAGGCCGAATGGGCCGAGGTGATAGCCCATGCGGCATATCTCGGGGTATCCCCTCTATCCATCCCGTTGATCCTCCGGGGGCAGTCCAGCGGAGCCCCGTCGAAGCTGGAGACGCCCCGTAGGCCGGGAGGCCCCTAAGGGCCGCCGGAGATGGTATCCCACCCGGCGCATCCACATCTAAGATGGAAAAACCGGCTTCATCCAGATCACTTGGGTTTTGGTTTTAGGAGCCAGTAGGCGACGGCTACCCCGATGAGGATGCTGCATATCGCAGTGGCTGCGCCTATGAGCATCCATTTAGCCTCGTAGGGTAAGTCGACGCGGATGCTCGTAGCCGTGGTGCTCGTAGCGGCGGGGGTTCCTGGATGCACCTCAAACTCAGCCTGGTCCTCCGCCTCCAATCTCTCGCCGTTCCACCATGAGCTGGCCCTCACCAGGTAGACGCCCTCCCTGGACGGCCTCCAGCTGGCCCTCTCGTAAAGGTCGCCTTCGGTGTTCCAGGTCCACGCCTCCATCCGTATCCCAGCTGGGTCGAAGACCTCGAGCCTAACCTGATGATGGTGGACCACCATGATCTCCATGCATCCAGGCAGGAGGTGGATAAACCTCACGGAGATTTCCACCTCCTCCCCCAGCCTGTACGATGCCCCCTCGACGTCGACGTCTATGAGCCGGCATGCTCCCCCGCGCCCCGGTATCTCCAAGTCGAAGTCTAGGCTGCCCAGCTCAACCTCGTATTTGACGGCTGTGAGCCACATCGTGGGCGGTGGATAAACCGCCGGGATCGGGTTGAAGAGGTGTGGGATCCCCTCATCGACGGCCTGGAGCTCCTCATGGGTTACTTGGAACTGCACGGGTTGGCCGCTTGGATGATACCGGGCCATCCTCATCCCAGCCGGGATATCCCCCTCCCGGACCGCCTCCCACGTGATCAAGAATAGGGTTATCTCCGTCGATCCCTCCGCCATGGACGATATCTTCAACGGATAATAGAGGGTTGGGCTCCTAAACTCGTATATGATGGGCTCTATGCTTCCAGGGTTCGATGTCAGATCGACCACATCGAGGACCCAGAAGCGGAACCCCCTCTCCAAGTAGTCCTCCAGGATGGCGCGGGCTTTCCCTGATACGCTGGGCCCCTCTGGGAGGCCGGTCTCCGCGGCGAGCTTGGAGATGAACCTCGCCAGGTCCTCCAGGGAGGACGCCTCCACGACCGAGACATCGTGGGCGCCTATCTGCTCATGGAAGACCATGGTCAAACCCTCTCCTTCACCACCCTTCTCCCCCGCCACCCTGGGTATATTCTTCATCACAAGGCTTTGAACCATATCGAAGGATTCCCAGCTGCCCCCCTCCACCTCAGGCTTGGACGGTAGGGGGAGCAACTCCAAGACCCTCGCCTCCCCGCTCGCATATAGGTCTGTGGAGAGGATCAGCCGCTCCACCTCCCCGTTCCAGGCTATGATCGCCTTCTGGCCGGGGCCGTAAATGTCCACTTCGCCGAAGGGTATAACCCCCCTGTCGGCGTACGACGGTGAGACCAGTGAAAAGGATGAAGAAGAGAAGAGGGGTAGGGATAAGAGGGCGAGGAGGGAGATCACCTTCGCATTAGGCTTCTTCATCTCTTCTCCTCGCCTTTCCTCCTCCGCCTCCTATAGGCGTGGTAGGCTACGGCTGCTATGGCTGCTATGGGGAGCAGCGAGACCCCCAGGATTATCAGTCCTCGGAGCACAGCGAAGAAGCCTGCGAGGGCCACCTCGAGGGTTTCACCCCAGTCGAACCCTGGGGGCGTGAATGGGGGCGGCGGCTCTATAAGGCTGACCGTTAAGGCGGACATGGCTGTACTCCTCTCGAGATAGTTTATCTCCCCTTGGAGGCTCTCTATATCTCCCCTGATCCGCGTCAGCTCCGCCTCAACCTTCAAGACATCCTCTACGGTCTTAGCCATTTCCAGGATCTCCCGGAGCCTCTCCTCCTGCCCCTTAAGGTTCTCCAGCCTAGCCTTCAAGTCTATGTAACGCTCCGTGATGTCCTCGCTGCCGGTGTGCTCGTCTAAAACCTTGCCGTAGCCTTCGATCTGCCGAACCGCCTCATGGAACCTCTCCTGCGGGATCCTAATAGTTATCTCAGCCCTCGCCTGCATCCCGTAGCTGGACCTGGATGTACCTGCTACGTAGCCTCCATAGGCCTCAGCCAAGCTCCTGATCCTGGCTAGGACATCGTCTATGTTACGTGTCTCAAGGGAGATATACGCGTTATATATGATCATCCGTTGCCGTACACCGTAATCCCCCGCCTTCACAGGCATGGGCGTAGGGGTTGGAGTCACCTCAGGCGCGATCAATGTCTCACCGTAGGGCATAAGGCCCCCCATCCTATAGGGTGAGTAGAGGGTTCCGATGAAGAATGAGGCGACCAGAAGGACTGCTACCACCGCTGAAGCCGCTAAAAGTCTTCTTCCAACCATTTCTTCCACCATGAATAATAAATGGTTCAGGGGAGGCTTAAATTACTAGAGGTTAGAACGATCCGTCCAGGGATCGAAACAGTTTAATCACCGTTCCACCCATTGGAGAAGGGATCAATCCACCACGCCTAACGCATCCATTTAGAGGAGAGTAAACCTTGGTGAGAGTCGACGAGGACCTCGTCGAATCCGAGCTGAAGGGTAGGACCCTCAACGTCTACTGGCACCTTCTCCGCCGAGGAGACGAGCCTATAGGGGTCCGCGACCTCCAGAGAGCCCTAGGCTTCAGCAGCCCCAGCGTCGCCTTCCACCACCTCGAGAAACTCCGCAGGCTGGGCCTCCTCAAGAAAAACGTTACGGGAGACTACATGCTCTCCCAGAGGGTTAAGGTAGGCGTCCTGAAACAGTTCGTAGGGATCGGGAAAGTCATGCTCCCCCGATACCTCTTCTACGCCGTCTTCTTCACGGCGATGCTCCTCGGATACTTGACGGCTTACCCCCAAACCCTCACACTCCACAACGTCGCAGCCCTGATCTTCGGAATATCCTCAAGCCTAACCCTATGGTATGAGACGATCCGAGTATATAGACAGGCCCCCACAAAGGGCTGAGGAACCCGTTCTAAAACATGGTAATAAATAACCTAACCCTAGAATAAGAAGGATTAGAAAGAGGAGAGGAGGAGATCCGCTTTGAACAGGGTCGCAGTACCGGTCGCAGCCGCGATCCTCGGCTTAACCATCATCCTAGCCCCACGGATACTAATACCAAGCCTGATCGGGGGACTGGGTCCCACGGCCGAGGGGATGGCAGCGACCTCTACCTTTACACCCGCTCCCACTCCCGGGGCTGAGCCGGGTCCTCCATCCAGGCTTAAGACATTCGAAGGTGAATCCGTTAAGGCTGCTTCACCCCCCTTCATGGTGGAGTTCGACCTTGAATCCTCCCGGGGATTCCATGAGGTGTCGCTAGCCCATGGAACCTACGGCGCAGCCCTCTTCGTCGCGGAGAAGGGTAGATCAGTCGTGATCCAGGTTCTGGTGTCATCCCTCTCAGACGACGTGCTCCAGCTCTCCCTCGAGGGGATCGAGGGTATCCCGGAGGGTGTGGAGGCGGGGCTTAACCCTGAATCCTTCACGCTCCAGCCTCGTGAGCAGAGGAGGCTGGAGTTAAGGTTATCGGTCTCCCCTGAAGCCCCGCCCACGGAAACAGGTCCTCAAAGCTTCCCTCCTGGGGCGTTCATACATCTCACGCTTAGAGGAGACGGGTACAGTCTCGGAGCTGGATTCATCCTGAAGATCATATAGTTGGATAGGATGCTCCACCGTTTAAGGGGTTCAAGTCGAGGATGCAGCCGCCCGTCTTCATCTGGGTCGCCGCCTCTAGGCTTCCAAGGCTGGGAGCTCATTGAACCCTCTAAGTTACTATGAGGGTGAAATAAAACACGCATCTAAATTATATATAATTTTTCGATATATAAATTAGATCATGACCTATCGGATAGATCCACATTCGAATATACCCGCATCGACAACACCGCTTAGATATCCCTCAGCGATCCTATTCAAGGCCGGATTACACATATGGTTCAACCTTAAACCTCAATATAGTATGGGGCTTTCGACCATTGCTCCATCCAGTAGCCAAGTATAGGGTTAAATCCATCCAGAAGGCATCCACCTAAAACATTAATAAACATGATATATATGTATTGAAGCATCCCAATACATGGATCAACGGTAGCCTTCAGAGGCTGGAGCCCCTCAGGGTCCACCCCCACTCAACCCGAGGCCTAAGGAGTATATAAAGGGAGAGGTGGGTGAAAGTTTCACTGACCTCCCTAAAATTGCCCGTAACTCTTCAACGTTGAGCCCATTTAACAAAGTTATAAAAGTGTGGAACCCACAGAGAATAAAGGCTTGAGGCTAAGAAACCACAGCTACGAAAACGTGAAACCTATGAAACCCGTGAATTCAGGTATACGTATAAACCTTAAATCTAGGGGGGAGGGGGGGTCCCCTCCAAGGAGTGAAAGTATTCCAGGTCAGGCAGGAGCCCAGCCCGGAGACGACTGAAGCAAGCTACAATTCTAGGGGATCTCCTATCCCAGACCTGAGATCGATCTGGTGCGGGGGGTGGGATTCGAACCCACGAACCCCTTCGGGACAGGCGCCTCTTGCCAGACTCATCCACTTGAGCCTTCAGGCCTGCGCCTTTGACCTGGCTTGGCAACCCCCGCCTCAGTAAGAGATCCACCACCTTGAAACCCACTAAAGGTAACCGATAAACCCTTCCCTATCCACAGATAATTAATTAACCCTATATCTGAGCCCTCATATAAATCTGAGGATGGAGGTGCAATGTAAACTATGGTCGTGATATCGAAGGAGGTCCACCTAGAGTCTAAACGTGAACTCGACATCATAGACGTATCCGAGATGGTCCAGAAGTCCGTGTACGAGTCAGGCCTCGAGAAAGGCATCGTAACCGTCTTCGTATCCGGCTCCACCGGAGCCCTAACCACCATAGAATATGAGCCGGGCCTCCTAAGGGATCTCCCCGAAGCCCTGGAGAGGATCGCCCCCAGGGACATACCCTACGAGCACGAGAAGAGATGGCACGACGGAAACGGCCACTCCCATGTAAGGGCATCCCTACTAGGCCCAAGCCTTACAATACCCTTCATAAACCGTAGACTCACACTGGGAACCTGGCAGCAGATAATATTCATCGAACTCGACGTTAGACCCCGCTCAAGAAACCTAATAATCCAAATAATAGGAGAATAACCCCATCAAAGACTTCGGAAAGCCTACTTATGAGCGTAATAAAGGTGTACCGATCCCTCCTCCACCCTGTCCACCCGGGCGAACCCGAAGCGAATAAGCTGGACCGTCTCATCCACCCTAACCCCCTGCAGAGCCTTCTCCCCCTTCCCCCTAGAGATATAAGCTGAAGGCATGGTAACCCCTACGTCTACACAGTCTCCAGGGTTAACCCATTGAATAATGGGTATGCCCCGCCCCCTAGCCTCCTCATGCCCCCTACCCTCATAGGAGGCGTACGCCTCGCCGCCGCCGTCGTTGCCGTTGCCGCCGAAGCTGCCGCCTACCCCCATATGATAAGCGTTGAGTAGTCCCATGAGCCTGAAATGCTTCGAATCCCTTATGAGGCTTAGATCACTTCTCGCTACGAGGAGCCTAATGGACCCGTCTGATCTAGGCTTCACATGGATAATCCTGTAACCCATCTCTGGACGGCTCGGATGAAACGGTATCCTAGCCTCTAGGTCTCCCGGTAAACCCTCCACGACCAGGGTTACGGGGTCCTCCACGTAGAGGTACCTCTTAGAGGAGGGCTCCAGTATCCTCCTATTATACGCGTATATATTCTCCCAGCTTATCGTTGCATCCACAGGTCTAGGCCCAATATCCAATATGAGAAGCCTCAAAGCCTGAGGGGATATACCCCTCCTCCTCAAAGCCTTAAGGGTCGCCAACCTTGGATCATCGAAGCCTGAAGCCTCCCCGCCTGTAACTCTCCTAATAATCGAGGACTTACTCAGGTCAGCGTCCACCATCCTCAAACGGCCGTAATGGATCGTCTCAGGATAACTCCAGCCGAAATGGCTGTAAAGGTATCTCTGCCTCACGGTATTCGTGAGATGCTCCTTACCCCTTATAACATGGGTTATCCCCAGCAGGTGGTCATCCACGCCGCATGCAAAGTTGTATAGGGGCCACACCCTATACTTCCCCCCAACTCTGGGATGGGGATACCTCCCGGGATCTATGATCCTGAAGGCGGGCCAATCCCTCACAGCCGGATTTGGATGGCTCAGATCAGTCTTAACCCTATAGACAGCCTCCCCCTCCCCGAAGCCTCCGTCGAGCATGTGGAGCCACCTCTCCTCCTGGGCCTTCTCCGATAAGCTCCTGCAGGGGCATGGTAACCCCCTTAGAACCTTAGACTTGAACTCCTCCTTTCCACAGGTGCAGACGTAGCCTCCCCCTAGGCGTAGAAGCCTGGAGGCATACTCATAGTATAAGGGTATCCTATCGCTCTGAATATACTCCTCATCCCATGTACAGCCAAGCCATCCCAAGTCGTCTCTTATAGCCTGATAATACTCTAGGGAGGCCTTCTTCAACCTGGGATCCGTATCCTCAAACCTCAAGATGAACCTCCCATCATACATTCGAGCATACTCATGTGAGAGTATTATTGCCCTTAGGGATCCTATATGGAGTACACAGTCAGGGTTCGGGCTGAAACGGGTCACAACCCTCCCATACCTATAAGCATCTGGGAGGGGGGGCAGGGCCTTCTCCCCAGCCTCAGCCTCCCCTGCAGCCTCCAATAATCCAGGATATCTCTCTCTAAGCAGCCTATCCTGCTCCTCAACCGGCTTGGAGTTCACCTCCTCGACCACGTCCTCAACTATCCGGATAAGATCCCTCGCCCTATTCCTAAGCTCAGGGTTCTCAGCGAACACCCGGGAGAGCACAGGCTTAAGCTCAGCCTTCCCCCCATGCCTTACAGCATTGGCTAAAGCATAGCCTCGGATAACCTCTATTAGATCCTCCTCATCCTCAGGCAAGGAGAGAATCCTCCTCTCAACCTAATCCTTTATGGGGTCCATCCAGTCATCAATAATAGTAGGCTTATGGATGAGCCTATCAACGGCATCATGGAGGCGGCTATGAAGCGGCTCGTAGAGTACATGAAGGAGGCTAATCTGCTGAAAAGGGCTAAACCCAGCGTCTTAACCCTGACCTCGCCATCGCTATATGAGGCTTCAGCCTCAACCATGGACTTCTCAGCCCTCTCCGCCGCATCCAATATTCTACGTATCAAATCCTCATGGGGTATGGCTCCGCCTATTGGGAAGTACCCCAGCTCCGCTGTTACGATCCCGTTTACCGCATGCGTATCCGTCGTCATCGTCTCCACGGGAGTTATATCCTCAGCCTCCAACGCCCTATGGATCTCCTCCCTCAACCCCTTCGCCATATTGTTCCCGTCTAAGACCAGATAAGAGTAGAGCCTACCCCCGACCTCTATGAGGAAGAGGTATCCAGTACCTGGGCCTACCCCATGCTTCAACCCGTAATCCTTCAAGTCTACGTCTGCCACCCCGAGCCTGAAGGGGTTCTCCACCTTCCCGCTCGCATATCTGACAGCCTTCTCAGCCGCCCCCTTCAGGTTCTCCACATCCCCCCCATCAAGTATGGTTACCCTGCTTATGGAGTTATGGGCGTCGACCAGGATCGCATGCCTGAAGTAATCCCTAGAGTATGCGGAGACCTCCTCATCCAGTTCCGGGGGTATATCCTCGGAATCCCCAGGCGCCAGGGTTAAGGTCACCAGGGCGCATCCATTGAATACCTGACACCTGGAGGAGGCCTTATCCTCCACCGCCTCGACGGGCTCCGTTACGCCACCCCAACCGCTTCCAAATTCAAGCAGCTCTAAAACCTTGGATATCACCTTATCGTTCTGAGCCTGGGATACCAGGTTCCTCTCATGTCCAGAGATCCCATGGGGAACCGCAACCGGGATACCGAACCTATCCATGACGGCCTCCTGTATCCTATATGGGAGGATGCTGCTCCCAATATTCAATAGGGGTCCCGGATGAAAATTAGCCACAGCTATCGCCGCCTTCAAATCTCCATGGAGTTTATCCCTAAACTTTATAACGGATACCTTCACGGAATCCTCGAGGCTGAGCTCCTCGAGATACTTCTCCACGACGCTGTTGTCGCCTTCAAGCCATTCCAGGAGGAACCCCCTGAAGAGCTTAGATGGAGATACCGAGAGCTCCCTAACCCCTCTATACTCCATATAGGCCTCCATCGAAAAAGCATACGCTATAGACAAGCCTAACGTGGATAGGAAGATCCGGAAGGTCTCCGGAGCCGATGCCCCAGCTGCTAGATGGGCTGCCAGGAGATAATACCCCGGCTCGATAAGGGATGCAATGGCCTTCCTCAAACGGCTCCGGGAGGATATGGAGGAGACAGCGAAATTCCTTATAGGGGTTACCAGGAGCGCCATCCCATAAGTGGCGTATAACGGAAACCTGAAGGGACTATAGAACCTGGCTACGACCCCCCCTAGGAAGGCTATGGGAATCCATAGGATTGAGGAGAACAGGGCTAAGGCCAGGCTCCTCCTCAAATCAAGTATGGGATCCCCCTCCAAGATCTTTGAGGCTGCAAATCCAGCCCCAATCAAAGGTATGAAGACGCATGTGAGGGCGTATGTGATGCCCCTGGAAAGGCCGGCTAGGCTAGGGCTGTAGACCAGGGAGGAGGATACACCTCCTATGAGGGATGCAGCCAAGGCTCCCCCCATGATGTGCATGGCTGAGGGGAACCTAAACCTCTTTAAGAGATTATAGTAGGGTTTGGTCCCCTTAACCTTCAAGTAGTTCTCGGTTTCGCTCACCGGTTCTACCTCGTCTCCAAGCCTATCTGAGGAGCGAATACGCGATCTTAAGGGCTAGGCCGGGGTGCCTCATAAGCTTTCCAGCCACCTCCTCAAGGTTCTCCCCGTTCGCAAGGCTCACAATATCTCTGCCGTCTATGAGGGACGCCAAAGTATTCAAGTCTCCATCACTTAGCTTCTCTATAACCTTTAAAGCCTTCAGGCTCCTCTCAATCTTCCCGCCGTAGATCCTATGATACTCCATCGGATACCTTTGAAGGATACCTTCAGCCTCCTCACCTATGCTTCCCAGGGATTCCGAGACTGCTTCAGCTGCAAGCCTCCCCGCTACTATGCCGGTATGGATGCCCGCCCCGGTCAATGGCATAACCTGGCCTGCCGATTCCCCGCATAATAGGACTGAGCCCCCTACAATCTTATCCAGCTGCCCACTTATAATAACGGGGGCTCCCCCAACCCTCACCGTCTCCGCCGATCCAAACTTCCCCGGGTGGTCCTCTATGAACCTGTCCAGATACGACTTAGGCGATCCCCCTCTAACGCCTATCCCAACGTTGGCTACCCCTCCCCCCCTAGGGAAAATCCAGGCGTATCCCCCTGGAGCCACCCTTTTCCCCACATAGAACTCCATAGTATGTTCATCCATATTCTCGCAGCCGGTCATAACGTATTGGAGGCATGAGATCATCTCCACCCTGGAGGAATCGAAGAAAACCCTCCTAACCGTTGAGGCGTATCCGTCGCAGCCCATCAGGAACCTGCACTTCACAGCCTTTCCTCCTTTTTCCCCTCCGCCCTTCACCTTAACCTTGAAGTAGGATCCTATCCTTGAAGCCTCCACCACGTTTTGATCCATCTCGATCCTCGCGCCCTCCTCTTCAGCCCTCTCCCCTAAGGCGTTGAGGAAACCCGGCTTATCGAGTAAGTATCCTACGCCTATGAAATCGGATCCCCTCTCTATAAGTATAGGGTTAGCCTCGTCAGGGGGATAGACGAGGGCCGCCGTAATCTCGTTCCTGACGAAGCTAGGTGAAGGCTTGAGCCCGGCATCCCTTAAAGCCCCTTCAGAGACGGCTTCGCCGCAGGGCTTCCTCCCGAAGACCGTGTCCCTCTCGAAGAGTACCACGTCTAAGCCCTTCTCAGCCAAATTCTTCGCAGCTGTAAGCCCTGCAGGTCCTCCACCCACCACGGCCGCATCGTAATACTCCATTTCCAACTTTGAAGCCCCCACACGAGTCAACAGAAAATATTAGAAACATCTATTAAACATATTCGCCTCTTTTCTCAATCAGCTGGGGAGAACCTGTATGGGAAGGGATCCTATTAGGGGTAGCGTCAGGCTTATCCGACCTGTGAACTCGGCTATGATAGGCTTAGCCGTAATGATCGGCGTATATATGGCTTCTAGGGGGGCCTCCCCATGGATAAGCTATATCCTAGGGTTCTCTGTAGGCTTCCTGTTAACCGCCGGCACCATGTGCATAAACGACTACTATGACAGGGGGATCGACGCCGTGAACGTCCCGGATAGGCCTATCCCCTCAGGCCAGGTCTCGCCTAGATACGCCTTGAAGCTTGGGATAACTCTAGCAGCATCAGGAGTAGCCGCATCGGTCCTGATCAACCCTCCAGCCCTCGTAATAGCTGCTTCATCTGTAGCCCTAATGGCCTACTATAACAGCTATGGGAAGCGTACAGGCCTCCCCGGAAACCTGATCGTAAGCATATGCGTAAGCCTGCCCTTTCTCTTCGGAGGCGCCGTGGCAGATCAGATATCAGGCGTTTTGATCGCATTCGCCTTCATGGCCTTCCTGGCTAACACAGGCCGGGAAGTCACTAAGGGGATAGCCGACGTGGAGGGAGATAGGAGGAGCGGGGTTAAAACCTTAGCCGTCCAGTACGGATCCAGGACCGCCGGTTGGATCGCAGCCCTATTCTACATTGCAGCCGTGGCTATGAGCCCCATACCCCTCGTAATGGGATGGCTCTCCCCCATATACGGCCTAATAGTATCGGGAGCCGATATAGGATTCCTCTATTCATCTATAAGGCTCCTCAAAGGGGTTTCCCCAGGGGATGCCCTCAAGGTAAAGTCCCAGTCCCTAATATGGATGGCAATGGGGTTAGCCTCCTTCCTTGTAGGAGGGCTGTAATCAAGCCCAGTTCAGGTTTTAAGGCTTTGAAGCAGTTCTCTAGCCCTGTCGATCCTTATGCTTCCTTCCTCGACCATCTTCCCGGCTATCTCATCTATTAGGGGGCCCTCAGCCCCAGCCATTGCCGCTATGTTTCTGGCGTGAAGCTTCATATGTCCCCTCTGGATACCCTCCGTTACGAGGGCCCTCAAAGCAGCTAGGTTCTGAGCCAGCCCCACCGCAGCCATAACCTCAGCCAGCTCCCTAGCAGTTTTAACATTCAGGATCTTCCTGGAGATCTTAGCGATGGGATGGACGGCTGTGGCTCCCCCTATGACACCGACCGCTATGGGGAGCTCTATGGATCCCGCCAAGTCACCTGTACCGGTCTTCTCC
>JAWBPF010000014.1:0-23221 GCA_038825355.1 Bathyarchaeia archaeon
GATTTTCTCCTTCGCCAAGTAGTGCTGGGCTGTGTCGTCGATTCCCTTCTGGCACATTACGACGTTGGCTCCGGAGGACTTTATCTTTCCAACCATCTCCTTGAGCATCCTAGCCTCCTCGTCTAGGAAGGCCTTCATCTGGGTCGGATCCCTTATCCTGATCTCGGCGCTAAACTCCGTTTTCTCTATCTCTAATGGACAATCCAGCAAGGCTATTTTGGCGTCCTTAACTGTCTTAGGCATACCTGGGTGAACGACCTCCTTGTCTATGATCAGCCCCTTCACAAGCTCAGTATCTAGTAGGCTCTTACCTTCCTTCTTTATTATCTGGATATTATCTATGTCCGCGAAGTATGCGTCGCCTCTCTTCTCCGCTATCTGTTTTACAGCTTCTATGGCTATATCGGCGAAGTGCTCCTTCGCAGCTCCAACTCCTTTACTATGCATCGCTGTGAGCGCGACCTTCCTTAGAATTTCTCTATCCCCTATGTCAATCCCCTGGGCTATTTCATTAAGGATGCTGATGCTTCTCTCGGCTGCCTGTTTAAAGCCGTGGACGATAAGGGTTGGATGCACGTTCTCATCGAGCAGCTCCTCAGCCCTTTTGAGGAGTTCCCCCGCCATCACCACGGCCGTCGTTGTCCCGTCGCCTACTTCGTCATCCTGCGTCTTCGCCACCTCAACCATCATCTTAGCGGCGGGATGCTGGACATCCATCTCGTCGAGGATGGTTGCCCCATCATTGGTTATGGTTACATCTCCTAGGGTATCTACAAGCATTTTATCCATTCCTCTAGGGCCAAGGGTACTCTTTACAACCTCCGCGACTATTTTCGCGGCCATTATATTGGCTCTTTGCGCATCCTTCCCCCTTCGACGGCTGGCACCTTCCTTAAGAATTAACACAGGTTGACCTGCTAAATATGTCATATTATAGTATTCCCCCTTTTTCTTTTCAGATGAGTCATACCAGTATATTTGGCTTCTGTTAAAGGAATAATAAAAAGATTTCGTGGACCTATTTAGATTTTACCCTGGGTTCCTAGTCCCTAAGGAGCCTCTTAACCGATAGCCTGATATCTTCCGCCTTCACGGTCTTCCTTCCAGCATGCGATGCAAGTTCGAGGGCTTCTCTGCTTATCTTTATAGCAACTTCCTCCAATATTACCTTCAGTTCTTCCACCGCATCGTCCCCTACTCTAGGCGCACCAGCCTTCTCTATCAGTCTGTGGATCGCTGCGTTAGATATTTCAGTTTTACTCATTATTTTTCCTCTCTTATTCCACTATTTTCCCTTTTTATGCCTTATTTTAACACTTTTATAATATAAAGATTTTGAATCTCCACTTTCAGATCACGAACTAAATCCTTGAATCCTAGACTAGGAGCCCATTTTCAGGGAAACTTTATATCCTATTTTAATTGTTTGGTTTAGAGGGAGCGTGTTTAGACTGGGCAAGGTCAGGATCGAGGTCGTCAAGAAGATGGCTCGAGAACTCTTAACGAAGTTTCCCGATGCCTTCAACACAGACTACTATGAGAATAAACGTAGAGTTACGGAGTTTATAGATGTGGAGAGTAAGCGACTAAGGAATAGAATAGCCGGATATATCACTAGCCTTAAACGGACTGGGACGAGGAGGAAAAGCCTAGAGGCCACTGTTGAGGGGTAACTCGTCCTTCATCAGCCTTTTAACCTTATTTATATCCGATTTAATCAATTAAATTTTAAAATTAAAAGGAATAATTAGGGGTGAGAGACATGGAAGAATATATTGTTTCCACGGGAGATTTTGGTTTTAGGCTAACTCTCTTGCCTTTAAAGGAACTCCACCTCCACGAGGAGACCATTCCTGAGCTCGTGGAGAAGCTTTCAAAGGAGATCGAAGTGATGAGTATATTGAAGAATCCCGTGATAGTGGATGATAGATATAGAGTTGTTCTCGATGGTACTCATAGGGTTGAAGCTTTGGAGGAAATCGGATGCACATATATCGCGGCGTGTACATTAGATTACTTCAGCCATAGGGTTATAGTTGGGAGATGGTTTAGAGTCTCCCAATTCGCTGGATTTGAAGAAGCTGCTAAGAGGACCCTAAGACATCTCGGATACAGATCCTCAGAGGCTTCCTTAGAAAGCGCGTTAAACGAGTTGGATTCAAGGGATGCAGCTTGCTGGCTACTCTCAAAGGGGAAGAGTTTAAGGGTTTCTTGCGGCGAAGGCTGCAGTTTGGCGGATAAACTTAACAAAGTTAAAATGATAGAGGGGGAACTACGGAGTCTAGGCTGCACGATAGAATATGCGATTGAGGGAGAGGCCTTGGATAAGCTCATCGGGGGTATAGTGGATGGCGTTCTCACTTTGCCCCATATTGAGAAAATGGATGTAATCGAATATGCCCTGAAGGGCCACCGTTTCCCCATGAAGACCACGAGACATGTGGTTCCCGCTCGACCCTGGAACATTAATATCCCTCTAAGCCTTCTAAAAGGAGAAGGACGTACCCTCGAAGAGGCAAATAAGTTATTTCTCCGCTTAATCAAGAGAAAGCAGATTAGGGTTATCCCTCCGGGCTCAATACTAGATGGTAGGAAGTACGAAGAGGAGGTGTACGAATTCGTTGACAGCCGAGGAGGAGGCGATTCAAAGTAAGGGAGAGGTCTCTATTAAGCTCCTCGGGGCATTCGGATCCATAAGGAACGACCACATAACCGTAGAAGTGAGGGGAGAGAAGTCTTTAACGGAGTTTTTAGAGAACCTAACAGAAAAATACGCCTTAGATCTAAAGGGGTTTGGATCCTATTTCCTGGTTTTAATAGATGGAGTTGAGGCAAGCCTCCTAGGAGGCTTGGAAGCTAAGGTTAAGCCTAGAAGTGAACTAGCCTTAATAAGGGTTTCACATGGAGGCTGAGAATGGGGCTGCAGGAAATCCTTCATTATACGTCTACTATGGGACATTTGATTTCTTTAAGGATCTCCTCAGCAGCTCCTTCATCCAGTTTCATGGTGTAGAGGTGGCGAGGAGTCCTGAGTTTCAATTTCACGAGATCCTTAAGCCTCTTAACTCTACACTCCGAAGCTTTCTGAGAGAGGTTTAGGAATTCCTCCTTGTCGAATACTTCAATAGGCATCGACTAAGGTTCCTCCTGTATAGATTGAATAAGGGGTTACCTCCGGTTTTTAAATTTGATGCTTCATACTCGTTTTCCACCGCCTTACATATAATAGGATATAGTAGGCGAGAGAGTCTAGCCGAATACTAATAGGGAAGTTTAATAGAGAGTGAAAATCTAGAGAACTCATCTCCACGGATCCAAAGAGTTGATAGCGTATGAGGATGAGATTGAGGGTTCATCAAGTAATGAGTTTGGGCGGCGGCATGGTCAGGCTGGTCCTTGTGAGGCGAAGCTTGAAGGCTAGAATTCAACCTTTGCCGAGGTCTGAAGATCAGAGAATAGCAGAGGATATAGCCTCAAAGCTTCAACAGGCTTTCGAGGCAGTGTTTCCAGGGGGGATCGTTGTAGGCGGCCCAATGTCTTCCGGAGGGGAATGGGATGCTAAAGTGGATATGATGATCACTGAAGATGAGTATAGAGAACTTGGTAAACCTGGAATAAACGATATCCTCGAAATAGATTTGAAGATGAGGAGTCCAACTGAAGAAAACTTAAAAGAATAAACATACTCACATAGGGGATGGCCCGTGAAGGGAGGCATCATTCACTTAAAATTATTGATCAATAGATGATTAGAAAGGTATGTCTGAGAACTTTAATCTTTTTCGCTTTCTCCAGCCATGGATTCAAATATCTCTATGCTACTTCTAGTCCCACAAGCTATAAGTTCATCGCCTTCCTCCATCTTTACATCTTCTCCCGGTGCGTAGAGCCATACGCCGTTCTTCCTTATGGCTAGGATATTTAAGCCGAGACGTTCAAGGAGATGGGATTCACGGATAGTTTTACCTGCTAGGACCCCTCCATTTATGCTCACCATGGTTACGGTGTCTTCTGCTTCCTCTATAGCGGTCTGGAGTATTTCATGGGGTTCAAAACCTCTAATCGTGAGGTCGGCTATGGATGCCGCAGCGTCAGATATTAGCTCGCATATGAGGCCTAGGCGTATTAGGCCTAAAATCTTCCTTTCTTCCCCTGGCTCGGTTGGTAACCTTAGAGATTCCAGCTCAAGCTCTAGATGCCATGTGTCCACGGCCTCTTCCAGGGCTAAGACTTCCCTAGCTATATCACGGTTATTATAGATTAGCGCAGTATATGCGAGGTCAAGCATCATATCAGTAGTGTCTATAACTTCTACGAGTAAATCCTCTATTTTATCTAGAGTGGTGCATCCGCTAGGCTGGGAAACTGTTATTAGCCTAGGCCGGCCCTCCGCCATCTCATACAACTTCGATAGGCCCGGTAAAGACCCTCTGGCTAGGAGGATGTCGCCTTCTCTAAGTAGCTCTATATCCTGAGGGTCGGAGATCCAGGATCCTGCTCTCTTCAGGGCTATTATATCCACACCTATAGTAGTATTAAGCTTAAGATCTCCTATAGTCTTCCCAATGAGGATGGAACTCTCCGAGACTTGAACCCTAGAGAATCTCCTCTCAATCCTCTGAAATACCCTTTCCAGGGATGGATGGCCACTCAATTCCATCTCTACAATCTTACCTAAATCGGCTGCGGCATCGGAGATCTCGTCTATGACTGAACCGAGCTTTATTAGGCCTACAATCTTCTCCGCTTCTTCAACATCTCTAGCACTTAAAGCGGCGCTCATCCAAAGCTGGTATGCTAAGCCATCTATGCGCTTCTCAAGGCTCTGAAGCCCCTCAGAGAGCTGTTTATCGTCGAAGAGAACTGATAGGTAACCTAAATGGACGGCTAGCTCGCAGGCATTCTTCATATCCTTTATAACTTCCCTAACGGAGAGGGGCCTATAATGGACCGGGCCGCTATCAGGATCGTCCAGGCTACCCTCCAACATACCTAACCTTAGCCCCGCAACATAGTTTTCCTATGAACTTATTTTTAAACTTAAAGCTTTAGGGACTGAGAACGAGTCTTGTTCTAATGAGCCTGCTCTCCTTGAATCGTTGCTTTGGCTTGGTTCCTTTTTGCGAGTCCTCTCCTTAATTTTTGTTTTCTCCTCGCTAAAATATGTAAAAGAAAAGGAGTTTAATTCGAGTTCTCCTTATATTATATCTTTGGTAATTGTTGCATGGCCTCTCTTATCTTATCCTCCGGATACTCGAAATCTTTTAGATTGCCTGAGAAATATTCATCGTATGCAGATAGATCGAAGTGGCCGTGGCCGCTGTTGTTGAAGAAGATTACTTTCTCCTCTCCGGTCTCTTTACATCTGAGGGCCTCATCTATGGTTGCCTTAACTGCATGCGCAGTCTCAGGGGCGACTATGAATCCTTCAGTCCTAGCGAAGAGTACCGCGGCCTCAAATACCTCGTTCTGGTTGAAGGCTTGAGCCCGCATGTATCCGTCTCTCGTCAACTTGCATAGTAGGGGGGCGTCTCCATGATATCTCAGACCACCCGCGTGTATGGGTGGGGGGATGAATTTATGCCCTAGAGTATACATCTTGAGGAGGGGCGTCATCTCGGCGGTATCGCCGAAGTCGTAGGCGTAGAGGCCCTTAGTTAGGGTTGGGCAGGCCTTAGGCTCACATGATACGACATCTAGACCGGGCTTCTCCCCCTTTATCTTATCTGCTATGAATGGAAGCATGGCGCCTGAGACGTTGCTTCCACCCCCTACGCAGCCGAACATGACATCTGGATATTCCTCCACTAGCTCGAACTGGCGTTTAAGCTCTAACCCTACTATCGTCTGGTGGAGTAGTACATGGTTTAAGACGCTTCCTAGACTGTACTTGGCGTCTTCATGGGTTAATGCGTCTTCAAGCGCCTCAGATATGGCTATTCCGAGGCTTCCCGGGCTGTTCGGGTCTGCTTCAAGGATCTTGCGTCCGAACTCCGTTCGTTCGCTGGGGCTCGGATAAACGTCTGCACCCCATGCCTCCATCATTATCCTACGGTAGGGTTTCTGGTCGTAGCTTGACCTAGTCATGTATACGGTGCATTTCATCCCGAAGAGTCTGGTGGCGAATGCTAATGCAGATCCCCATTGGCCTGCCCCGGTCTCTGTTGTAAGCCTCTCGATCCCCTCTTTCATGTTATAATAAGCTTGCGGTAGGGCTGTGTTGGGTTTGTGGCTTCCAGGTGGGCTTACGCCTTCCCATTTATAATATATCTTCGCCGGAGTCTTGAGTCTCTTCTCAAGCCTTCTGGCCCTGTATAGTGGGGTGGGCCTCCATATCCTGTATAGCTCTCGAACCTCCTCTGGGATAGGTATCCAGCGTTCACGGCTTGCTTCCTGTAGGATGAGTTCCTTAGCGAAGACTCGCATTAGATCTTCAGGCGCGCAGGGTTTACCTGTCCCGGGGTTTAGCGGGGGATCCAGGGGAGTTGGCAGATCCGCCTGGATGTTATACCAAGCTTTTGGAAGCTCTTCCTCGTCGAGGATTATTTTATCATTGCTTTTTGACATTATGTACACACCTGTTTCTCATATATTTTTAGTTCCATATTTTGTGTAACAGAAAACTATTTAAGTCTTATGCGTACATAAATGTACGTAGAATGTGGAACCTAATATCAGAATATCTAAAAGGCCACCCGGAAAGATTGGCGGTAGCCAAGGTACTAGTAGAGAACGGCCTGAGCGTGAAAGGAGAAAGGATATACTGCAATGAGATAAGAATACCGGCAATCGAGATAGCAAGAGTAGCAAAAGTGGATAGGAGAACCGTTACAGAGACAATACGTGCGATAAATGGGAGAGAAAAACTGAGGGAAATATTCTCGAACCTCAGATCAGCCGGATACTCCCTTAAACAGATAGCTCAAAACCTGGATTTCGGCGTAGTAGAGATAACGCCTAAGGATCCCAAGACCATTGGAATCCTAGCAGAGGCAGCTACCCTAATAGCAGAGGAGGGCATAAGCATTCGACAGGCCTTAGTCGACGACCCAGAGCTGTCACCTGAACCTCAGCTCACCCTAATAACTGAGAAGCCGCTACCCGGAGAGTTAATACCTAAATTTCTAAAGATCAAAGGAAAACCAAAAGTTACAATATACTAGGCTAAAAAAGCGAAGACTGCAAAACGCTCAGTCCATACTAGAGGATACTAGGTTCATCGCTATCTCCAGACGAGGGCCTCGCTCAGCGAGGACTCATTATTAACGTTTATATTGTTCTTCATCTCTGGTCAACTTTACCATATATATTCCATGTATCCCCTATTTTCTTTCCCTTCACGTCATTCAAAGATTCTATGGTCCTACCATGTTCGCATCGAAATCTAGGTTAACCTAATAATGGATCACCCCCTAATAACCGAATTAAACCATTTTGGCGAGTAATTTCAGATCATTATATATTGCAGATCGGCTTATACCTGGACGTTAAGCCTTAATCACCTCATAGAACTGACATAGAGGGGAGGCTTTAGCTCATCTTCTCTTTTAGAGAATGTACAGAATCACGCTCAGTTTTTATAATAATACTCTTTTGAATCTTTTCAGGAGGTTAAAGGCATGGAAGAACTCATTCAACTGGGCGTTTCAGCCAGTATATTGGCTGGCGCAGCCACAGGTCTAGGAGTGATCCCAGCCCTTTTCATGAAGGTAGTCCCCCATAGAATTCTGGATTCTATGCTGGGTTTCGCTGCTGGAGTTATGCTTGCAGCCACCGCCTTCAGCCTCTTGATTCCCTCAATGGAATTAGGAAGCATATGGATGACTGTATTTGGATTCCTTGTAGGCGGAATCTTCGTGTACGTCCTAGACCGTTGCATACCTCATGAACATGTATTATTTAAGGGTCGGGAAGGGCCAAGCTCATCCCTCTCTAAGGTAAGCCTCATGATACTCGCCATAGCCATCCATAATTTTCCTGAGGGATTAGCCGTAGGTGTAAGCTTTGGAGGAGGAGATGTCTCCGCTGGAATGACCCTCGCCACAGCCATAGGGTTACAGAACATCCCTGAAGGCTCGGCTGTTGCGTTTCCCCTCGTTAGGGAAGGGTTTAGCCGTAGAAGAGCCGCATGGTATGCTATTCTCTCAGGGTTGATCGAGCCAATTGGAGCCCTTGTAGGCGTCTCCATAGTTGGCGCATCCCTGACTCTGCTTCCGATAGGATTGGCATTCGCCGGAGGCGCGATGGCCATCGTGGTAAGCCACGAGATGATCCCTGAAAGCCATAGGAGAGGACATGAAATCGAAGGAACCCTCGGTTTCATAATAGGATTCGCAGCCATGATGCTCTTAGATAATTTATTCGACTGACGTAAAAACCAGGACGAGTTTAGACAGCTCCGCTAATTATAAGTCCAACCGATACATAATGAATATCCGAATATTTGTTGATACTAGAAATTGGCTGGGATGGATCCATCATGCCTAGAGATGCCGGAAGCACTTCCGTGGAAAATAACTTATTAAGGAATAATCCTCTCTTAAATTGGAACTTTATCGAGGCTAGATCATATCAGCTATCCATGGCCTCCGAAGCCTTGAAGGAAAATACTCTGATAGTGCTGCCTACAGGGCTGGGTAAAACCATTGTAGCAGCCATAGTGGCAGCCCAAAGGCTTCAAAAGTTTCCGGAGGGACGCGTCATAATGCTTGCACCCACTAAACCCCTAACTTATCAGCATGGGAGGAGCCTCAGGAAGGCTTTGAAGCTCCCCTCGGATCAGATAGTCGCCATAACCGGAGAGGACCCTCCTGAAGATAGGGTTTCGAAGTGGGCGAAGCGGGTAGCCATTTCGACTCCTCAAGTTTTGATGAACGACCTGATATCAGGGAGGGCTGACATCGGTAATGTTAGATTGATGATCTTCGATGAAGCACATAGGGCTGTAGGCGAATATGCATATACCTATCTAGCGGAAAGATACATGGATGAGCCGGATCATCTAATACTGGCTCTCACGGCATCTCCGGGAGATTCCCGCGAGCAGATTCAAGAAGTGGTGAGGAATCTCCGCATAAGCCGGGTTCACGTTAGAAGCCCGATGAGCAGTGATGTCAGACCCTACATCGTACCGGTAAAGGTTAACTGGCGTAAAGTTGAGTTGACACCTGAAATCCATAATGCGATCCATTCACTCCAACGATATGTAAAGCGTAAAATTAAGGCTTTAGGTGTGTTAAATGGAGATGCAGGGCTAAGCCTGAAATCCATACTTAGGATTGGAGAGAACCTTAGAATCCGGGCCTCAACGCCATCGGAGAAAGCTGAAGTAGCTGAACTTTACTCAACCGTACATGCGATAAAGGTTCTAGAGCTCTTAGAGACTCAGGGACCTGAAGCAGCAATTAAACATATGGATCAGTTATCTAGGAGGAGGACGGCCTCGGCTAGGATCTTCCTGGAAGACGGCGATGTGAAGACTTTATCCATGAAGCTTAGGCTTCTAGTGGGCGAGGGCGTGGGCCATCCTAAAGAGAAGGCCCTATTAGAGGCTCTAGATGAGGCTTTAAGGTCGGGGTCTAGGCGCATAATAGTATTTACCAGTTATAGGGTAACGGCTTCCAGGCTTGTGAAGGTGATAAACTGTCATTTCAGAGGCATAGCGTCGGCGGTTAGGCTTATAGGACAGGAGGCAAGGGAAGGGGACCCAGGCCTATCCCAGAAGGAGCAAAACCTGATCCTAGACGATTTCAAGGATGGAACATATAATATCCTGGTTGCAACACAGATAGGTGAGGAAGGCCTCGACATAGCCGAGTGCGACACGGTGATCTTCTATGACTCTGTCCCAAGCGCCGTGAGGTTTATCCAGAGAAAAGGAAGGACGGGTAGGAAGGCCCCAGGTAGGGTTGAAGTGTTGGTAGCTAAAGGTACGAGAGATGAATCATACTACTGGATAGCCAAGCGTAGGGAGGCCCATATTAAGGATACTATAAAGGATATAGCCGGATTGGAGAAAGGAACAGATCAGCCATCCCTAGATAGATTCCTTAAACCTGAAGCGGAGAACGATAGGATACTAGGCTCCATTAAAGTGATCGTGGATCACAGGGAAGCAAACTCCGGTGTCGTAGCTGAGTTATCAAGGTTGGGCGTAGACTTGGAGTTGGCCTCGCTTCCCCATGGAGACTATATCCTGAGCGAGCATGTGGCGGTTGAACGTAAGACCGTTAATGATTTCGCATCGTCGATCATAGATGGGAGACTTTTCGAACAAGCTTCAATCCTGAAAGAGGAATTTGAGAGGCCGCTCATGGTCATAGAGGGAGTTAAACCTCCAGCTAGAGGCGTAAGGCCTGAAGCTTTTATGGGGGCGTTAGGCAGCCTCTTAGTCGATTATGGGTTGCCCGTTATATGGACTAGAGACTCTTCTGAGACAGCCCTATTATTAGCCTCAATAGCGAGGAGGGAGCAGACGGAGAAGAGGAGCCTTCCGAGGATTAGATGCGACAGGAAGCCCCCATCGGTTAGGGAGCTCCAGGAGTATATAGTAGCCGGCTTACCCTATGTGGATTCTACCTTGGCGAAACGTCTTCTCCAAAGGTTTAAAACAGTTGAGAAGGTTTTCACGGCCTCAACTGGGGAGTTGAAGGGCGTCGAAGGGATCGGAGAGAAGAAATCTAAACTTATAAGGGATGTTTTGACCAGTAGATATGAGGAGGAGAGCTGAACCTTTAAGGTTGTTGGAGGCTAGGATAGGAAGGGTTATTTAAGCCGTCTAATCTTTTCAAGTATTGTAAGCCATAATGAGATGGTGCTACTAACCTTAAGTATCTCCCCTAGATCCTTTTCTATTTTTAGAGCAGCGTTCGCCTCCTCTAAACGTTGGAGGATTGTCTGTTCTAGATTCGATAAGGCTATCGATGTGGTGAGCCTCTGCTCCTCTTCGGGGCTGCTTATTATTATTACGGGCTTATTACATTTAGGGCAGAAAATTTTATCATCCTTCATAAATAACGGGGTATGACATACCGGGCAGGTATCGGAGAGCATTGTAGCCCCCGACTTTAGGAGATCTGCTATACGTTTAAGTTCCTCGCTCATATAGTCGCCGCCTCCAAATCTTTTTAAAGGAGAGGCATAAATGATTTTTAAGTCTACTAGGTTTAATGTTACTTAATAGTTTATTGGAGGTACCTAGAGATGTCGAAGAAGTCAAAAAGAGTTTTGGAGTACGAGTCAAGGGTTCAGCAGGCGCTTCAAGTCTTAGGGGAAGTATCCCAGGATATGACAACCCCTAGGAACATTAGGAGGGCTGCCAAATGGGCGATGGACGCCCTCCATGATGAGGAGTACACCTTAGCGGTTAGGGCTTCAAACGCCATAGCGATTTTAGAGGAGATATCCCAGGATCCCAACATGCCCCCATATACAAGGGTTAAGCTTTGGAACGTCATAAGCCTGCTAGAAGCGATAAAGGATTAAACTATAGGATAAGGGAGGAGAGTACGCGGAATCCAAGCCTCTCCCCTAGAGTAAGCCATGATCCTATTTGCGGGTTAGAAGCCCATTTATGGACGCCCCAAGTCATTTTCGTCATTTAGCTATCCTTCGCTTATTATAGGGTAGGTTTCTCCGCCATGGGTTAGCACATTTATCTTGGATTTTGAACCATGGTTGCGGGAAGCATTCTCCAAAGCCTCATCGACATTTTTGAATTTCAGGAATCCCATCTTTTCAGCTTCTCTATCTGTTATCCCATCCGAGACTATATATATGGGATGGTTCTCCCTCACATGGGCTACGTTTAAAGCCACCCCTAAGGCTACGGGGTCCTCAACATCCCCTCCCCTATAAAGCTCCTTTAAATCTTCGATGCTGTGCTGTAAGTACTCGATCCACATGGGATGCATCACCGATACGCCTTCCGGACATGGGGTTAACTCGATGATCGTTCCACCTGGTTTAGCAGCTATGTCGGCTGAGAAAAGTCCTTTCTCCCCTTGCCAGAATTCTATATCGGCTGGATAGCTGCTCGATACGGTTATATCCGCCTTACCGACAGCCTTGACGCCATAGATTTCTTTAGCGAAGGCTACTCCTTTACGGTGAGCCCTCATGAAATTTCCTGCGAAGACCTTAACTATCTCCCTGTTACGGGTGATAGCAGTATTTACGAGCAAGTGGATACCTACCTTCTCAGCGAAGGCATCTATCAATTTCCGGGTTGGATTCTCCTCCATGCCTAGCCCGTTCGGCGTAGTCATGGCGGAGTGGACGTGCATTCGCCCAACGGTCTCTTCGCCTGCCAGCCCTGGTAGAAGTATCTTAGCTCCAGCTCCCCATCCGGCGTTGAAATGGGGGATAAGGTTACCAGTGGCTATCCTGATATCCGCGGCTATGTAGTCCTTATTGATCCATACGGGTACATCCCCTGCTATGTTACCTATGTATTTGAGTTGGGATTCATCGTCGAAGGCATGGTTAACCACCTCATACTCCTCAACTATTTCAGCCCCGTATTTCTCCTTCATCTCTTCATCCGTCATACGCCTATGAGTTCCGAGAGCTATCACTATCCGGACATCCTCCTTTCTGGCCCCCGCCTCCTCTAGGAGTTCCAAGAGTGGCGGTAGTATTAGATGCGTGGGAGTTACCCTTGTTACATCGTCTACAGCTATAGCTATGGTTTTACCTCTTGGAGACAGCTCCTCTATCGTGGGTCCCTCAATTGGATCCCTAAGAGCTTTAATTACTTCAAGTTCTGGATCCGATGCAGGAGCTACATCTTGAGGCGTTATAACGCTTAGGATTCGTTCATCATCGACTCCAAATTTAACCTTGGACTTTCCATACGGAACTTCCAGCAACATGATTTTCCGCTACCTTCTACAATCCTACAATCCAAATGTTGAGAACAGTATAAACTTTAAGTCTTTTCGAATAATGGTTCAAGTTTTGGGTGGTTTTCTCCCATAGGCTTCCAGGAATGTTACGGCTTGAAGCTTCTTCCTAGGTCTTAAAATGTGTAGGAGCCTGCCGAGTATATCTAGCTTTTTCTTTGGATACCCAATGGCCAATAGGGCTATTATCTCGAACTTACTAGGGATCCTTAATAGATCCCTTATATCTTCGCCGTTGAAGGCTCCAATCCAGCATGTACCTAGGCCTAGGGCTGTAGCTGCAAGCACCATATGCTCCATGGCTATAGCTGTATCGATAGCGTACCATCTCGGGGAAGCCTCTTTGTCACCGCATCCCACTATCACTATGGGGGATTCAGCTATGAAACGACCATAACGGCATCCCCTGGCTATCCTAACTCGTTTCTCATGATCCTTTACAATTATGAAACACCAGGGTTGCCTGTTTCCCGCTGATGGAGCTAGCCTCCCTGCTTCAAGGATCCTTATTAGGGAATCCTCTGGTATGGGAGTAGAAGCATAGGATCTCACAGACCTCCTTAACTTAACGACATCGAAGAAATCCAAATTGGACCAAAACTCCTAGTTCAACATCTCTTTGAGCGGCGATCCAGCTTAACTCGTTCAGGTTCGGTCGCCTATTTAACTGTAATCCACATTTATATTATATGGGGATAGTTACTGGGTTGGCTTCTCAACCATCAGGATAGAGACATGGAGAGATGCGACCATTATCCATCGAGTCTTCTTGCGGTATCCGTTTTGATCCCTTTTTCATTCCTTAGCAAATTTTATTTTGGTTAATAAGTCAGGTTTTACATTCTCTACTTTTTCTTCTCCTTAAGTTTTCTGCGGAGCTTCTCTATCATATCCTCGGTCATGCGTTGGAGGTTGAAGATGGGCTTCCAACCCCACTCCTTCCTCGCCGCTGAATCGTCTAGGGATTTCGGCCACGAGTCGGCTATCGCTTGTCTATAGTCTGGTACGTATTCGCATTTAAATGATGGAATAATCCTTTTTATCGACTCTTCTAGTTCGCCTGCCGAGAAGCTCATCGAGTGTACATTAAAGACCCTACGTCTCAGCCTTGAGGGATCTGCTTCTGCTAGGCTTATCAAGGCGTTTATGGCGTCTGGCATATACATCATCGGGAGCACTGTCTCCTTGCGTACAAAGCATTTATAGGGTTTCTCCTCTATAGCGGCGTAGTACATCTCCACAGCATAGTCGGTGGTGCCCCCTCCTGGGAGTGTCTCTGCGCTTATTATCCCTGGAAACCTTACACATCTGAAGTCCAAGCCGAACTTTGTATGATAGTAGGTTCCTAGGAGCTCTCCACACACCTTTGTTACGCCGTAAATAGTGCTTGGTATCGTAATGGTCTCATTAGGCGTATTATGTTCAGGCGCTCCCTGACCGAAGACCGCTATGGAGCTAGTATATACGATGGATTCTACTTTATGTCTCCGCGCCGCCTCTAAGACGTTATAGGTTCCATTTATGTTCACGTCGTAGCATAGCTGAGGGTTACGCTCACCCACCGCTGAAAGGACTGAGGCTAGATGATATATTACATCTATATCGTGGTCTACTATTACCTCGGCTATTCGCTCCATGTCCAGTACGTTCAGATATCGGAAAGGCCCGGATTCACGAAATTCCCTGGTAGGCTTTGTGACGTGGCCTGTGGCTATCACCGAGTCGACGCCATATCTCTTCCGTAGGGCCTGAACCAGCTCCGTCCCAATCTGACCGCATGCACCTGTTACGAGGATCCTCACCATCCGGTCATAACCTCTTTCACCTTTTAGCTCCGCAACATTTCGGCTGCATGGCGGGCTTGGGTTGTCCTCGCTTTTCCAGCCATTATACTAGATTATTTTGAGTTTTTTACCGCATCTCTCGAAGGCTTCTATGGCCCTGTCCAATTGCTCCCTTGTATGCTCCGTGCAGAGTTGGACCCTTATCCTGGCGGCTCCCCTAGCTACCATGGGGTAGAATATCGGTAGCACGAATATGCCTTCATCCCATAGCATACTGGCGAGCTTCTTCGCCGTATCGCTCTCCCCGCACATGACGGGTATTATAGGCGTCTCAGTGTTGCCGGTGTTGAATCCCAGATCCCTCATAGCCTCTAGGAAGTATTCCCTGTTCCGCCAAACCCTCCTAACCCGGTCGGGTTCCTCCTCTATGACGTCGAGGGCGGCTATGCACGCCGCTGCCACACCTGGAGGCACCGCCGCTGAGAGTAGGAATGTCCGGCTCCTATTGTATAGGAAGCTTCTAATCTCACCGCTTCCACAGGATATGTGGCCCCCGACGACGCCGAAGGCTTTGCTGAAGGTCCCCATCTCCAAGTGTACCTCGTCGCGTCCTAGGCCGAAATGGTCTACTATACCCTTGCCGTTCTCCCCCAGTACCCCTTCGCCGTGGGCGTCGTCCACGTAGACCCCGGCTCCATGCTCCCTAGCCAGTTTAGCTATCCCAGGAAGGGGGGCTAGGTCGCCGTCCATGCTGAATACCCCATCGGTTAAGATCCATATATGATTATATGGAGGATCATGTCTCTCAGCCTCCTCTAAAACCCTGGCTAGATCCTGTACGTCCCTATGCTTGTATATGGCCCTGTCGGCGTGGCTCAGGCGTACACCGTCGATTATGCTCCCATGGTTCAGCTCATCCGAGATGTATAGGTCGCCTCTACCGCAGAGCTGTGGTACCACACCCTCGTTAACCATGTAGCCCGTCTGAAAGGTTAGGGAGGCTGGTGCACCCTTGAACTCCGCCAGCCGCTTGTCGAGGGCCTCATGTAGGCTCATGTTTCCGGAGATCGACCTGTCGCTTCCAGCCCCCGCCCCATACTCCCTCGTAGCGTTTATCATAGCCTCTACGACCCTGGGATGCGTAGAGAGATTAAGATAATTATTGGCGCATAACATTAAGACCTCCTTCCCGTCGACCCTGCATATGGGCTTGCTGGCCGACTCTAGAACCTTAAGCTCCCAGTTAAGCTGTTCATTAACCAGGCGACGATACTCATCAACAAGGTAATCTGTCGGATGCCTACCAACCAAGTTTAGCTCGCCTCTCCTAAACTCTCTAACAATGTCCTTCTCTATGAAATAATCATAGTAAGACCCTATTTAAGTTTTTATTATTATTAAGCATAATCAATTTTTATTTAATTTTTTTAAGAAGCATATATGTGGAAAACCCCACTTTCCTCTTGGAGGAGTAGGAGGACAAGATGGAAGTTAAAAACATTAATATATCAGAGCCTTGGAGTCAGAGATTCATGAAAAGTCGTCTAGTTGTATTAATGGGTTAAAGAATTGATTCCTTCCCCTCAGCCAGAGTAAACGCAGTTTTTGGCCTTTCACCTTTCGTTTTTCAGAGCTTCAAGTAGACTTTAAATTATGTTCTATACTCTGCAACGCCCTAAGCTAGGAATCGAGGATCACCACTGTTAGCCGGCCGACTATAGTCATAGCAGCAAGACGTTATATAGTCCCGGACTCAAAACATGAAATATAGGTGCAATGTCTTCTTTCGAGTGGTAAAAGGCTTCATAAGAACTTAGAAGAGGCGTTTTAAACTATGGATGCAAGCTAACTTTCTCTAGTTAAGAGTAGGGATCCTTCATTTAAAAGTAGAATTCTTGAAAGTTGTGATGGTGATCCTGTTAATTTACAGATTTTTTATTTATTCATGCCTAACAATTTCTCAGCTAACTTAACAGCTTCGACTGCATCGGCGGCGTATCCGTCTCCTCCGATCTCCTTAACCCATTCATCTGTAACTGGAGCGCCTCCTAAAATAACTTTGAATCTATCTCTTATCCCTTCTTTTTTTAAAATTTCTATGATATTCTTTTGAGCGGGCAAAGTAGTAGTCAATAAGGCCGATGCGCCTATGATGTCGGCTTGAACCTCTTTTGCTTTCTCTATAAATTTCTCCGCCGGTACATCCTTTCCAATATCATAGACTTCAAAATTAGCAGCTGTAAGCATGGCCCCAACGATGTTCTTACCAATATCATGGATGTCTCCTTCCACCGTTCCGAGGACGACTTTACCTAAGGGCTCTCTTTTACCACCTTTCCTCCGAATCTCAGGCTCTAAGAATTCTTTAATTACCAATTGTACTGGCTCCGCTGCCGCTATTAGATGCATTAAGAAAAATTCTCCTGCTTCATACTTCTCCCCAACAGCCTTTAAACCTTTTGCTAACCCTTTTTCAATGATTTCTACTGGGTCTATCTTACTGGATAACGCCTCTTTGGCCTTTTCTATAATAATATTTTCGTCAAAAGTAAGAACCGCATCAACTAGATCATTGAGTACTTTCTCCTTGAATGACATGAACACCCTAGCCCCCTTAAGACATTGGTTCCTCGGCTATTCGAGTGATCTCCTCTAAAGTATCTCTAGGGAGTGGTTCAGGTCTATGTTCTTTTAAGATTTTCTCAGCCTTCTCTCTAGCCAGTTTTAAGGCGCTCTTCATCCCCTTTTTCACCCAGGCATCCCATTTATTTCTATCCGAAACCTTAGGTAACCACTCCTCCAAAGAGAAATATCTTCTAGTATGTTCTTGGCTGAGGTAATGGCTTCCAAGAGGGCCGACTTTGCCGATAACCTCGAAAGCCTCATGCAAGCTCTCATCGGAGATGTCTCCTCCTCTTAATATCCTAAATACCATACCATAAATTTCATCGTCTATAACACTCTGTTCATAACTTATCGTTAAAACGCTTTCAAGGGTACCCGTATGGGAGGTTATGATGTTGACGCCGCTTAAGGCCGCCATTAAATAAGATATCGCTTTTTCATATCCCGCTTGAACATCGACGATCTTTGAGTCCGTTGTACCGGCAACGCCGCAGAGCGGTATCCCGTAATAACGGCATAGCTGAGCGGCAGCTACATGATATACTCCACGTTCAGGTGCGCCGAGCGAGGCTACCCCCAATCTCATGTCTAATATCATAGGAGCACATGTATAAATTATAGGCGTACCAGGCTTAGTAAGTTCAGCTAAAGTTATCCCAGCCAATATCTCTGCGTTTTGCTGTAAGAGTATCCCTGCCGTAGTAATCGGGGCTGTTCCGCCTGCATATGGATCCGACTCCAATAATATTGGAATCCTATATTTAGCGCATTCCATGATTATCTCTACGATGGTTTTTGGATACTTTAAGGGAGGAGCTAAATCCGCTATCACTGAGAATATAGGCTTCTTCCCAACCTCCTCCAATTCAGCATCCATTACCGCAGCGGCCATCCTCGCCTCGTCTCTAACCTCCTTTGCTCCATCCGCTTGATTGATAACATGTTTCTCAGTATTCCTTACAACCCCTTCATAACACTTTTTATAAACTCCTTTAGGGGGAACGTCGCTGAAGGCGGTTATTGGAGTGGACATTATATGAATGTTCTCTAATGCATCTTGGAGTCGAGTGAAATCCTCGAGGTCTTTAAATTTAGCTGGCCTTCGTTCACCGTTAAAGTCTAATACTGCTATGGCATTATTTGCTGAGCCGTTGTAGAGCATGTCCCTCGTTAACGTTACATCGTTCCTGGAATTTCTGCCATATAATGTAATATTTCGAGGGATTTTCCCGAGGGCTTCTAATACTAAATGCTGGGGTATCTTGACTATGCGATCCTTATAATTTACTTCGGCTCCAGAGTCTCCCATGAGTTTCAGAGCAGCGTCGTCGTCCATCACGACCCCTATCTGCTCAAGGATGTTTAAACTTGTGATGTGTAAATTATAAATCTGACTTTTAGTAAAGAATTTTAGTTGACCTCCTTTAATCCCTGAGAGAGGCATTCCCTTGATACTCCTCTTTAACGATCTAAATCCATACCGGATAGAAGCTTCACTGGAATGGGTCTTATGGGGGCTCGAACGGTTATTGGAGCAATATCCTCAAATGGGATACCCAAATTGTAGTGAATAATGTTTTCTATTAGTCGTGAGCAGGTTCTTCCCTGGCATAACCCCATACCTGCCCTAGTCTTTCTCTTTACAGCATCCAAGTCGTTAGCGCCTTCCTTAATCGCCTTCAATATCTCTTCCTCAGATACTTCTTCGCAGCGGCATATGATTCTCTTCTTCAAATCAAAATTTTTTCCGGCGTTATTGCTCTGCAGTCTCTCATTATTTTCCTCCATTTTATCTCACCATATCTGAAATTAACCTGATCCCCCTGGCGAACTCATAAAACTTTTTCGGAACGGCTACCGTGACTACTCTTGTATTGTCTTCTCCCTCGCTTACTTTGATAACTCTCCCTTTACAGATATATACCCCCTCGCGATTGAGCACGTCCACTTGTTGACCGATATCTGGTAGAGGAAGAAACTCGTAAGGCATGGATATAGAAGCTTCTTCCGAAGAAAAGTTAAGGTTTACCACGAAGATCGCTAAACCAGGACAAGCTGCAATGCATAAGCCACAGCCGGTACATCTATCTTCAATGAGCTTCGGAAGATTTGTGATAGGTTTCCCAACCTTGATCGCGTTAAAAGGGCAAACCTCGCCACAAGGGTTACATGGGATCTCCTCAAGGCACTCTATCACACAAACGGGGCCCTTAGCGAATCTTTCACGTGAAGGATAGCCAGGAGATGATTTTATCTCTTCAAGAATTTCGCTTTCCCTCATTTGAAAACCACTTCCTATAGACGGCTAATATTTTATTCTTTCCTTCATGTCTAGGGGAGCCGAAAGGACCTATCCTAAAATCTTTAAGTCTTTCCTTAATCTTATCTTTCTCCTTTTCAGCCTCTTCTTTAGATACATAGCCGAGGGATTCCGCTACGCTTATCCCAGCCAGTCTACCCTCCTCCATCGCAACGGAGGCCTCTTCAACCCCTGAAACGTCCCCCGCTACGTACACTCCTGGTACAGTTGTCTCCATATCCTCATTATGGATCGGCACGTGCCCCCCTAAAACAGGTACATATGTAAACCTACAACCTAACATTCGACATAGTTCGGCATCTGGCTTCAATCCCACTGCAAGGCAGATCAGGTCTACGTCGAACTCTCTTTCGCTCCCCCTTACTATATTACAATTTTCATCTAGGGATGCTATTGTAGCACTTTCTACCTCTTTATCGCCCCTGGCTTCTAATATTGTATGGGAGGTCAGTATAGGTACGCCTGCCCTCATTAATTTGAGGGCATGAACCAAATATCCCCCTATTTTTGGCATTGCTTCAACTACTGCAATGACATCAGCTCCAGCCTGGAGTAACTGGTAAGAAACTATTAATCCAACATTACCTGCGCCGATCATCAGCACCCTCTTTCCCGGAAGTACTCTATGGATATTTACCATCGTTTGAACGGCTCCGGCGCCCATGACACCTGGAAGGGTGTTTCCAGGAAAGGATAGGGGGTTCTCTGTCGCTCCAGTTGCTACTATGAGTTTTCTAGGCTTTGAGAAGAAAATACTCTGCTGATCAAATAATCCTATCCTATAGTTATTGTATTGGAAGATTCCCCATGCTACAGTACTTAATCTTATATTTACATTTATGTCCTCAGCTTCTTTTAACAGCCTCCACCCTATATCGTAACCTCTAACTCCGGCGTAATGCATTTTAGAACCGAAGAATTTATGGATCTGCTTGAAAAGTTGCCCTCCCGGAAGAATGTTTTCATCGATCAGTTCGACTTTAACGCCATACTTGGCTGATTCTATGGCTGCAGATAATCCAGCTGGACCCGATCCTATTACACTTAATTCTGTATCCATTAAATTCGCCTCCACCTCCCTAATCCAACCTGGGTTTCCACCTTCATTCCATCCCTCACTGGTGTCACACAGGTCCTAATATTCGGAACTCCATCAACAGTCATAACACAATCTGTGCATCGTCCTATGGCGCAGAAGAGTCCTCTAGGCCTATTTTCCTTTAATGTGTATCGGAAGATCCTTATTCCTGCTGCTAACAATGCTGCCGCAATTGGTTCACCCTCATAGGCCTCTACTCTCTTACCATCAACTTCTATGAAGACTTTCTTCTTCTCTCTCAACCTTCCAAGGATGGGATGATCATATATTCTCATCATTGCTCCCCACCTATACTAAAGCTTCTTTAAGAATTCGGCTAGAACAGTGTAATTATAGGGTTCAGGCCATTTTGTCTTCTTTTTATAAAAACGTGATGGATCAAATGGATCTAATGGTAGGGAGGTTTTCCCATCATGAAGAATAAACTCTGAAACTAGTTTACCAACTATAGCTACATTAGCCATTCCATTGGAGAAACCAGCTGCTATGACTAATCCCCTTACATCGGGTAATGGCCCTATGCATGGCAAGCCATCGGCTGTAAAGCCCATGGTTCCCGCCCATGTACGGATTATATTGACGTGAGATAATGATGGGAACAACCTGGAGATTATGCTCGTACTCCCTTGGATTTCTTCAGGCGATACATCTTCTGCATAATGGTCTTGTCTAAATCTAGCCTGAGTCCTTAACCCTCCCACTATAACATTCCCGCTCTTAGTTTGAGTAGTTGTATAAATGACGTCTCCATCGATTACTGTCTCTATGGGTGAGGGAGTAATAGGAGCGATCGGCTCAGTTAACATCGCCACCTGTCTTAAGGGCAATATATCTATCTCTGGTGTTAAGATCGGAGCCCAGGCATTAGCGGCGTTAATGACCCATTTTGCCTTGACGATCTCTCCCATCACACTTACTCCTAAAACCTCACCATTCTCTATGAGAATTTTTTCAACAATGGAATGCGTGAATATCTTCGCCTTGTGCTTTTTAGCTGCCGCGGCTAAACCGAAAGTTAACTTAAATGGATCGAGGTTACCGTCCGTCTGGCGATATCTAGCGCCACATACGCCTTCTCTTAGAACAGGAAATAGCTTTCTAACTTCCTCTCCCTCTAAAAATTCTACCTCTCTATCTCCCGCCTTCTTTTGGATCTCAACAAGTTTGTTTAACTCCTCGGCCTCCTCTTCAGTAAATGCTACATCGAAGCTTCCGCATCTATTAAGCTCGAAATCGCAGCACAACTCATGAGGTAAATCATCGAGGATTCTATTATTCTCCATGGCATAAAGCAATCTTCTAGCTATAGATGCTTGGTCTTTATCTCTGCCATCAAGTTGAATTATCTGTCCTCCGTTTCTACCGGAAGACCCTGAGGCGATATTCCTCTGCTCGAATACCGTTACGTCGCAGCCTCCTTCAGCGATCCTATATGCGATAGAAAGGCCCATCATACCGCCACCGATGACTAATACATCGCATGTGGAAGGGAGCTTCATCTCCGTTTTTCTCCATTAATTAAATTATGCATATCACTAAAATAAGTTAATATATTTAAATTTAATCCATTTCGAACTCATCTTTTATATAATGCCTTCCCGCCAAAACCTATTTTATGATGAACTGGCATGTTGCTTCCGATCTCAACGAGTTAATTTATTATAGCCGAGGTATAGAAAGACCTAGAAGACACCCTTTTCTTTTGGTAGTTTAATGTTAGTAATATTAGCAGGAAGTCAACCTTAATGTAGTTGTGGTAGGCCGTATTCTATCGAAAGTTTTTTAAGATTAAAATGTGAAATAAAAAATGCCGTAAAATAGGTACAGGTGGAAAAAGGTTGGAAAAACCAAAGGTATTCGTGAGAACTGCTTCAGGGCTTATAAGGACAGTTAGCACCCTCGATGCCTTCTTCTTGAGCTTTTGGGCTTTGAGTCCACTACTCGGGGGAGTCTTCGTATTCTGGTTTTCAGCGGCAGTCTTTCCGGGAGGACACCTACCCTTAGCATCGTTGGTCTCCATACCATTCAGCCTAGCACTCGCAGCTGTTTACGCCTATTTCTGTTCCGCTATGCCCCGCTCGGGAGGGGACTATATTTTCGTAAGCAGAGTTCTCCATCCAGTTCTCGGCTTCTTCACGAACTTTAATTATATCTTCTGGGTCGGCCTAGCATGGTATCCGCTAAATGTATGGCTTACTTTAACCTTTTCATTTTCCTTAGCTAAAAGCATGGGGTTCACGGGGGTATATGACTTCTGGATGCAACCTACGCCCCTTTTCATCGCTGGGATCATATACATAATCCTGATGGGGATAATGATGATCCTAGGAATGAGGGTTTACACGAAGATCCAGCTCGTAGCGGGAATCTTAGGCTTCATAGCCACAGCTCTAGCAATCGGAGTATTCGCGGCACATTTAGGAGTCGATGGCTTCAAAGCCGTGTTTAATTCATGGGCGACGCAATATACAGGAACAGGCGACTCATACAA
>JAWBPF010000015.1:0-22692 GCA_038825355.1 Bathyarchaeia archaeon
CCTGTTATTTCAGGAGCCTCCTCCGCCTTAACATCGACTTTCTTCGCATGGAATCCCCTCCGAACAACGTCCCTAACAGTTACTTCTAGGCTTTTACATCCATCCATGAATTCTCCAACAGCCTTCATCGCCTCTACAACCCTTACGGAGTCTGCGCCGAGATCAAGTAGGGCGCCTACGATCATATCCCCTGAAACCCCAGCCATTTGACAATCAACAACGGCGACGCGTCTAATGCCTGACATTCAATCCCTCATCTCCTACACTCCATTTAGTAATACTAATTACGGGATTACTATTATGTTTAGAGGTGGAATGTTGAGGGAAGTGTTAACGAGGCTCGTGAAGGGCCAGATCTCCATGGATGAGGCTGAGAAGCTCCTTAGGATTTCAGCCATCGAAGAGATAGGCAACTTAGCAAGGATAGACATCGGCCGTGAGCCTAGGAAGGGCGTACCTGAGATAATCCTTGCCGAAGGGAAGAGCCCTGGAGACGTTATGGAGATAGCATTAAGGATGCTGAAGGAAAGGGATAGAGCTATAATCAGCCGAGCCGCAAAGGAGCATATAGACGCTATCAGAGATGTGGCAGCTTCCCATGACGCAACTCTACAAGTCAACGATAAAGTTGGAGTAATAGTGATCAGGAAGAGGGGTTTCGAGGTCGAGAAGACCGGTGGGAAAGTTGGAATCCTAACAGCTGGAACATCCGACATTCCCATAGCCGAAGAAGCTCGAGTCGTTGTTGAGGAGATGGGATGCGAGGCCACAACTGCCTATGACGTCGGCGTAGCCGGGATCCATAGGCTTTTCCCTCCCCTCAAAGAGATGGTTGAGAAGGATGTCGACGTCCTCATAGTTGTCGCTGGAAGAGAGGGGGCCCTGCCCTCAGTTGTAGCTGGACTAGTTGACGTTCCAGTGATAGCGGTTCCAGCGTCGACTGGATATGGTCTAGGAGGAAAGGGTGTAAGCGCCTTAATGGCTATGCTTCAAGCCTGCTCCCTCGGCATCACCGTCGTAAATATTGATGGAGGAATTGCAGCTGGGGCAACAGCCGCCCTAATAGCAAATCGCGCCGCAAGATTCAGGAAGAAATAGGAAATACCCCCTCCGATTTGTTACATCCCTCATCCGCGGCCATCACCGGCACGCCTCATATGAGATGAAACGTGCATTTATGTGAAGTAAAACTTCTTTTACTAAAATTTATTTCACGTAGATGTTTATAACTCGCCCCGGTCGTATGTTAACCTTAGGTGGAGAATGTGGGGGAAGAGGAAGGCCTGGAATCCAGGAACCTTTAACAGGAAGTCTTCAAGGCATTGGACCATCAGAAGAGAAGGGATATCATCAGATATGTCGGTGAAAAAAGAGCGGCCACCTTCACGGAGATTCTTAACGCAGTCAAGATACCTGATAGCCCAACCCTTTCCTATCATATTCGAAGTCTAACCCCTTTCTTAAGACAGGAGAACGGAAAATACAACCTCACCCCGATAGGGAAAGCCGCCTACAACCTCTTACTCAGAACAGCGGTATATGATAAGTTGGCCCTATTACAGAAAAACAGGTATGAAGCCACGTTGGGAAACGCTCTTGTTTGGAGCACGGCGATTGCCGCCGCCGCATTTTTAAAGGTAGACGCAACCCTATCAAGCATCATTCTCCCCATCCTGGCGGGTGTTAACCTATACGTAACCTATAAGCTGCTCGAGTAACTCTGGCAGAAACTATGTTTTGGCGCCGGGAGTGGGATTCGAACCCACGAGGCCCGTGAGGGCCACAGGCTTGCTTTATCTAAGTCGCGTGAGATGCTCAAGGCCTGCGCCTTTAGACTCTAAATTAGTCCGCTCGGCCATCCCGGCCCCTAATAAATCAGGGTTAAACCTCTGTAATTAAATGTTTATCTTATTATTATCCTCCATCTCTCACTCGTATGCTTCAACGGTTAAATGGTGAACTGATATGAAAAGGAGGAGGAAACGCTACGAGTTACTGGAGCATGCCGGGGACGCCTATATAGCGGCTCACGGGGACACCTTTGGAGAGGCCTTAGAGAACGCTGCGAAGGCCATGTTCAACGTCATGACGGATATAAAAACAGTAGAGGCTGCGACTAAGGACGAGTTTACGGTTGAGGCGCTGGATGAGATTGAGCTTCTCCACGAATGGCTTAATAAGCTTCTCATAGCATTCGACATAGAGGGAAAGCTCTACTCTAGGTTCAAAGTGAGGGAGATCAACAAGGTCGACGGCGGGATCGTTTTAAGGGCTGAAGCTTACGGTGAACCCTTCAATCCTTCTAGGCATCCTTCAAAGGTCGAGGTCAAAGCGGTAACATATCATATGATGGATGTGGAGAGGAGAGATGGAAAGGTGACCGTAAGGTTCATATTGGATCTATAGCGATTGCTGACCTGAACTGAAACCGATCACGTTAATTATTAGGGAATGGCTTAATCTCTGATGGAGTTGATTTAGTTGGGCTCTGGAAAAATTCCTTTGAGGCAGATAGATAAGTGCGTATGGGAGATCCCGGTGGATTATAAGCCTGGGATGCGGGTTCCCGGCCGGGTATACGCTGACGAGGAGCTCCTTGAGAAGATGAGATCCGACATGACCCTTGAGCAATGCGCCAACGTTGCACATCTCCCAGGGATCTATAAATGGGCTATAACTCTGCCCGACGGCCATGAAGGCTACGGCTTCCCCATTGGAGGAGTAGCCGCCACAGACCTAGAGGAGGGAGTTATAAGTCCAGGGGGAGTAGGATATGATATAAACTGTGGTGCACGCCTGATAAGGACGGATCTCTCCGAGAAAGATGTGGCACCCATACTCCCTAAACTCTTGGATGCATTGTTCACTTATATTCCTTCAGGCCTTGGTAGCCGCGGCAAAGTAAGGGTCTCATTATCAGAGTTGGAAAGGGTTACGAGTGAAGGTGTAAGATGGGCTATAGATCAAGGCTATGGATGGGATGAAGATGCTGAACGCTGCGAAGAGAACGGATGCATGGAGGGCGCGAACCCGGATAAGGTCTCGAATACGGCTAAGGCTCGGGGAGCCCCTCAACTCGGTAGTTTAGGAAGCGGAAACCATTTCCTAGAGATAGACGTGATTGAGAGAATCTATGATAGTAGGGCTGCGGAGGCTCTGGGTCTAAAAGGGGAAGGACAGATAGTGGTTCTAGTCCACACCGGGAGCAGGGGCTTCGGACATCAGGTCTGCGACGATTATATAAAGGTTATGGAGAGGGCTGTTCAGAGATATGGATTGAAGCTTCCGGATAGGCAGCTTGCATGCGCCCCCATTAAGAGTCCTGAAGCGGAGGATTACATGCCGGCCATGGCTGCCGCATGCAACTTCGCATGGGCTAATAGGCAGATGATAACCCATTGGACCCGGGAGGCGTTCGAGAAGGTTTTAAAAACATCAGCCGACTCCCTTGGGATGCACCTAGTCTACGACGTAGCCCATAACATAGCGAAGATAGAGGAGCACGTAATCGACGGCAAAAGAGTTAAAGTATGCGTACATCGTAAAGGCGCCACAAGGGCTTTCCCCCCAAACCATCCGAGCATACCCGCCGAGTATCGCGGAGTAGGACAGCCCGTCCTCATACCGGGCAGCATGGGGACAAGCTCATGGATCCTAGTTGGAACCGAGAAGAGCATGGAGGTCAGCTTCGGATCCACCGCCCATGGAGCCGGAAGAGTATTAAGCAGAGCAGCTGCGAAGAGGAAGTTCTGGGGAAACGAGGTGAAGAGGTCCCTTGAAGCCCAGGGGGTCTCGGTCAGAGCGGCCAGCATGGCCGTGATAAGTGAGGAAGCCCCAGACGCCTATAAGGATGTCGATAGAGTAGCTGAAGTCAGCCATCACGTGGGAATAGCCACCAAAGTAGCCCGCTTAAAGCCGATGGGCGTCACCAAAGGCTGAACATTAACTGGGGAGGACGCGATCCGATCCCTGATCAGAGGTTTGAAGACCCTTAAAGCCTTTTCGCGAGGAACACCCCCATTGCTTGAAGGTTCATCTTGACGACGTGAATGCTCAGATACATCAGCCATAAATAATTAGGTAAGGGTGAAGTAAGGAACACCTGTTTAGTCTCCTTCCCTTATCCATTGTTACCTGTCTTCTTGATGTCTATTACTTCTGCCCCCTGATACTTCAGGATCCTCCTAGGATCTATCTCCAAAAGCTTATCGATACCTCCTCCCCCACCTATAACGCGTTTGTTTTCTAAAATCTTGGGATCGATGATGGTCCTCACCTTAACTCCTATAGGGGGAACCGCCCCCACCTTGAAACCGGTTATCTCTTCAACCTCTCCTGGAGTGGCGAGCCTGACGGGACCCAAAGCCTTGGAAAGCTTATCTAAGTCAACTCTTGATTCGCCGTCAACCACGACTAGTACAGGTTCCTCCCCTGCCATAAACAATAGAGACTTCACTACTTGTCTTAAACTTGTCCTTGAAGCTTCAGCCGCCTCTCCCACGGTCCTAACGGGCCTGCCGACCTTTAGGATCACTCCGTCTAGCTTTCGAACCATGGCCTCGAACTCGTCCTCCAACAACTCAATTGACACCCTAAAAAGCCCTTAAGGAGCATGGAAAGTTTAAATTCTTAAAGATTGAACTTTATAGGGGTTGGAAGAGTTGTCTGAGGATCCCGTAGAAGAGTATAAGAAGGCTTTCAGGGAGATGGAGGTTGAGGAGGCTAAGAGGGGCTTCGCAGCCCATCTAGTAGCCTATCTCATAGTTAACGCGTTCCTAATATTCATAAACTTGTGGACTTCTAGGGAGGCTTTATGGTTCCCCTTCCCATTGGCAGGCTGGGGTATAGGCCTTGCCATGCACTACGTATTCTCAAGGCCAAGCCACATCGTTAAAGAGGTTATGAAGAAGGAAGCTCTAGCGGAGTATTATAGGACGAAGGCTAAGAAGGAAGAGGGTAAACCTGCCTAGAAGAGCTTTCCTCTTACGTCTCCTTATTCCAGCTTAAGCGCTTCCAGAACGGCTTAAAGTTAGCCGTCATATTCTTCGATTCAGCGTCTTGGCCTTCTGCTCAGCCTTCTCCGCCGCTTATATACGCTATTACATCCATCTCCACGTTGAAGTCTTTTGGAGGAGCAGCTTGAACCGTAGTTCTAGCAGGTGGATCCTTGGGGAAGAATCTCTCATAGACTCTATTCATTTCTGGATAATCCTTTATATCCCTGAGGTAGACCGTAACCTTGACGACCTGCTCTAGACCTGATCCTGCAGCCTCCAATATTTTCTCTATATTCTCTAGGATCTGCCTAGTTTCAGCTCTCACGCCACCTGGGACTTTCTCGCCGGTTTTAGGATCTACAGCCGCCTGACCAGATATGAAGCATAGATTCCCGATCTTAACGGCTTGCGAGTATGGACCAACTGGAGCAGGCGCATCCTCTGCCCAAATGACTTCCCTACCCAACTTACCTTCACGGATTCAATCTGACACGTTTAAATTTATCTCTTTTCCTTGTAGGCCCCTAACTATGGGTTCCAATTTAAGAGATAATCTATAGGCTACTTCCTTGACCACTAGTGGAATCATATGATCAGATTTCCCACAATTATTTTCCCCAAAGCTGTATCGTATAAGCTGTCCTTATTGGAAGACTTTTTTATAATGTTCCATAACCTTAAAATCACTCGTTTAGTATTCACTATACAGTGGTTCATGATGGCGAATAGGAGGACCACCGCTGAAGAGGCTAGAAGGGAGATCCTGGAGAAGTATAATAGGGATCCTAAAGGCTGGAGAGTTTTCTCAGCCAAGGATTCAAAGGGATACTATGATCTCCTTATAATACATGGATCAGATGTTTGGATGATAAAGGAGCATCACATAAATCCGTTTAAGAGCATAGGCTATGCATTAAAGGTTAAGGATGGAAGGGCTCTGTCCAGCCTTCCAAGTTCCCCGGATTTCGGGTTCAGGCCGGTGCCGCAGGATAGGCTTGAAGAATTATTGAGGGATGATCCTGAGGATTCCTTCAAGAAGCTGATCGAGGATGTAATAGATACGAAGCCTGTTCCATTGAGTAGTCTAGCCAATAACAGAGGCATGATCGTTCAGGGACCACTAATACATTATACGCGACCTATAGGGCTTATATCCCAGAGGAACAGGGAGTTAGATCTGAAGCTTAGATCGGAGCTTGAGAACATCCTGATAAAACGTTATCCACAGACGATAATACCATACCTGTAGAAAATAAACTTAAAATGAAAGAAGGGTAACTATGAGTAGATTTCTCATTCTTTGGCTGTCGATCTCTACAGGGATCCATATAAGCCGAAAATGAATATAAGGTTTTTCTGACATTTATGTCCATAAGTTTATGGAGGTTTCCTCTTTGAGCGTATTGAATACCATGCAGGTGAGGGTTTTTTCGATGCCTTCAACGGTTCTAAGCTTGTCCACTACGAAGCTTCCAACCATGTCCACGTCTTCGGCTCTAACCTTGATGAGTAGATCCCAGTCTCCCGATATTATATGAACCTCCTGTACCTCAGGGAACTTGGATACCTTCTCTGCTACCTCCCTCTGTGAGATGATGTTGGGGCGTCTAGGATCCGTATAGGCTACTGATGCTAGGATGAAGGCTGTGGCGCCTTTCCCAATTTTCTTGGGGTCGAGGAGAGCCCTATATCCTTTTATTAGACCTGAATCTTCCATCCTTTTGATCCTGCTGTACACAGTGGTTATGGGTACATCTAATTGGGAGGCCATCTCCCTGGCGCTCAACTTACAGTTCTCCTGGAGTATACGCAGTATCTTTACGTCTAGTTTATCTAGCTTCAAGGCCTCCGCCTACTAGCCCTTACATGGTAACGGCTTATATAATTGTCGAACTGTTTATTTATTTAAATTAATAATCTGGTCTATTCCACTTTATGGTTAAGGATTTATCCTCTTGTTAGGTGGCTTAAGGGGAGATCTTCGATGCGGAATGCCGTGAAGATAGGTTGGCTTAACGGTTTACATGTACAAACCGATGAGATTAGATTAATAGTGGATCCTACGACTTCCCGCCTTCCAAGGGATGCGGTAGCGCTGATATCTCATGCCCATGCGGATCACACCCAGGGATTCAATTCGCCCAGCCTGAAGATCTCGACGGCTGAGACTAGGAGGATTTTTGAGGCTTTAACTTGCCGGAACGTTGGAAATTTCAGGGAGATGCAGCCTAACTCCTCTCTGAGAATCGGAGATGTAGAGGTGGAAGCGTTGAACTCAGGCCATATGATAGGTGCAGTCCAGTTCAGGATAACAACATCTGAGTCGGTGATACTCTATACGGGGGATATAAACTATGTGGACAGCCTGACAGTGAGGGCTGCGGAGCCTAGGGAATGCGACGTACTCGTGATGGAGGCCACCTATGGCTCCCCCATTTATAGTTTCCCTTCTAGGAGTCTCATATACTCGGACATGGTGAAATGGGCGCTGGAAGAGATAAAGAAGGGGAGGATCCCATGTTTCAGGGTTTATGCCGCAGGTAAAGCCCAGGAGATAGTTAAGCTCTTTAATGAATACACTAGGATGCCTGTATTTGTGGATCCTAGGGTAGACGTGGTGAATAATATATGTAATGATGATAGGCTGAAGCTGAGCTGGGATGTCTTCCGAGATGAACTCTATGATAGGGCTAAGCCCTTCATATACGTTACTAGTGGGAGGCATAGATCTTGTGGTGAATTCTCCGAGGCTAGGGCGACGGGGTGGGCTCTGAGGATGAGGGATCCAAAGGTGGCGGGATTTCCCCTCAGCGGACATGCAGACTTTAACCAGCTTAGTAGATATGTTGAAGACACTGGTGCGAAGCGTGTATATTTATTCACAGGCTTCACTAGGGAGTTCTCCGAGTATATTAAGAGGCGTGGATTAGACTCGGAGCCTATACCATGGATCTCCCAGAGGGACTTATGGGAATATGTATAAACAGTTGAACGGAACTCTTTTATCCATGTTTCAGTTCTTCAGGGGGTTAGGTATGCTACTATGCTTAAGGCTATGAGCCCTATAGCCATTATTAGAAGTATCTCAGGTCGTACCTTTATGCCTTTGGTCTCCTCCTCAAAGAATCTGAGGAGCCCTGCGCTGGCTGCAGGCATAGGGGCCTCCCTCCTACGCCGCTTCTCCCTCTTACTCAAGTTCTCTAGACCTCCTGTAACATAGAATTGGAACTCGACTGTGCGTGACTTCCTTATCCGCCTTATATTCTAGAGGGGTTTAATTTAAAGCTGATGCATCTAGGAAGGTTGAACTTCGCCGGATAGACTTTTAACAGAGGCTTCGGTGGAAACCCGTGTTGAGCGTGGTTTAATCAGATTTCTTTATATTTATTTATTTTAGGTTCTCAGCTTGAGGTATTCGTAGGCGTTTCTGCCGGTTTCGAAGGCGTAGTGGATCCTGGTGAAGTCCCTACGGAACTCCGCTACTTCCTTCTTCACCTTGGCGGGGTCTTCGCCTTTGATGATTATCTTCTCCATAAATTCAGCTATCTGGTCCATGTCGCTTTCCCTCATTCCAAGCCTGGTGCACTCCGAGAGGCCGCATCTTATTCCGCCTGGGGCGTCGAGGTGGCGGCCGAATTTGAGATCGTAGGGGAGGAGGTTTCTGTTAAGGATTATGTTGGCTTCCTCAAGCTTCTTCTCTATGCTTCTTCCGTCGCCGTACTTCGTTATGTCGACGAGTATCGTATGGGATTCTGTGAAGCCCTTCTTTTCGCCTAGAACCTGGAAGCCCCTCCCATGTAATGCCTGACCTAAAGCTTTGGCGTTTCTAACTATTTGGCGGGTGTATTCGTGGCCGAAGGCTAGCATCTCAGCGAAGGCTACAGCCTTTCCGGCCAGGTGGTGTAGATGGTGGTTGCTTACGTTTCCTGGGAAGGTGGCTCTCTTAATGGCGTCGGCGTAGCGGTCCCGGGAGATTACTATTCCGCCTTGGGGGCCGAAGAGGGTTTTATGGGTGCTGCCTGTTACCAGGTCCGCTCCTTCCCTTAGGGGATCCTGGAAGATGCCGCCGGCGATTAAGCCTAGTATGTGGGCTGCGTCGTAGCAGATGGTTATGCCCTGGCCTTTGAGATAGTCGGCTAACTCTTTCACTGGATGTGGGAAGAGGAATACTGAGGCGCCGAACATTGCCATGCTGACCTTATCGCCCTCCTTCATGAGCTTCTCGATCCTATCTATGGTCTTATCTACGTCTATGTTCATCTCCTCGTAGTCGAAGGGGAAATATGTGAGCCTGAGCCCTCTGACGGCCCCCGCCGTTCCTCCGAGCTCCATCTTACCGTAGCTTATGTGGCCTCCGTTAGGTATGGAGAGGGCCATGATCAGGTCGCCGGGCTTCGTGAAGGCTGTGTAGGCTACGAGGTTCGCGCAGACCCCGGAAGTGGGTCTTACGTCTACGAATTCGGCTTTAAAGAGCTCCTTAGCCAGTTCTATGCAGAGGCTTTCAACCTGATCTATGTAGATGCAGCCTGCGTAAACCCTCTCTCCAGGCCATCCCTCAGCGTATCGGTTCCCGAAGTCGCTTATTATGGCTTCTCTAACGGCTGCGCTGGGGACGTTCTCGCTGGCTATCAATGGGATGGACTCGGAGAACCATTTATGATGCTCCTCCAGGAGCATGAAAACCTTATCATAGTATTCTCGGGCGTTCATTAGATTCCCATCCTAGTAGACATTTACTATATTTGTCTAGGGCTTAATTTATGACTTTCCATCAAGTAAGTAGTTAATCTCCTTTGTCGAGGTGGAGACAGGCTTAGCGGAGAGGGTTGAGTCGATGGATTTAAGGGAGATTCAGAGGCATATGAGGAGAGTCTATTTTCATAGGGATTCGGAGAGGGGTATCCTAGGCTCTATGCTATGGCTTGTAGCCGAGGTAGGTGAATTATCGAACCTGATAGTTAAGGAGGGTGATAGGAGGGCTATGGCTGATGAGGCGGCTGATGTACTGGCATGGCTGTGCAGTGTATGCAACCTGGTTGGAATAGACTTGGAGGAGGCTTTCATAGAGAAGTATAAGGGTGGATGCCCTAGATGCGGTGGATCCCCATGTAGATGCGTGGATCCTCCAGGAGTTCATACAGGTTTAAAGTAGGCTCTGCTGCCCGTATCCCGTTAGGCTCCACCTCTTCACATTATCTATCCTTTCAAGCTTCAATACTCCTTCTTCTCGGAGAAGCCTTACGTGATGGGTTACTGTTGAGTAGCTGAGCCCTGTAGCTTCGCTGATCTCCCTTAACGTCTTCAACTCCTTCTTCTCTAAAGCCTTGATTATCCTACTCCTTGAGGCTAAGCCTGTCTTCACGTTCCTCCTGTAAGCCAGGTAGGCCTTAGGATGTATCAGGGGCTCCAATGCTTAACTCCTTTTCCATACTTGACGGCTGATAGTAATGGGGCTTACCATTAAATTTCATATATGGGATAGGGGTGCCGCTGGTATTATTTGTTTCATATATGTTTTGTATCCGTGGAGGCTCTATACGTTGCCATCGATCCCTCATAAGGTTATTATTTACTTAGTTATCCCATTAGGGTTATTGTTCATCTTTAGGCTTTGAGGCTGAGCATGGAGCCCTTCTGCGGCGACCGACAGGATGGTTCGGGCTCTTCGGCTTTGCTTTACTTGACGCTCGGCCTGGAATACTTTCACTCCGCGGGGACCACCCCCCCCTCCCCCCTAGATTTACGGTTTATACGTATACCCGATTCTACGGTTTTCATAGGTTTTATCCGTTTAGGGGGGTGGATTCATAGCCTCAAGCCTTTATTCTTTGTGGATTTCACATAATTTTAACTTTGTTAAATGGGCTCAACGTTGAAGAGTTACGGGCAATTTTTGGGAGGCAAGTGAAACTTTCACTCACCTCTCCCTTTATATACTCCTTGAGCTCCTGTTTCTTGGTATTGCTCAGGTTATTGAGCATCGGGCTTCAGTCGTTCATGGTGGGCTAACCGCCAATCCTAGGTCTCTCTAATTTAGTCTCGCTGGAGGGAGAATATTTTAGTGGAGGGCTGTCCTCTCCACGGTGAAGGCTTAACTCAGTGGCCGTTGAAGGTGTTCTCGATGTGATTTAAATAATTTGAGGACGAGCTTATCCCTGCTGTAGGCTAGATCGAGGTTACATGAAGTCGGATAGATCCTTCTGCGCGTATTCCTCCTCCCTGCCAACACCGCTTTTCCCTGCACCTTCCTCCCTGAATAGGGAGTTTATCTCGTTGGTTATCAGTTTAAGGCGTTGCTCATGGTATTCGCCTGTACTATATTTCAGAACTATCCTTCGAGCCATCTCTAAGTATTTCTCTATGGATCCCCGATAGACGGTTAGGGTTAGTTCTCCCCCGCATTTAAGGCATTTACCTGTTAAGGGTACACGCCTATACTTGGAGTTGCACTTCTTACATCTCACCTTTTGGCTTGAATATGCTTTCAGGTTTCCAGCCAGATCCCTCATGAAATGGGTTGAAACAACCCTCCTAGCTACTTCCCTTGCGTCAACCGCTGCGATGGCATCGGCTAGTTCGAGCTGTCCGTTAACTTTGTCGAGCATGGTGGGTAGTTCGCTGTAGCTGTTTTTATGGTTTCCCTTGTTTATATCTGAGGTGTCGTGGGTGAAGGGTATTTGGCTGAGCTGTCTAGGGGTGCAAAGCCTATGATATATAAGCTCCACGTATTCAGCGGTCTTCTTGGAGTCCACGCCTTCCATGGCTGCCATATAGAATTCTCGAGGCAATCTCCAGACGGCTTCAATGTTGAAGGCTTGTCTTGCAATCTCAGTTGGCAGGATCCTCGAGGTTATCAGGAGAGGGGCATCCATGAGGCCTCCTATCCTCGATGGGAGGTATCTCTTAGAGAAGTTTAGGAGCACATCTAAGACTAGGGATACGCTGTCCTCGTCTCCATCGCAGTCTCTCCTCTTAGCTGCATGCCACATGGGATGGGCGAAGCATACATTGGTATCGGAGTATCCGATGATCCTCCCTACAACCCCAACAGAGGTGTGGGGTGATAGGCCTATGACTAAGTGTCCTATAAGGTCATCTCGGACTTCAGCCTTATAGAAGGGGGATAGCCTATAAAACCTCTTCAGTAGTTCATCTATGAACTTGGCGGCTTTAAGCAGGTAATCCCCACAATCCTTGGAAACTATGATGTCCTGAGGCTTCAAGGCGCATATCTGCTCGGGATCTTCCAGGGGCTCGCCCATGTAGTCATGGGTATAGCCTAGCTTCAAGGCTTTATCGATGGTTAACCCTACCTCTGAAGGCTTGAAATGGGTTAGAACAGCGTTGGTCATATCGAATCTCACGGTGCCATCCTTAAACACTGAGAGATTGTAGACGGCCCTTAGAACTCCTTTCTCGATGGGCTCGGGGATTTTAAGGTCGTTGGTGAGCCCCTTCACACCCTTGACTAGCTCAGGAGGGCTCAAGCCTAGCCTACTGCAAACCTGGGAGAGGATGGAGCCTAAATCTATACTCCTCTTAGAGTAGCCTAGTAGGGTTGATCTGCATCTCGGACATAGCTCAGGCTTCATGGATTCAACACCGCAGTTGGGGCAGACGTATCTTATAATGGTCTCTGAGCCGCACCGGGGACATGTCTTTGAATACACATCTAAACCACATTTAGGACATGTCCTGTTTACCAGCTCCACCTCGGCTGCATCCAGCCTTGAGGCTTCGATCAGGTTACGCCTCTGACCCCCAGCGAGGCCTACAGGGAATAAGCAGTGGACTAGGGGCTTCATCTCCCTAGGTTTAGCTTTCTCAGGCCTACCCATCCTGGCGCCTATAAAGGTTCCACCCTTAGCCCTTACCTCGACTCCTGAGAGGATCTTTAAGAACTCCAGAGAGGATCCCTGATCACCGCCCTCGAGGGGCCTCGAAGGGTTCAGGGTCTCCCTGAGTATTAGGGTTTCCTCCTCCCCGAAGACTATGTGATTCCCATCCACCATGTGCGGTATACATAGCCTCTCGAGGAGCAGCTTCACCTCTTCCCTTAGGGCTATCCGGAATCCCCCCGAGGCCTTCTCCCTAGCCGCTTCGGCTATTTCATTCCTTAGGAGGAGTATATCCCCGGGTTCAGCGAGCTCCCAGAAATAGGTGCAGCATGGATGTAATGGAACGCCGAGGATCCTGGAAAGCCTGAAGGCCTCGTCAGGGCTTGGCTTATTCCTTAAAGGCGCCCTTATGAAGCTCTCCAATTTTTCTCCTGTTATACCTGTCTCATGGGATAACTCCTCCAGGGTCTTCCCTGATATTTTGGATTGGAGATCCTCAGCCCACCACTCCTCCACGTAGCCCGGTGGATCCAGGGGTTTATTGTTCTCTATGAATTCGCCGAATCCCACCAGTATGTCGCCTAGGAAGAGTATCTTCTCTATGGATTTCAAGGCCTCGGCGGAGAGATTATCCGCCCTAACCACTGAGCCGCCTATAAGCCTAACTATGGGGGGCTCAACTGTGTCTACGGGTACGATTACACCCGCCTTTCCAGGCTTCTCCAAGCGGAGCTGGGTGCCCGTGGCTATGAATCCCCGGAGCACCTTCATCGTGGAGGGGTGAACCCCGTAGCTCGCCAATCCCGTGTTCCTAGCCCTTCCATATCTAAGCCTGAAGCCTCCATTCACGGCGGGAAAAGAGAAGACAGGCCGGCCTGCTATCACATCCTCAAGGAACATTAGCTCCCTTGAGACCGAGTTCTGAAGCTCCGCCTTTATATCCCTAAGCCATTCCCAGCCGGAGATTCCCAGCTTATCGATTATCTTTAGAGCCTTATTGGCCCTCCCTAGGAGGCCGTCGTTTAAAACCCTTAGGGCACCCCCCCGGACCCTATTGGTCTCTATCCTACGAAGGTTCCTGAAGTTGGAGACCTCGACGGGATCGGTCTCAACCCCGGTGACCTCGACGGGGAGGCGGAGCACCGCATTATATACAACATCGTCGGGAAACTTATATTGGAAACGGGCTACAGCCCTCTCATATGTCCTAAGCTCCTCCACGAACCGTTTAGCCTCTTCATCCGTGGCCTTATACCGGTCTAAACCTAGAAGCCTCCTAACGAAGTCCGCTACTATGAGGGTTAAGGCCATCTCCGTACCCCCTGCGGATCTTATGGGGCCTGCAAAGTATATGGAGAGGTAGCTTGTCCCGTCAAGGTTCCTCCTCACATCAACTTTAACTATGCCTTGGATAGGAGCCACGGTCACGCCTTCACCCAGTATCGCCAGGGCAGTCCTAACAGCTTGATCGGCTGCAGATAAGCCGTTACCTTGGAAAGCCCCCTCCACTATCTCCTCAGCTATCTTAAAGGCCACCTCCTCCCTAGGCATTAGGTTGCTTAGATCCCTTATACGGGCGGCTACACCTCTAGGTCCGACGGATTTCTCAACCCTCTCAGCTAGATCCTGGGTAACCCTAGACTCAGGCTCAGCCTCAGGATCTAAACCTTTAGATCTAGCCTCAGATGCTAAGAGGTAAGCCTCAGAGAACACATCCTCCAATAGTTGAAAATAGTCGTCGAGTCCATTCTCATCTTCTACCTGCAATCCTAAAACCCTCTAAAGGGATAACCTCTAATGAAGCTTTTAAACGGGTCGACCGCTAGACACCCCTGATAGGTTAATAGGAGACCCCATTATATAAAAACCATTTTATCTAGTGAGGAGGATCACTGGGAAGCAGGAGGCGTTGATTTAACTTTATTATAGAAATTATCTGTGAATATGCAGTATAAGTCTATGGGCTCTAGATGCTTAGACGCCTCCAGTTCCTCCCTTAAGCCGCATACCCCGCATTGGATCAAAGCCCTACTTGAACCCTTGTCCATGGATATTTTAATTGAGTTCTCCCCACATATAGGGCAGTCGAACACCTTCGGAAGCCTCCTCTTAAATATCTTAACTATTCGCCTCCTTCTCCTACCCAATGTAACCCCCTTCACTTGAACGCTAGACTATGGTTAAACCCGGAATAACAATTACAGTTATAATTTTGCCCTGGTTTAAATGTGCCGGTCCATGCGCCTGGAATATTTCAGATGCCTAATCAACTGCTTCTATAAAGTCATGTTCCAGAGGCGATCATGCGTATGGGGTACTGAAATATGAGGAAGAACGCTAGGTTGAGGGCGGCGTAGGAATACTGGGTTACCTTATCTCCGTTGAGGAATGATGCAGCCGTATTACACATTATGGGGATTGCCGGGAGCAGGTAGAAGGAGAAGAGAGGCCGCGATACCGTGAAATATAGGGGTATCCAAATTATATAGGTGAAGGTGAACCATGTCCAGGATATGGTTGAGTTGAAATTCCTGGTTTTTATGGAGCTCCATAGGGCGTAGGGCATGGCTATGAAGGATAGACCATATATCAACGGGTTTAGGGTTTCAAGGTATTCGATCCTCATGAGGGATACGCCGCCTAGATAGTAGTTTCCAGGTTGGATGATCCAGGTCCAAGGAGGTTCACCGTATCCTGAAGGCCAGCTACTCGAAGTATGAATCCTAATCATGTAGGATATGTGGCGTATAGGGTTACGGATCACGGCTTCTTCGACGCCTTCTACAGCTGAGTATAGGTTGTCGAGGAGGTATAGGAGCACTAGGAATGAGGCTGCGGCGAAGATTATCCATTTAGCCATTTTAGATATCTTTCCCCTTTTAGATTGTTTTGAGCTGTCGGATCTCCCGCTGAGGAGTATTAACAGCGTTATTGGAGCGAACAATATCGCCGTTAATTTGCAGCAAAGCCCCGCAGCCAAGGCTAAGGCCGATGGGATTACCCGCCCCTTAAGGGCTGAATATACAGATAATAAGGAGAAAGCTATGAAGAATATGTCTAGAACCCCGAGTGTTGAGAACGTGAAGAAAAGTTTCTCCGATGCGAGGAGGACTGAGGATGTTAAGGCTAGCATCCTCCTCCTGGAGAGCTCCTTGGATATGGAATACATGAGGATGAGGGAGGCTGAGGCGAATATCACGCTTGGTGTCCGCCATCCTTTAGGGTTGTCCCCTAGCAGGAGGATACCTGTAGATATCAATAGTTGCCCTAGAGGGGGATGCTCAGCCCTCTCATATAAGCTGGAGCTCAGGAATTTCCTAGCTGCAGATACATACCATGTCTCATCGAATAAAGGGGAGTCGCAGGCTGGGATCACTGGGATTGCAAGGATTATCAGTATTAACACTGGAATTAACGGCTCGATATAACTTGGCGGAACCCTCATATCTATGGACACCGCCTGTCTATCTCTTCCTGTATCTTCGCTGTATCGAATTCTGACTCTATTAATTGGAATCTTGCATATCCAGGCTTGGCTTCTCCTTTATCTATTTCCTTCAGGGTTAATGCGATAGACCTTATCTTGGGATGGGTCTTCAAGGTTATATAGGCCCTTACAAGGTTTGCTATGGTTGCTTCCTGAAATATAATGGTGCCAAACCTGGTTTCCATTATGGTCCTTATATGGTTGTGGACTGTGGGTTTTCCAATGAAGATGGAGTTTATATCCCTGTTTCTCAGGGTTAATTTAAACTTTTCAGGTGTCAACTTTCAGGGCCCCTATTTATTGGAATTGAAGGGGTAAGTTAAATAAAGCTGTTAGCTTTGGATACAGATGCGTATCCGTGGAGGGCGTGGGTTAAGGTGCAGATCTCAGATTTAACGAGTAGGTTCAAAGAGCAATTAAAGACTGCCTTATCTGATTCTATAGTAAAAATCCTTTTAGAAAATAGCTGCTTAACCGAGGTACAATTAGAAACCCTCCTTATAGACCTATACCAGAAAGAGAACGGAGACGAGATAAGCCAAGAGATGAAATTATCCCTAAGGAAGGATGTTAAGGTAAGCCGAGGCGCATTCAACAGAACTAAGAGACAAGCCATGAGGAACATAGCGAAATCCATCTATACGATCCTCCTCTTGGGATATCTAGGACTACTAGAAACACCCCAACTAGAACCCTTCACAGAACTCTCAAGCAAACTGAGAACCCTGAGGGATACCGTCATCACCTGCGGAGACGATGAGCTGGCTAGGCAGCTTATAGGCAACCTGCTAGCCGAAATAGAAGAGGCAGCCCAAAAGTAAGGCGGAGAGAACTCTATCTGCCAAGGCTGTAGGCCCTCTCGCCCCTATAGGATATGGCGTAATGCCAATCCCCAGAGGATCCACCCCTGTTTAGGAGACCCCTGTCGGCGAGCCTTGAGAGATATGTGGAGACGGTGCTCAGGGGGATCCTCTCACCGTAGGCTTCGAGGTAAGCAGCCTGTACATCTCTAGAGTTAAAGATTTTATCTATAAACTCAGATAAAATTAAACGTTTCAAACGTTCAAACTTACTATCCAAGTGATCCCTTAATTTTGGAATGGGCTCAGGAGAAGACCCACCCATAAGCTCCACATAATCCAAGACTTGAGAAACCTTACTGCGGGATATATCCCCATCTAAGATAATCGTATGCTTTACACCGGAACCATCGTAAAACTCTATCTTCACCCTCTTGCCAGGCAACCCCGCTCTCCCACGGACACAAACGCATTCACAATTCACAAGTTAAAAAGATTCTTGAGAATAACATGTAAATAAACCCAGAATTAGGGTAGAAGTATTTCGAGGTCTCCACTTGAAAAGAAACCCCTCCAGTGGAAAAAGGGGGGTCTGTACCAGTTAACAAAATGTGAAAAGGAAAATAGCAGAATAACAATAAAAAACATTGAAAAGGGCTCATTCACAGGAACTGTAACCAGGTTCGCAGAGCCTCACCCTACCGTTTCAACTGGAACAGGAGATCTAAGGGAGAAGAGAGTAAGTACCTGAATTAATAGATAATGATAATGTATATACATTAATATATTATATAGAAAATATTTAAAACAAATAGAGTCTATAACCTATCGGAGTATATACTAGAGTATCACATATAACCTCACCTAAATTTTAGGGAGTATACAGTGGAAATCTAGGGGCCCGGGTTAATTTTTTATATGTTAAATTCAGCTATTTCATAAACCTGTTTTTTCCTCATTTATCTAAGAAGACTTTTAACTTTACTTGAAATAATGCTTTTGCTTCTGGAGGAGCAGCGTTGTCCCAGGACCATGTCCTAGATGAAATATTCGATAGGTTCTTATCGAGGGATGGAATATTCAGAAATAGAGATGTTCTACGCCACGATTACATCCCTGATAGGTTACCTCACAGGGATGAGGAGATAAGGAAGGTCGCTAATATCCTTGCCCCTTCTCTTAAGGGATCTAAGATATCTAATGCTTTTATTTATGGCAAGACCGGTACTGGTAAAACTGCTGTGGCAAGGTATGTCCTAAATCATCTTGAAGGTAAAGCTAAAGTTATAGGCTCCCCCCTCAGCGTATGCTACGTGAATTGTAGATTGGCAGGGACAAACTACAGGGTTTTAGCAGACTTGTGCCGTTCAGTTGGCTTAGATGTCCCATTCACAGGCTTAGCCGTGACAGAGCTTCTAGACCGCTTCAAGGATAAGCTTAATTCCTCCGTAATGATCGAGCTCGTAGTATTAGATGAGGTGGATGCACTGGTTAAGAGGCAGGAGGACGATTCAATACTCTACGAGCTTACCCGGGTTAACGAGAATTTATCCGAGAGCTGGGTTGGACTGGTTGGAATCTCCAATGATCTCCACTTCAAGGAGTTCCTCGACGCTAGGGTGTTAAGTTGCCTCAGCGAGGAGGAGGTTGTTTTCAGACCGTATCTCGCGGATGAGCTTTATGATATACTTGCTGAGAGGGCTGCGGAGGCCTTCAAGCCGGGCGTATTGGATGAATCCTCTATCAGGCTGTGCGCAGCCTTAGCTGCTAAGGAGCATGGGGATGCCCGGAGGGCTTTAGATCTCCTCAGGGTAGCTGGAGAGATAGCTGAGAGGGAGGGATCCGCCACCGTATCTGAGTCCCATGTTAGGGTTGCCTTGAAGAAGATAGAGAATGATAGGTTCATAGAGGCCTTGAAGTTTCTCCCACTGCATCAGAAAATTATTATTCTTAGCGTTTTCTCTTTAAGGAATATTTATGAAGAAGGCCTCATAACAGGGGACTTATACCAGACATATCTGGACATGTGCAACGAGGTTGAAGTTGAACCGTTAACCCAGAGAAGGGTCAGCGGCCTCATAAATGAGCTGGACGCGATGGGCCTACTGAACGCCAGGGTCGTAAGCTTCGGAAGACATGGAAGAACAAAAAAGATTAAAATAGGGATCCCTGACAATGCTGCAATAGAGGTATTCTCAGAAGATCCCATAGTTGGAAGGCTCCTTAATTATGTCCATAAAAGAGTACCGGGACGCAAGGGTAGTAGGAGTCGACGATGGCAGGTTCAGGAAGCGTAAGGGAGGAGAAGAGAGAACAATTCTAGTGGCAGTATTATTCAGGGGCCGCTCCCTCGAGGACGTGAGAATAGGCGAGGTCACCGTCGACGGAATCGACTCCACGGATTCAATCCATGACATGTTGAAAGGTTTAGGCTTCGACTTCCTTCTACTCAGTGGAGCTACATTCGCAGGATTCAACGTGGTCGACGCCCATAAGTTATATGAACTCCTAGGTAAACCTGTAGTAGTGGTCATTGGGGAGAAGCCTAGGGACCACGCTGTAAAAGAAGCCCTAAGGAAACACTTCAATGACTGGGAGAAGAGATGGCGCCTTATGGAATCCTTGAAACCAATGTTCGAAGTTGAAACGGATCCCGGTCGCAGCCCCATATACTATGAAGTGGTCGGATTGGATCCCGGGGAAGCCTCCAAGTTATTGAGGGCCTGTACCTTCCAGGGTAGACTTCCAGAGTCTGTAAGGATGGCTGGCATGATAGCTAAAGGGTTAACGTCTCCCTAGGAGATTAGTTATTTCACATACACTAGAAGTGTTGAATTTTCAAGTGGAGAGGCGAGGTTTTTAGACTAATTATTTAAGAAACAGTTTATTACATGAAGATTTAAAATGGTTTACGCCGTGATGAAATATGCCCTACTGCCCTGTATGTGATAGAGACTTCCCTGCTACGAACCCTTGTCCTCAATGCGGAACCCCCATGCTGCCCAGGGCCACGGCAGGCTTCGGAGTTTCATTAGCAGCAGGCGCGGTGATCCTTATAACGACGATAATAGCGTTGCTCTTCTGGCCGCCCATGGCAGCCATAATATTCTACTTCATGCCATGGCTCGCCATAATAGATACGCTCCTACCTATAGTATGGATATCTTGGATACCTATAATAGGCTTAATAGTCTCCATCATGATCATAGTGGGAGCCACCCTGATATACCTGCCAGGTAAAGAACGTGCAGGGGCAGCCATAGTCTTGATCTTCTCCCTGATAAGCCTGGTAGTCCTAGGAGGATTCATAGTAGGGATAACCATGGGAGTGGTAGGAGCCGCCCTCGGATTCGCTAAGAAATAGTAGCAGAAATAACCGAAGCATCTAAATCATGATTTTCAACCTGGAAAATAAATCCAGCAAAAGGTGGGCTACCCACTCCTATATATGTCTACTCAGGCCGCCGGGGCCTCCTCAGCCTTAAAGTCCAGTATCCTCATCTCCATGGAGCCCAGATTTAACATTACGGCTTTCCCTGTAGTAGGAGTTAGGCCCATCCTCCTCTGATACTCCGTCTGGGCTTGCCAGGCTGCACAGCTCACTAATAGGATACCCCTATAGTTCCCGTAGCCTTCTACATGGATGTGGCCTGACTGCACTACATCTGGAATCCTATCCACGACTAGGGAATCCATCAGCTCAGGCGCTAGGGGAGTTGACCTCCCAAAGGAGGGGGCTAGATGCCTCACCTCCATAATGTATCTAAGGGTCTTCTCAGGGTCTTCAAGGGATAACTCTGGAACCGACGATATCAAATCGTTAAAGCTTGTCCCGTGATATAGCAGGAGGACCCTATCCTCGATGGTAATCCAGGCGGGGTTTCCCAGAGACCTGACTTTAAGCGAGTATATGGGCTCCGCGAACTCCCTAGGTATGGCGGGTTGCGGCAACGCCTGCCTGGCAGCATCATGGTTTCCAGGTATAACTATAACTTCCATGTAGTCCGGGATCAACTCTAAATACTTCGACATTTCAGCATATTGCTCATATAAACTGGATATTTCTAGCTCCTCTTCCTGACCCGGGTAGACACCCACCCCGTCGACCAGATCTCCTGCGATTACGACGTATTTTATAGTGCCCGCCCTACCTCTTTGCCTGAGATTTCCGAGATCCCCCCTCAACCATCTCAGAAGCCTACCGAACTCCTCATGGAGGAACGTTCTGCTTCCAAGGTGGATATCCGATATCAGCAACGCCGATAGAACCGTATCCTTTTTAACGGTTTTACGTTCAGGTAAGCCTGGAAATATTATATCCCTGACTAGGAGTAGACCGCCATCCAAGCTTACAAGCTCCAAGCATACCACCTGATCCAAGGATAATCTCTGAGCCTTACGATAGAGGGCTAAGTCGCCGCTGGAGACGATGGCTGAAGCCTCTCTCTCCAAGTCCTCAATCCTGAGAAATATGCGGTTACCCCTCTCCCTTTTATCTGAGATCATCACTATAGACTTCACAGGCTTATCCCTTGAAGCCTTGAATGCCTCTGACAGAGGCTTAGCATCCCTTACATCACTCCTCTCCATAAGTATGCTCGATAACTTCCTGTATCTATCCCTGAAGTAGCTGTGGAAGTCCTTCAGGGAGCCTCCTGAACCCACTATATCCGAGGGATCAAATAGGACCCCTATCCGGCTCTCATACTCGGCTGCCAGGGGCTTCCTTAAGGCTGAAACCGATACTGGAATCTGAGTATGCAGCGGAACCCTGAAGGCTTCAGCTTCAAGCATATCCCTAGTTATAGTTAAGGGTTGGGGCTCCATCTCCCTGGCTTTCCTCAGGGCTTCCTCCACTATTCTAGGCAGCTCCTTCTCATCCATGGTCGAAAGTAGACTATAGGCTTCGGCCTCTATCTGATAGCCTTCCCTCAGTATCCTCTCTATACAGTTTTTAAGCTTGTCCTCGGACAATGCCAGCACTTAATATCCAGCTGAGAATTAAATACTTTTAGTTTTCATTCCATAAAACCTATAGTAGTAGCTGAAACTTATTAATTAATATATGGATGGTCGAGTTTATTGGAGCTTAGAAAGGTTCAGGAGACGGCTGATGGAACCTACTTCATAACCCTACCCAAGCGCTGGGCTAAGAGGTTTAAAATCTATAAGGGATCCCTAGTCTACATACATGAGCGTGAGAACGGAGCCGTAATGGTGACCCCCTACAGCATCCCCGAAAGGGAGGTCCAAGCCGTAGTTTTAGAGCCCTCCCCAATAATAGAGCGTTTAATAGGTGGGAACTATCTTTTAGGGGCCGACATCATAGAGGTAAGATCCCCTAAGGTTATCTCATCCGAGATGAGGGATAGAGTTAAACACATACTGAAAAGATTCGTCGGATTAGAAATAGTGGAGGAGGATTCTAAGAAGATAGTGATCCAATGCCTCCTTGAGCCCAGCATGCTCATGCCTGAGAAAGTTTTAAGGCGTATACATTTAATATCCCTGGAGATGGAGAAGGACGCCGTGGAATCCCTCCTCTCATCCGATGTGGAGCTAGCTGAGAC
>JAWBPF010000016.1:0-18725 GCA_038825355.1 Bathyarchaeia archaeon
ACCGATAAAAGCTTCACAGATATAGACCTCATCGCATACGGGAAGGAGAGGCATAAAGTCCGAGCTTTAATGGAGGACGACCTGGGATTCCATATTTCACCTCAAATGCTACTCATGCATGGGAGGGAACGCCTCATATACAGCCATCCTCAGGGGTTATATCATGTGGATGTCTTCTTCGACAAACTCAAGTTCAGCCATGAGATAGACTTCGGAGACAACCCAAGGAAGGGGAGGCTGTCATTGGATTACCCCACGATTCCATTAGCTGAGCTTTTACTTGAGAAACTTCAGATCCACAACATAGCCGAGAAAGACATAAAGGATATACTCGTGCTTTTGAGGGCTCATAGGCTAGCTGAGAAAGATGAGGATGAGGCTTTAAATGTGAGGCGGATATCCCAGATCTTGGCGGATGATTGGGGCTTCTGGTATGACGCTGTTCAAAACCTGAGGAAGGTTAAAGAATTCATGGAGAAATACCTTGAAGAGGGATTAATCTCAGAGGAGGATATACGTGACGTATCATTTAAGGTGGATGAGCTCCTCCATCATATAGATGCTGAGCCTAAGACGGCTAATTGGATGAAGCGTATGAGAGAGGGACTCGATAAGAAATGGTGGAGGGATGTCGAGGAAGTCTCCAGATGAAAAAAATTTCCCTATAACCCTATAATAAAAGTTTAGGCCTATCCTGAAGTGAATATGAAATCTTTAACTTTTCCCCCTTCGAGCTGCAGTAATACTCCTCTTAGAATCCCCTCCTGATACTCGCTCCCCGGATTCAAGCACAGGGTTCTACCTATCCTAGCGAAACCCTTGGACTCGTGTATGTGGCCGTGTAGTCCAAGCAAGGGCTGTAAAGCAGTTACGGCTTCTCTGACCGCCCTGCTGCCCACAGGCATCATCTTAAACCTTCCACCGGGCTCTAGTTTAGGATTCAAGTCTTTATCCAGTTCAGGAGCCTCATCCAGCCCCGTCCCATAAGGGGGGACATGGACGTTGAATATGGCTGTTTCAGGTGTCCCTATCTTAGATGCCAGCTCTGAGAGCCTCTTGGAGAGCTCATCTTCAGAGATATCCCTAGGACAATTCCAAGGGGTCTTATTCGCATATCCTAAGCTGAGCATCTCATATCCTCCACGGATCTCCAATACTCTATTATTGGGATTGACGATAATCTCCGATTGATTCAATACGTCATCTAAGATATAGGAGTCGTCGTTTCCAGGGGAGATGTAGCACTCTATTCTATCGATGGATTTAAGTTTCTCATCGGCCAACTTTATCCATTCCCGGATCGACTCCACGATTAAATCCTCAAATAGTCTACGTCTACTCCGGGGATCGTTCAGGACCTCATGGAACTCTTCATGACCCGCGATATATGGATATGAGCCTATATCTCTTATCCGCCTCTTAAGTTTCTCGAGTTCATCTCCGCCGTGGACTATTACCTCTTCCCCTAGGAGCTGGCATCGATACATGGATGACTCGTGGAAGATGGGTGTTATGGTCTTTCCAGTTATGTCCCCTCCTAAAACTAGGACTTCAGCCCCATATATCCTAGCTGCATTTAAAAATTTTCTGAAGCAGACATCTGAACCGTGAATGTCAGTGGCATAAAATATCCTCATCTAGATACACCATTCAATCATCCCAAGATCTCCCAAATCGAACGACATCTCCAGCTTATATCTTTAACTGCCATGAAAAGAGGCTGAATATAAAATAAATGGGGTTTAGGCGGAGGAGCAGCTACTCAGGCGGTATCTCCTTGAAGGTTAACTCTAAGGGGATCCCTACACGCCTATGATAAAGCGAAGAGATACCGTAGATTATAAGCGCCAATATGAATAGTCCGAACGTGAACACTAGGATTATTGGATCTATGGTTCCGACAAGCGCCGGCGACATGCTACCATAGGCAAGCCACGCAGACACCCCGATGGTCAAAACAGCTAAGATCGCCAGCCAGGGTACGCCGCCTATCTTAGCCCTTACGATGGCTGGGGCCTTCTCCCAGATGTCCCTTCGCCTATACGGGAAGACTATGCCTGAGATGCCCACTATTATCTGGGCTATCATCCAACCGAATACTCCATAGGCGAAGTAGCTGAGCAAGGGCGTCCATATCCATGCCGCCTGGAGTACGATGGCTATTATCGTCACGAAGATCAAGGCAACGTATGGGGAGTTGTATCTCCGATCAACCTTCGAAAGCGATGTGGGCATGATCCTATCGAAGGACCAGGCGAAAACTAAGCGGACCGTTATAGCCACATAGGTTAGTATTGCGCCTAGGATCATAGCTGACCAGCAGACCATCACAAACGTATATAGTAGTCTATTATCTGTAGCGTATTGGAAGAGGAATGGGAAGAACGGTCCATCCGCAAAAGGTAATTTATACGCTGGATCCCCTACAGCCCATAGATAGGATAGTGCACCTATGAATATGCCGCCCATACCATAATATGTTATCTGGTACCCCAGCCATGTTATGAAGCCGAAGACTATTATGGAGCCTATGATCGCTATTATCTGGCTCTTCTGGACCTCCTTGATCTCACCAGACGCGTAGACTGAGGAGTTGAAGCCTATGAAGTTCATGTAGGTGAAGACTAGGCCTAGTAGGGTGGCTGGAAGCAGAAATGTTCCAGGGTAACCTGCTGTCTTTGCGGCTTCTATGACCTGATGATAGTCTACACCTGACTTAGCGTTTAGGTTTGCTATGAATCTTTCAGGTCCCATCGATAGAAGTGTCGCGGAATAGATTATTAGTCCTATGAAGACTAGGCTGAAGAGAATCCACAGCGCTGCCGCAGTGGCTTTAGCCCCCCTAGAGACTATGGCTGCGAAGATCAGGTATATTATAACTGCGGCTAGGAACGTGAACTCGTTGGAGGCCACCGTAGAGGCTGCAGCCTCATATCCGTTGAATTGGAGGATTGGGGCTAACGCCCATTGGGTAAACCATGGAACGTACGCCCCTGCTACGCTTAGGAGGACCATGAAGATGAAGAAGTTTATCATGAACCCTAACGCTGGATGTAGGATCCTGCTCACCCATATGTAGTCTCCGCCGGATCTGGGCATAGCCGCTGAGTATATGGCGTAGAATAGGCCTACTATTATGCTTATAGGTATGGCTAGGAGTGCGGTTGTGGGGAGGTGCACGCCGGGATATATTGCTGAAGCCCATATACCGTATACGAATACAGCTGTGGGCGCCATGAACATCACGTTTAGGATCAAGGCATCCCATGCTGAGATGTTCCTGACCAAGCCTGAGGATTCGCGTACAAGGACTTTTCCTGACATTTCCCTCAAATCCAAGGCTTTTATAGTCATATATTAAATCTGGGAATTATTTAAAAGCCTTTAGGTTACACGGAATGAATCTCTCAAAACGATGCCATCTAATGGCTCTGCGGATTATCTAAGTCCTCCACTAAGCCTTTAACGACCGATAAAGCATATCCAATATCACTGCTCGATATGCCTCTATGAGTTACCATTCTAACTAGAGTTCCCCCGAACTCCACTGCTTTCACACCCCTTTCTTCGAGCATCTCCACGAATTTGGATGAGGTTAACCCTAGTCTCTCCACGCTGAATACAACTATGTTCGTCTGAACGGTACTAAGATCTATCTTTATCCCCTCGATATTGGATAATCCCTCGGCCAGGAGCTTGGCGTTCCTATGATCCTCCTCTAATCGGTCAACCATCTCTTCAAGGGCTATTATCCCTGGGGCGGCTATTATCCCAGCCTGCCTCATACCTCCACCCAGCATCTTCCTGAACCTCCTAGCCTTACCGATGAGTTCTTCATCCCCAGCCACAATCGATCCTACGGGGGCGCTTAAACCCTTTGAGAGACAGAACATGACGGAATCCACATGCCGTGTGAAGTCCTTAACATCCCTCTTTAAGGCTACAGCCGCATTGAATATCCTCGCACCATCAAGGTGGATCGCTAAGCCATGACTTCGCGCAACCTCTTCTAGAGAAGACATCTCATTCGGAGTTACGACTGTGCCTCCGGCTCTATTATGAGTGTTCTCTATACAGAGGAGCACCGTCCTAGGCTGGTGGATGTCCTCAGACCTTATGGCTGCCTCCACATCCTCGGGGTTTAAAACACCCATAACCCCCTTTATAGGCCTTGGGATCAAACCACCTATAGCTGAGAGTCCTCCGACCTCGTAATAGTAGATGTGGGATTCCGCCTCCAATATGACCTCATCCCCCTTGCTGGTATGGCTTAGAAGGGATACGAGGTTCCCCTGAGTCCCACTCGTCACGAGGAGGGCGGCTTCTTTACCCATCTTCTCGGCGGCGAGGCTTTCTAAAGCATTCACAGTTGGATCTTCACCATAGACGTCGTCGCCTAGCTTAGCTCTCCTAATGGCTTCCAGCATCTCCTCCGTAGGTAAGGTAACAGTGTCGCTCCTTAAATCCACTATGGGGTGATCCGACAATCGATACACCTTGAATCGTTCAATGCCTACATTCTCGAACAGCCTGGTTAAAAGCTTTAAGATCCAGCCGTGAGGTCAACATGCATAGCAATATTTTTTTAGATGTCTTACTTCAACCATATTTGGGGCGTTCATCTTACTTGGTTGAGGACCCTGAGCTTAGAAGGCTGAAATTGAAGAAGATTAAAGAACTAATAGATCAAAAAGAGAGGGAAAACGCTACCCCTTCTATAGATAAGCCCTTGACCCTCACAGACTCTAATTTCAATGATGAGGTAGCAAAGCATCGCATCATCGTAGTGGATTTTTGGGCTTCTTGGTGCGGACCATGCAGGATGATGGCCCCCATAATAGAGAGCCTCGCAAAGGAATACGCCGGCAAAATAGTCTTCGGTAAATTGAACGTGGATGAAAACCCTGTAACTTCTAGGAAGTTTGGAATAATGAGCATACCTACACTTATAATATTCCGAGACGGACAGGTATCTGATAAAATCATAGGCGCAGTTCCTAAAACAGTATTGGAGGGGAGAATACTAAGATCCCTCACCCCATAACCTTCATAACGCCGAGAAAGCATCAGGAGGATTTTTCATTTTATCTCTTCTTCATCCCGAATAGGCGGAATGGAAGCGTGTAAAGGTTAACCGCTCCTGCAGCGTCCCTCTGGTCGAAGCCCTCCCTCTTGATCGATCTCAGCTCAGGCGCGAAGAGCGAATCCGGCGAATCCCTCTCCAATATGGTTACGCTCCCTTTATGGAGGAGGGCTTTCATCCTCCCATTAACATATGTTTGAGTCGAATCTATGAAGGCGTCTATATCTCTCCTCAACGGATGCAGCCATAAACCATGATAAACCATGTCTGCCCATAACATGTCGAGTTCATGTTTTAATCTAAGTTGTTCCTTCGTAAGGACTAGGTGCTCCAGATCCCTGTGCAGGGTCAAGAGCAACGTGGCTGCAGGGGCCTCATAGATTTCCCTTGACTTCAACCCTATTATCCCATCCTCGATTATGTCGATGCGGCCTACTCCATGTCTGCCCGCCGTTTTATTGAGCCGAAGTATCTGCTCTACTGGATCCTCTACACCGTTCACTGAGGACGGCGCTCCTTTCCTGAACTCCACAATTATCTCCTCAGGCTCATCCTGGGCTTCTCCTATAGGGGAAGCCCATAGATAATCCGTTCCGATCTGCGTGCTCAAATCTTCTATTTGGCCGCTGCCTATTGAGTGGGACCACATGTTTATGTCTCCGCCTATAACGCCCACCCTTCTGCTCGGGTCAATTCCATACCGTTTAAGTATCTCTTCCTCCTGGGATCTTACAAGGTTAAGCTCCCTGACGGGCGCGATCACCTTCAGCTCAGGGGCAAGGTACCGGAAAGTTACTTCCATCCTGAACTGGTCATTTCCCTTACCCGTGCATCCGTGGGCTACGGCCTCAGCTCCCGCTTCCCTAGCGACCTCAACGACTTTGGATGCGATCAAAACCCGGGACATGGATGTGCCCACTGGATATCCATGGTAAGATCCGTTGGCCTTGATGCATCGATGAATATACCCCTCTACAAATTCCATCTTTGCATCTATGAACTCTAGTTCAACTCCCAGAGTATTAGCCCTCTCACGGGCTATATGGATGTCTTCATCGCCCTGTCCTACATCCACTAAAACGGGGATTACTTCGTCGAAGCCATACTTCTCCTTAAGCAGGATTATTAAGGCTGTAGAGTCGAGTCCGCCTGAATATGCGAGGGCCACCTTCTTCAACTTCAACTAACCCCCACTCCTTAAATAGTTTTTAACAGTCTCCTCAAGTCGAATGTCATTGCTTTCAAGTTTTCTAGCTATCTTACCGACCCTAGCTTTTAAATCTTTCAGCAGCTTAATCCTCGATCTAATCATTCTCTTAACCTCTCTGGGAGAAGGTGCTCCTATAGTATTCCTGGCCTCAAGCGATGCTCTTGGGTCAAGTATCTCCTTCAGCCTAGAGGGGTCAACGGTCAATGGTTTACCTAGAACTTCCCTACTCATCTTTTCTAGGAGATCTGAATCCAGATCCATGAGTTTCCCGCCCCTCTCCACCAAGTAATTAACTATGCGGCCTACTAGGATGTGCGCCTTCCTAAAGGGTAGGCCGTAATCGGTGACAAGGACTTCAGCCAAATCTACTGCTAAGACAAAGCCATCTCGAACAGCCTCCTCTAAACGGTTCCTGTTCAAGGCTAGGCCTGAAATTATGCCTCTAAATACCGAGAGGCTTTCCTTGACGGCTCCGAAGCCAACTATTAATGGTATTTTTGTCTCCTGTAAGTCTCTATTATATCCAGAGGGGAGGCCTTTCAGGGTTGTTAATAGCTGTATGAGGCCCCCGTAGATCCTTGAGGACCTGGCTCTGATCAGCTCCAGGGTGCAGGGATTCTTTTTATGAGGCATTACGCTGGAGGTTGAGGCGTAGGAGTCTGGTATGCTTAGGAAGTTGAATTCTGAACTTGACCATAATATTAGGTCTCCTGAAATCCTTGCGAGGTTGTCTGATAATATGGCTAAGACGGAAAGGATCTCTAGGGCGAAATCCCTGGAGGATACTGCATCTAAACTGTTTTCTATAAGCCCGTCGAAGCCTAAGAGTTCACTTGTCCTTTGGCGGTCGATTTGGATGCGGGTTCCTCCAATAGCAGATGCACCTAACGGGTTAAGGTTCACAATCCCGTAGGAGTGGATGAGCCTTTCCAGATCCCTTGAAAAGGCGTCGAAAAAGGCTAAAAGATAGTGAGAAAACAAGCCTACCTGAGCCTGCTGTGTATGAGTATACAGCGGGATGAACGTATCTGATTCGTTGATCGCCTTATTGAGTAGGCTCTCCAAGACCTCCAACAGAAGGAGGCAGACCTCCACCAGCTCCCCCCTCGCCTTAAGCCTTAAGTCAAGTGCCACTTGATCATTCCTAGACCTCCCGGCGTGAAGTTTCCCCCCGATATCTATTCCTATTCTAGAGGTTACGAGGTTCTCTATAAACTCGTGAACATCCTCGTAGTCGCCCTGAATCCTTAACGATCCATCCAAGAACTCTCCCTTTATATGCTCCAGAGCCTCCAATATCGCCCTCAACTCCTCCCTGGATAGAATGTCGTTCTCATATAACATGATGTCGTGGGCCTCGGTGCCCTTTATGTCCTCCAAGATTATCCATTCATCCTCTTTTAGTGATGAAACAAAACTAGAAGCCTCCCTACTATATGGGAGGCTTAGACGAGACCTATATATTCTGCTGCTCAATTTAGCTATGCCTCTTCAAACTTTGGAGGCTTACCCCCCCTCCAATGTTTACTTCCTATGATATTAATCAGGCGATTTTAACTCTTCGCCTAATAACGACATCTCTTTCCATAGATCGGGGAGGACTGTTGAAGCCCATGTCCTATGGACCCCGTCTATTCATAGGATAAGTCGGCGTAATGAGGGCCGGCTCTGGAGAAATGGAGGCATTAAATTAAAATCGAAGCATATCATAACCTGAATCATTCAGTATTCAGGGATAAAAGAAGAGGCGCATGGATGCAACCTAAACTTTCCAATCTATTGGAGGATTATACGGAGGGGGCTAGTTTAGGATGAATATGGCTCAGTTGGGGATCGCCCTAATGTTCATAGGTTTCATCCTCATCTTTTCAGCGTTGATCCTATGGTTTCTCTCCTCGTTCCGTGGGAGGCCTAGGGGCGGAGGCATAGTGATGATCGGGCCTTTCCCATTAATATTCGGTACAGATAAGGAATCCCTGAAAGTTCTATTATTATTAGCCATAGTATTAATGCTAGTAATGGCTGTCCTGATGGTTATGCCTGTAATATTTTGGAGGTTTTAACCTTGAGTCAAATTTGCCCCTTATGTAAGAGGAATGTTGGATGGAATATCTGTAGAATCTGTGGGATGACCGTATGTGATGAATGCTTCGACACGGATCTACATCTATGTCTGGAATGCCTTTCTCGAAAGGGCTTGATAGGAACCAAGGGGATCCTGAAGGACATTCGGTCTTCGATTTTCATCTTCACCTTAGGCTTCCTACTGATCATAGTAGGATCCTTCTTGCTTTTATTCTCACAGCTTCAGGGAGCTGAAGGATCCGTCAGCGGAGGTGCAGTACTCCTATTAGGTCCAATACCTATAATATTGGGAGGGGGCCCCCATGCCCATCTACTCGTAGCCCTGGCCTTGATAGTTACGATCGCGATAGTGATAGCCTGGTTTGTCATGGGGTTAAAGGCTAGGATTAACTGAGAACTTTCTCTAAATTCTTAATGCATTCATTTATCTCGGTTCTTTCGAAGTCTATCACCGGGAGTTTTAGATTGTAAGCCTTTAATGCCTCTTCGAGTTCTTCGAAGAATACGCCCTTTTCATGGCATTTTAATCCTGGGCTGCAGGATGGGCTTCCCCTCAAACCTACCAGGGCGATTAATTTATAATCTTTAGCAGCGTATTCCCTTAGTTGCCTCGACACGGATTCTGCGATCTCACGGCACTTACCTCTAAATCCTGAACTTTCGAGGGCCTCCTTGTTAGTGGCAGGCCTATCTAAACCATAGACTATGAACTCTGGGCAAGGAAGCTGATAGATTCCTATACTATATTCCATTATTTTTTCGAGAATAGGATTGATCGTCCCAGGCCACAGCCTCGGGGTGATGGGCCCCCTGCAAATCGAATTCGTGTTTAAAATACAATGCGCTAGAACTATTACCCTGCCGCTTCTCCCGTCATTTATCAAAATCTCCACCACTAAATTATATCCGATCCCTTCCTTATGGAAAGATGTGAGGGAAAGGTAGATAAACCTTGGAGGGAGCATTCAAGGGGGGGATAATTAAACTGCGGCTCGGAATATCCATGGATGATTTATCCCCCTTCCAAGCGTGACGCGAAGATGTCTGAATCCGCCCCTCCTATAAATGAGATTAAATATAGGCCTTTGACTAAAGCCAAATTTGCTTTGGACACTTCCCAGGAGGAGTACGGGAATAGCTAGATGGATAGGGGGTGAGCTGGAATCCATGGGTCTAGGTAGGATCATATATCTAGGAGACATAGTGGAGGAGTTAAAGGAGATCTACGTGGTTAAGGGCATGGGATTAACAAGTAATATATATCTGATCCATGACGGTTTAATGGTTGACACCGGTAATGGAGAACCCGTTAACCGTATAGCCCCCATGTTAGCAGGGATAGGAAAGAGTATAAGAGATGTGAATAAGGTCGTTTTAACTCACTCACACTTCGACCATGTTGGAGGGATCAGGGAGATGGCCCTCTCGGCTGATCCGGAGATCATGGCGCATCCCCTTGAACATTCGGAGATAAAGGCTTCAACTCATGTAGATTTTAACCTCAGACCTATACTTGAGGGCGACCAAATTTCAATCAACGACTATAATTTTAGGGTTTTACATACTCCAGGCCATTCTATAGGTAGTATATGCCTCTACGAAGGCGAGAAATCGATTTTAATATCGGGGGACACGATCTTCCCCTATGGTGGAGTCGGTAGGGTCGACCTTCCAACGGGGGATCCCGACGCCTTAACGGCCTCCATCAGGAGGGTCGCTAAGTTAAGGGTGCTCCACCTCCTCCCAGGCCATGAAGGCCCAGTCTTAGGGGATGCATCGAACCATATAGCTTACAGTCTGAAAAACGCCGAAGACCTAAGGAATCACCTTAGCCGATTCAGGTACACTAAGATTTTGTGATGGTTCCTAGTGGTATTCCACCCAGTAGGAGTCCCCGGATACGAGCACCTCCTTCTTCCATAACGGCGAATCCCTCTTCACCCTCTCCACGGTTTCTCTGAGGGCATCCATCACTTTACGCCTGGAATCCCCTGAAACGAGGATGAGCATTATCGGCTCCCCAGGGTTAAGATCGCCTATAACGTGATGAATGCGTACATCGATCACGGAATATTCCCCCTTGATATTCGAGGCTATCTCCTTGAAGGTTTTTAGGGCTACCTCCTCGTAGGCCTCTAACTCTAGGCTCTTCACCTTCCCCGAACGATTAACTCCTTTAACTATGCCTAGAAAGATGGAGAGGGCCCCCACCTCCGGATCTCCGGAACTTAAAGAATCCGCTAATATCTCCGTCAAGGGGAGGTTTCCCTTAGTCCATAATCCAATCCTTAAATCCGATTTTAACTCCATATTGTCCTCTCCAGTAACGGTTAAATCACTTATAGGATTTAAAGTCTTGGAGATGGTGAGGATTGAAGGTGGCGGTGATATCCGATACGCATGATAGGCTTCCACTCATAGTTAAGGCTGTAGATATGCTTAATGAGATGGATTTAGAGCTCGTAATCCACTGCGGAGATTACTCAGCCCCATTCGCCGTAAACCCCTATAAGGATCTGAAACACCATATGATAGGGGTTTACGGAAACAACGACGCTGAAAAACATTTAATAGCTTCAAAGATGGAGAGTTACGGGAAAGAGGTTAGAGGAGAATTCGCGAAACTTAGCCTCGACGGGATCGTAGCCGCTGTACTGCATGGACATGACACCGAACTATTAGAGGCCCTCATAGATTCCAGAGGATTCGACGTGATCCTATATGGGCACACTCATGAGGTGGGGATGGAGCGTAGGTATAAAAGTTTAATATTAAATCCAGGTGAATTATGCGGCTACTTGACGGGCAGGCCAACCATGGCTATCTTAGACACTGAAACCAAGAAGGGGAAGATCTTAGACATCCCAGAGGCGTGAATTTAATGAAGGTTCCCATCGTTGAGTCGTTTCTACTCGAATGTTTAAAAGGATAAATAGCCTAGGAACCTTTCCGGTTCATCCTATGTGGATTATTAACCATAACTATGGATTGGGGATCCGACCGTTTGGAGGATAGGTTCTCACCTTATGTCTTATCTCTCCTCCGGGAGCTTTATGGGGATTCGTGGGGAGACGCTTTCAATGCTCTGAGGAGGCCTTCCCCCAGGTATTTTATTAGAGTTAACACTTTAAAGGCTTCCAGAGAAGAGGTAATGGAATCCCTCGGTTCCAGAGGCATAGAAGTTAATCCTTATCCCCCTTTGGAGGAAGCCCTTTACATAGATGTGAAGGGCCCATTCCAGGTAGACTCCCTTAAAAACAATATAGTTGTCGATAAGTTCACGGCTGAATCGGTGCTTCAGGGAGCCCACGTCTACGCGCCGGGGATCGTTAAATGCAAGGGATTGAGGCGTGGAGACAAGGTTACGATCCTCGACGACACGGGAGGAGTTGTAGCTGATGGGGTGGCGCTCATGGATGAGAGGGAAATTCTAAGGCTTAGGAGGGGTTTAGCAGTTTTAGTGGTGAAAACCCCTTATAGGGTTTCGAGCCTTAGGGAAACCTCAGAGTATCATGATGGATGGATTTATCCCCAGTCCATGCCAGCCATGGTGACGTCTAGGGTCTTAGATCCTAAGCCTGGAGACGTGATCGCTGATCTCAACTGCGCCCCCGGAGGAAAAACTTCCCATATCAGCCAACTCACAGGGAATATGGCCCATGTATACGCTATGGATAGGACTGCTAGGAAGATTGAAGTTACAAGGGAGACCCTGAATAGGCTTGGATGTAGGAATATCCACCTATTTGTTCAAGATTCGAGATATGTGCATCAGGATCGCCCAGATTTGAAGGTGGATAAATGCGTTGTGGATCCGCCGTGTAGCGCATTAGGAGTAACCCCGAAGGTATACGAGTATATTGGATCTTCAAGTATTAGGGCATTAGCTGAGTATCAGAAGCAGTTCATCAAAGCAGCTTCAATGATTTTAGAGCCTGGAGGAACCATGACCTATTCTGTATGTACAATAACTCCGGAGGAGTGTGAGGGAGTGGTTGAATACGCTGTGAATAACTGCAACCTAGTAATTGCGCCTCAAAGCTGGATACTTGGCGAAGAGGGTTTTCCAGACTACTTCGAGGAGGCGAAACATCTTCAGAGGTTCCATCCCCACATACACGGGGTTGGATACTTCATAGCTAAATTCATAAAGGTATAGCGTTGAATCAATCTTGGATGGGATGCAAAGTGAAGAGGTCCTTCCCAAGGGATGTCATCACTGAAGGGGCTAGGGGGAGACCTGAAGTAAGAGTTTTAGAGTCCAGGGGATCCTACGTCGTATATAGATATCTGGATCTCGAGACTTTGGAGCAGAAGGAGAAGAAGCTGAAACTCTGCCTTAAGGATGAGGAGGGAAAAGTCATGGAGTACTTTATAGTCCCATTAAAGGATGAGGGAAGACATCTATTGATCAGATCTGAAGAGAAAGGCCCTAGGAAAATATGGAATCCTGAGAGTGGCTCAGAGGAGGACTTGTGGCTCAAGTAATACTTAGTCGATTAGCCGGCGGAAACCATCGGTGACTGGAAGTGCGGAAAGCCGATTTCACCATAAAAGATGAGGTGAATGGGCCTTTAGACCTCCACTCTACGATGAGGAGCGGCCAGACAGCGGAGCCGGAATGGTTCTCTGCTTCGGATGGTTTCTGGGAAGGCATAGGGCTTGAGGGAGGATTCGTGAAGGTTAAGGTAAGCCAATGGGGCAGCGTAGATGAACCCGAATTATTCGTAGAGGCTATATCAGAGGAGGGGTTAAATCTTCAACCAAATATGTTGGACGTGATACATGAGTATCTCATATCCCTTTTTACATTAAAATATGATTTGGAATCCTTCTACTCCAAGTTTCGTGGAGATATTATAGGTTTTATATCCCCTAAGCTTAGGGGGCTTAGGCTCATGCATGGAAGAGATCCCTTTAAGAGTCTAGTATGCTCGATTCTATCCCAGAACGCCTCGGTCTGGCAGTGGAACATATGGGTGAGGCGGATGTCTAATCTCTTCTCCGAACTCGTAAGGTTCGATGACGGGACCATCTATCATCCATTCCCAGATCTCGAAGAGTTCACATCCGCTGATAGGGAAGTATTAGAAAGTTGCGGAATAGGATACCGTGCCCGATACTTGATTGAAGCCTCTTTAAAGGTTCAAAGCCGGGATTTAAGCTTCTCCGAGCTTAAGAGTATGGGTTACTCAGAGGCGAAGTCTAAACTTATGGAGATTGATGGGATTGGACCAAAAGTAGCAGACTGCTTCCTACTATATGGACTGGGAATCGAGGAGGCAGCTCCAGTCGACGTATGGATCCATAGAATTGTTTCAAAGCTCTACTTTAATGGGGCAAAGGTGAGTAAGGAGTACGTCAACAGGTTTTTAAGGGATAGATATGGTTCAAACGCCGGGTTAGCTCAGCTCTACCTCTACCATTACGGCAGGAAATTTTGGAAAAATAATGTTGAAGAAGACGGTCCATCCTCAAAACTCTTTTAAGCTTTAGAGGATGGATGATATCTCCAAATACGCGTGGTTTAGGAGTTGAGAGTCATGGATATAGCCATGGAGATGGGTTCACTAATCACAGAGGGTTTCAGCCTAAAGGACTCGATTGAGACGGCTCATAAACTTGGTTTTAAAGCCGTTGAAATGTGGATAGATAGAAATAATCTCTGGCCTTTATCAGCATCAAAGAAGGAGATAGAATCCACTAAGAGCATGCTGGAATCCATGGGGATAAGATGCGTCTCCACTTGTCCAATACCATTTAAAGCCGTGTCATGGGAGATCTTCGAATTTGAATTTAATTTAGCGGACCCTGATGAAGCGAATAGGGGCAGGGCTGTTGAATTCTTCAGGAAGGCGATAGATGTTTCAGCTCAGCTGGGGGCAGAGCTTGTACTTATCCCTCCGGGAAAGATAGAACAGCCCAGCTTCATGCAATCCAAAATATCTTATAGGAGATATCTGGATCAACTGGTGAAGAGCATGAAGGAATGCGCTGCCTACGCCCTAGATCTAGGATTAACCTTGGGAATAGAGAACACAGTTGTTGGAAATTTCTGTGATACACCCTACGAATTGAAGAGGGCTGTTGAGAGGAGCGCCTTTAGAAATGTGAAGGTTTACCTGGACGTTGCAAATGCGAATATATTCCATCCTCCGGTGGAATATATAAGGGAGCTAAGAGATCTACTGGCTAACTGCATCCATATCACCGATAATGATGGAAGCTATGCCCACCACTTACCTATAGGGATGGGAAACATAGATTTCCAGGAGGTAATATCTACACTAGAGGAGATTGGATGGGATGGATACTTGATACCTGAGATATTCTACAAAGATAACCCTATAGAAGGGCTAAGGATATCTAAGGAGAAACTTGAAAAAATCATTGTTTAGAGATGAGAAGGGGTTAGTCTGCTCTTCTTAGTTGTTTGCCGTGAGAAGTTTTGCTGGCTGGTCTAAGCCCAAACCCTTTCAGCGGCTCCCTAATGGCCTCCTCCAGCCTTTCCATCGCCACGCCTTTTGGGCACAGCAACAGATCGGTGGGCTTGGACGATCGGTTTGCCGCCTGGAGAGCTTAAGCCTACTCCCAGCCAGCAATCTATTAATTTTCTCATTTATGTTAAAAAGGTTTTTATCTATTAATCTTGAGTTTTATGGATAATAAAATAAAGTAGCTCAAGTAATCTCCATGGGAAGGGAAATACGCTTATTGAAAGGAATAGCTGCCATGAAAGGCGATGAAGATTTTGAGAGAGACCTGAAAGCGGCGATCGTGAAGCTTGAGGAGAGATTGGATAAGGAAGAAGTTGAAAAGCTTCAAATTCTAAGGGATAAGCTCCTAGAAATGCATGAGAAGGAGCTGGTAAAGATAAACCATTCAGTTATGGAGATTATATGCGCGGGATTTTTGATCTCAAACGGCTACGAAGTCGATTTAGAAGTCCCCTTAGACGATGTCCTCACCTGTGACCTATATGCTAGGAAAGGGGATGGCGTCTTGATAGTAGAGGTGGAGACGGGATTCGTTCCACCCAGCCATGCCCTGGATCCCGCGACCTATAGTAGGGCTAGGATCGCAAGTAAAATAGCGAGGTACAGCAGGTTCTCCTCAAAGTTTGCGATAGGAGTCCCACCATACTATGTGCTTCAGCTTTTACCCGTATTCCTCAAACCCCCCAGGGTTAGAAGCTCATCGGAGATCTCCGAGGCTAAGAAGCTTTGCGACGCCTATTATGGGAAGCCTCCGATAACCCATGAAGAGATCAGGGATGCGCGACTCCATACGATATACGTTATAGATGTGGACGAGGGGTTCGCTAGGGAGGTTGATCCTGAGACCTACTGGGAGGTTGTAGCCGGTTGGAGTTACAGCTTAACCTTGAGCCCAGCCGAAAAGACCTTGAAGGATTTACCGAAGATTTATGAAGATTACTAGAAACGAAAAAGTATGAGATTTAGAGATATACCATTTATTTCCGATAATTATTTCATTGTTTCTTAATCCTTCATATTTTAGGGTATCCATGGATAGACTTTATTTCATTACCTTCTCTCATCCATCCTTTAGTCAAGCGGACCAGTTGATCTCCCTGCTGGGCTGCCAATCTCGGAGGCCACCTAAGCGGATAAATGAAGTTTACCCATCCTCTCCAATTAGACGCATCACATCTTTAATTCTACTCTTTTTGGGGGGGAGTTTACCAGGATGGCGTCCGAGGTTGAGGGGCAGAGGTGCACCTGTTCAGCAAAGTTTTAATGATATTGTTAACTATTATTATGGCTGGTGAATTTCTCTATGACTGTTAGCGTTGCATGCGCAGGCATCTTGGTGGTCGATGTCATTGCGGCTGATCTCCCTAAGATTTCTAATCCAGGGGAACTTACGTTCACCCCTGTAGAGGTGCACATAGGAGGACATGCAGCCAATGTTTCAATAGACCTCGTAAAACTTGGGTTGAAAGGGGATGTAAGCTCTATAGGCGCGGTGGGATATGACCTCCTCGGCGACTTTATCGAACAGATCCTAAAAAGCTATGGGATAGCCGTCCACTTGATCAAGACTAGGAAGGCTAAAACCTCCATAGATTTGATCTTAGTGGTCAGGGGTGAGGATAGACGCTTCCACTTTGACATAGGAGCAAACCTGTATTTAGATCCTGGAAAGGTAGAGGCGATAGTTAAATCTAAGGCGCCGCTTATATTCTACGGAGGAGCTGTAGGCCTATTGGGTGAATTCGATGAGGCTTTAGCTAAGGTTTTAAAGTTGGCTAAGGAGATGGGCTCTTTAACCCTTGTGGATCCAATAAAGCCTTATAGGAAAGGCTGGGACTTCCTATGGAAGGCAACCCCCTACATAGATTTATTCCACTGCAATAACTTGGAGGTAGCTGAGATGACAGGGGAAAGCGATGTGGAAGACGCTGTACAGGCCTTGATGGATCATGGAATCAAGATGCCCATCATAAGTATAGGCGGGGAGGGGATAATAGCGGGCTATGGTGAGGAGACGTATTACATGCCCACATTCAATGTAAAGGTTATAGACCCCACAGGTGCAGGAGATGCATTCTGTGCAGGCATTATAAGGGCGCTCACAGAGTTGAAGGGAGAAGACCTGAGACGGGGATTGATGCTCGACGAGGATGAGCTTATAAGGGTATTAGCCTATGGTCAAGCAGCAGGCGCAGTATGCGTCACGGCTGTGGGGACCACGACCGCTGTGGAAGAGGGGAAGGTGGATGAGCTTCTGAAAAGCCAAGGGGACTCAGTGGTGTCAAGGATGAGGAAGGTGAAGGCTCTACCTTCCTCTTAGAAATATTCGATTAAGAAATAGTGGAGGTTCTTACCAGGGTTTAACCTGAACTTTTAATGGGTTACCTATTCTCTTCTCTACAGTCTCTATGGCTTCTCCTGTTCTCTCCAATGAAAACGTATGTGTTATTAGAGGTTTCACCTTTACCTGTCCGGTGCTTATAGCCTTTAGGGCTTCTGGGAAAGTATATGGGGAGAGCCATGAGAAGGTTATCTCCATATCCCTGAGAGTGCTCTGCCATAGGTTCACCTTAGCGAACCCTTCTGGGTCGTATCCAGCCCCTCCGAAGAGGACCACCCGTGATCTTGGTCCACCTATTCTTATTCCAAGCTCATTGGCCGCCATATCCCCGGTGGAAACTATCACGGCGTCTGCACCAGCCCCGCTAAGTTCCTTCACCTTGGCTACTGGATCCTCCACGTAATACTTAGAGTTGCTATCCTTCACGTTTATCGGATAATCTGCTCCGAGTTCCTTCCCCATTTCGAGCCTATAATCCCTCGTACCTATTAAGGCTACTTTAGATGCTCCACTAGCTCTGATGTACTGGAGCATCATCAATCCTATGGGTCCAGGACCTACCACGGCGCAGAAGTCCCCTGGGGAGATCCTCATCTTCTTAACACCGTAAATCGCGCATGCAAGGGGCTCAGTAAAGGCCCCCTCCTCATATGAGACATTTTCTGGTAGGATATGCACGTAATCGTAGTATGCTTTACAGTATTCAGCAAATCCCCCATCCACACTTACCCCTAAGACAGTCGGTTTAGCGCATAGGTTAGGCCAAGCCTTCTTGCAGGATGGGCAGACACCGCATGCCTGCACTGGTTCCGCAACTACCCTGTCACCTTCTTTAAGGAGGCCTAACCTTTCAGGTATTTCTCCGATCTAACGATCTCAGCGGTGAATTCATGACCTAATACTATGGGAGGGGGCACGTCGGCCATGCCCCTCTTATAGTAGGCGATGTCTGAGCCGCATACTCCCACGGCCTTAACCTTTAAGAGAAGCTCATTGGATCCTATCTTAGGGGTATCTCTATCCTGAACCTCGACCTTCTCAGGTCCAACCAGGACTGCTGCTCTCATACCGCCTCATCTACCTCCGATCTCAACCAGTTCGAAACTATCTAATGCGTTCTTTTCTAGCCATATTTAGCCTTGAGTTCATCTAAGAATCTTTTGCATGATTCCGTGGCTTCCCAGGCTTGAGACCAGAAGCATAGATCTAGTGAAAGCCAGCCTGCGTATCCTACATCGTTTAGAGCCTGCATTACTGCATCGAAGTCTATTACACCTAGGTTGAAGGGACAATGCGTAGAGGTATTATGTGGATTAAGGGTATTATTGCTGTCTATCAAATGCACATGTCCTATTCAGCCCTTAAGTTTCCTTATGAACTCGGAGGCTATTTTTGACAAAGGCGCATCTATTATATCTAAGGGCGGGGCCTGGTTCAACCCTATTCCACAGCAGTGGGCGTGGCATGTATCCACCATGGCTTTAAAATTAGGATGGGCGACATCCTTCA
>JAWBPF010000016.1:18735-22035 GCA_038825355.1 Bathyarchaeia archaeon
GGCTTGTTTAATATGAATCCCGGCTCAAACTCCCATACCAAGGTTATCCCGGAGTCTTTAGCTTTCTCGGAATGGCCTTTAAAGGTGGAAACCATTCGGCTCTAGGCATCCTTACAGGTTACCCTGGGCACCCCTTCAGGTCCAGAAACGGTGTCCACACACATACACCTAATATCTAAGTGCAGAATTCAATAGACCTCTCGAACAGCTCTTCATGCTTCTTCCGGATATCCCCGTAGGGGGATGCTATCGGATATCCTGAAAGGTCAGCGGCGATCCCCACGATCTCAAGACCGTAGCCGGCTATTTTAGAGCTTAGATCCATCCTATCCTTCCTAGTTGGATAAAGGTCTGGATGGGCGTGGGACTTAAACCCTGAAAGTTCAATCCCCTTGAATCCAAGCTTAGATATCATCTCTAGGCATTCCTCCAAAACGTATGGTCTAGCAGCGTAGGGGGGGACATGTAAGGCCATGTGCCGCATCCTAGTTTATATTTACCCATATCTATCAACTCCCTCTTATAATGATATTAATTTAGCTTGCCTTGCATAAAAAAGGTTTCTGGATAATAGATGGACCCCAGCTTGACTTCTCTCTAGGGAATGATATTTAAGTTAGTTCCTAGTTTCTATGCTGGCTGACGTCCAAGGTGCATGACGTATGCATGAATTGGAATCTCTACCGGAGTTAAAGCCTCCCATGAGGCTTCTCCTAGGACCGGGACCTAGTAATCTACATCCCAGGGTGATTAATGCTTTAATAATGCCGTTGGTGGGCCATCTCGATCCATATTTTCTAGAGATCATGGATGAGACCACGGAGTTGCTTAAGGAAGCGTATAGGACCAGGAACGAGGTTACCTTTCCCATCTCTGGGACCGGGAGCGCCGGGATGGAGGCAGCTCTATGCAACTTAATCGAGGATGGTGATGAGGTTTTAGTGGGAGTAAACGGCTTATTCGGTGAGAGGATGGCGGAGATCGTCCAAAGATGCGGTGGCAAATGTGTTAGAGTCGAGGAGGAGTGGGGTACACCGCTCAACGTTGAGCGCATTGAAGAATCGTTGAGGGAGTCTAATGCCAAGGTGTTATGCGTAGTTCATGTCGAGACTTCTTCTGGGGTCATTAACCCAGTTAAGGAGGTGGGAGGTCTCGCTAGGAAATATAATGTTCTATTTCTTGTGGACGCGGTTTCATCCCTAGGGGGCTGCGAGTTAGAGGTTGATGATTTCGGGATCGATGTCTGCTATAGTGGAACCCAGAAGTGCTTGAACTCTCCCCCTGGCCTGTCTCCTATAACCTTCAGTGAGAGGGCTATGGAGGCGGTCCGGGACAGGAAGAGTAAGGTTAAAAGCTGGTACTTCGACGTCTCGATGATTGAAAAGTATTGGTCCAGCGGATCCAGGTCTCGGTTTTACCATCATACCGCGCCTATAAACCTAATATATGCCCTTAGGGAATCCTTAAGGATACTCTTGGAGCAGGGCTTAGAAAACAGTTGGAGGAGGCATAGGGAGGTTAGTGAAGCACTCGTAGAGGGGTTGGAGGCGATGGGTTTGGAGATGCTCGTTGGGAGGATGTTTAGGGCTCCAACCCTGAACGCAGTGAAGACCCCTGAAGGCGTGGATGAGGCTGAGGCTCGAAGAAGGCTTTTATCCATCCATGGGATCGAGATTGGAGGCGGGCTTGGAAAGTTGGCTGGGAAGGTTTGGAGGATAGGCTTAATGGGCTTAAACGCTTCACCGGCGAATGTAGTCATATTTTTAAAAGCTTTAGAGCATGAGTTAAGCAGGGAAGGATTCCATATTAAACCCGGTAAGGGAGCAGCCCAAGCTATCAATAGGCTGAGGATAAAGGATAAATAACTTTTAACCCTACGCTATCAAATCCCTCAGAGTAAAGCTGACCCAGAAAAGCAGAGTATCTCGAAATAAGCTTCCGCCAAAAAACATTGCTACAGTCCAGAATACTATGGGAGATGGAGCCAAAGAATATATGGCAATTTAAAAGATGAATATGAGCTTATAAGATAAATTAGAAATGTTCAGATTTTACAAAACTCTAAATGGTTTATCGTGGAAGCGATCCATATGGAAATTTTGGGCTATGATAGAGTTAATGGTGTCGGCGTTAGAAATTACGTTGCCGTAATGACAACTGTAGTCTGTTCCGGCAACGCAGCCGAAAGAATCGTTCAACTCAATCCTAAGGCAAAACTTATAGCTCATACACAGGGATGCGCTCAAACTACTCCAGATGTTGATTTATTTGAAAAAGTTCTAGTCAACCTCGCTTCAAATACAAACGTCTATTCTGTTCTACTTGTAAGTCTGGGTTTTAAAAGTGTCTCTGGATAAAATTGCCGACAAGATCTCCGATAAAAAATGTCGATGTCGTCCAAGTTCAAGAAAAGGGCTTATCCTATGCTGTTTCTAAGTGTTCAGAGATTGTTAGTAAAATGTGTGAAGAGGCTGAAAAGATTAGGCGAACGAGTGTAGATTTTTCTGGAATTAAGGTTGCAATAAAGTGTGGGGCACCAGATTCCACTTCCGGGATAATATCTAATCCAGTTGCTGGGAGAGCTGCTGACCTCATTATAGGAGAGGGTGGGACAGTGATATTTGATGAAACAACGGGGATAATTGGTGCAGAACGTATTCTTGCAAAAAGGGCCGTAAATGATGATGTTGCAAGGAAAATGTACATCTCTGAAATTGAGGAGAGGGCTATGTCGATGGGTGTCGATATGCATGGTGCACAACCGACCGGGGGAATATCAAAGATGGCATCACGACAATAGAGGAAAAGTCTTTAGGCGCAATATGTAAGACTGGGTCGTCCAGACTCTAGATGCTATAGAATACGGCGATACTCCATTGATGAAGGGCCTGATCCTTATGGATTCACCTGGTCGTAAAATGGAAGCCTTAACAGGTTTCGCCGCTGGAGGTGCCCAAATAATCCTGTTTACAACCGGCTTAGGCGCACCGTAGGGATTCCCTATGGTTCCAGTTATTAAAATTTCATGCAATTCTGAAGTATGCTCCAGGTTGAAGGAGCATATAGGCGGACTTGAGTCCAGTATTCTATGGTGAGGAAGGTTTAGAGGATGCAGGTCGAAGACTTTTCAATGAAATTTTAGATGTTGCTCCATTTAAACAGACTAAAGCCGAAATTTTAGGCTATGAAAAATTTTTCAACATTTATGTTAAAGGGCCTGCGATCTAGTTGGTCCAAAGAAAAGCGATAGTGGTTAACGAGGAAGACAATAGAATCTGCACTAGCTAACTTAAAGAAGGA
>JAWBPF010000017.1:0-21318 GCA_038825355.1 Bathyarchaeia archaeon
GCACGAAGCCGGAGCGCCCGCGTTGCGCCTGCCGGCCGGACAGCGGAGACGCGCACGATGGGCAATGAACTGGTGCGGTACTCGACCGAGGGCGGGATTGCGGTGATCGCGCTCAATAACCCGCCCGCCAACACCTACACCTACCCGCTCATGCGCGCCCTGGACGAGGCAATCCTGACCGCGCGCATGGACCGTGACGTGCACGTGCTCGTGCTGCGCGGCGAGGGGGAAAAGTTCTTCTCCGCCGGCGCGGATATCGCCATGCTGGCCGAGGCTGACCCCACCTTCAAATACTACTTCTGCCTGCACGCCAACGAGACGCTGCTGCGGCTGGAGCAGACGCCGAAGCTGGTGATCGCTGCCCTCAACGGGCATACGGCGGGGGGCGGCCTCGAGATCGCTATGGCCTGCGATATCCGCTTGGCCAAGCGCGATGCCGGCCGCATCGGTCTGCCCGAGGTCAACCTCGGCGTGCTCCCCGGCACCGGCGGCACGCAGCGGCTCGCGCGCCTCGTCGGCAGGGCGCGCGCCATCGAGCTGATGACCACCGGCCGCATGCTCTCCTTCGAAGAGGCGCACGAGCTTGGCCTCGTCAACGACGTGCTCGCCCCGGACGATTACTGGGACGAGGTGCTCGACTACGCGCGTCAGTTCGTGCCGCCTAACAAGGCCAGCCGCGCCGTCGGCCATATCAAGCGCGCGGTGCAGACCGGCAGCGAGATCCCGCTCGCCGAGGCGCTGGCGCTCGAACGCGAGCTGCAACAGCGCCTCTTCGCCAGCAGCGACGCCGCCAAGGGCTTACGCGCCTATGTCGAAAAGAGCGTCGCCAGGTTCACGGGGGAGTGACCGCTCCCCGCGGTGGTCGGACAGGAGGATGGCGGCCACCGACCGGACCGCCCCTGAGGAGGAGGGGGTGCTAAGTCCACCTGCCCGCGGGGCCGCCGCCCGGCGCGGGGCCTGGCGACGCGGCCTGCGCTGTCGCGGCGCCGGCCGCCGGATGGTGCGGATCCTGCTGCGGCCCCGGCTGCGCCCCCGCGGGCAGCGCCAGCAGCAGAGCCGCTCCCATCGCCGCACCCGAGAGGATCATGAATGCGAACGCCATGGCTGATATCGTTGCAGGGGCGTTGATAGGCGTCCAGGTCCAACCCGCTGAATTCGCTACTTTGAATACGCTCTCATAGGTCAGGTAGTTGCCCATTAATTGGTTCCATTTCATGGCATAGGTGCTCGGATCCGTCGTACCGAGGACGACCCAATAGATGAGCAGCGCAGCTATCTGGAAGGCCCATCCCGTATATAGCAGTGCCTTTGCCGCCTTGGGACCCACTATTGTAAGGATCATATAAATTATTATGAATATCAGCGCGAATACGAAGCTCCCGATCATCGATTGCAGCCATGTACCAAAGTTAACCATATTCGGCGCATTATAGAGTATCCCCCAAGCAGTTACAGCCATGGAGGTCGTGTATCCATATGCGAAACACACCGTGACGAAGCCCGCTGCGAGGTACATGTAGAAGTAGAGGAGGGACCAGCCGAACCCTATCGCAGGGTGTACGACCCTTGCAAACCATACGTAGTCGCTTCCTGACCTAGGCATCGATACAGCTATGCACCAGTAGACCAGAGCCACCAACATCGTCGGAATTAACGCTACAGCTATCGCACCTGTAAAGTCGGTTCCCGGCCAGAACCCATGGAACCAGGGGAACTGCATAGTCGTGTTGAGGATACCGAAGATTATGAGGGTGTAGATGAGCACAGCGTCCATCGTACCAAAAGGTCTAACTAGCCCACTTGTCTTCCTTATAAATACTTCTGCCGCGCCCTAGGCGTCACCTCTGACCTCTTCATTCATAATTTTATATATGTCCTATATAAATTTTAGCATGTATAGGAGGCCCCTAAAGTGGCCTGACAGCATGATTCAAGTTTCTCTTGAATAATCTTTAGAGCATATAGTCCTTTGGGATAAGAGCCGTATTACAGCTGAATGCTTCTCAGTTTTGATTTTAGAAATCATGTAGGGAACGAAACCAAACCTCACACGGTTAAGTCTTCGTAGGACAGCGGGATTAAAACCCTAGCGGTAGATGATTTTCGAAGGCTGAAGGATAGGGATGCCCTATTATCATTATATTTCATCTTTTTTGGATGCGCAGTCTACAGTGCTGCTCTTCCGAGCGTAGCTTCGGGAAAGGGATTCCCACGCCTTGTTTTACCCTGGAGATCCGGCAGAGGTGCGATCTATTAATTAATCCTTGATACCTATGGCCTAACCCGCGGTCAATTGATAGCTTTTCACCGAATCCCCGTCTAGGTTTATTATCACTCCCCGGAGGATTCCTTCGCTTGCCTCACTACCGGGATTAACGCAAAGGGTTCTTCCAATCTTGACGACTCCACGCGACTCATGTATGTGGCCATGAAGGCCCAGCAGGGGCTGATACTTCTCTATCGCTCCTCGAACCGCTGTGCTCCCCCCGCTTATCATAACCGGCTCGGATCCTTCGAATACCGGTTTAAGATCCTTATCTAGTTTCTGGCACTCAGCTATTATAGTGTCTATCGGGGGCACATGAAGGTTGAAGATGCTCTTCTTTACGTCCCTCACCCGGGCTACCATGTCCTCGATCTTCTCCATGAGTTCTTCCTCCGGGCATTCTCGCGGAGTGTTCCAAGGGGTGGGGTTGCTCCAGCCGAGACTAATCATCTCATACTTGCCGTCGATCTCCACAACCCGTTCCTCAGGATCGATCACATAGTCGGACTCCCTTATCACTGCCTTGATTTCAGGGATATCGTCGTTACCCCCTGTAATGTATAGGCTCACACCGGAGTTGCGCAGCCGATCCTCAGCCAGTTTAATCCAACTCCTCAGGGTTTCTAACATAAGATGCCTAAAGATCGAATCGACCTTCGCCGTATCGGATTGGAGTTGACGCATCTCCTCCGCGTCCGTAAGGTATGGATAGCCTCCAGAAGCACGGACCTCCTTCTCCAACTCTTGAAGTTGTGCCTCATCCTTTGCTTCGCGTCTGATCCCCTTTATGTTCGCGTGATACCCATTCTCGTCCCTGATTATTGGAACAATTATTTTTCCTGTAACATCGCCGCCCAAAACTAAGATCGAGACCTTATAAAAGTTGGCGGCATTAAGGAATTTCAGATACGTTTTCTCCGATCCATGAATATCTGTAGCAAAGAACAGCCTAGTAAAAGGCAATAACCACTACACCTCCCATCCAAATATTGCTGACACGTGATCGTTAACCGAGGACTTCATTTAAGCTTTACGTTAAATCTACAGGTTTAATGAAGAATGACCTTTAATTAATCAGCTTGGTTTCTACGAGGGAGGTTGAGCGTTACCTGCCTTAGATGCCCTTAGCTTTAAGGTGGAAAAGGTTTTTCAAGGAAACGTAAGTCCGCAGGGTCGAACGCTAGGCGATAGCTATTTGTTATACTCGCCTCAGAATAGTAAATCCTGAGGTCCATGAAAGAGCCTTATACCCCGATGTAAGATGAAGCATGAGACCTGTCAAGCCTACTTGCAGGCTGCAAAGAGAGCCCGACCATTATATAAATAAATTGTTTCTATTTAGTTGCTGGCATGATGAGAGCCATTCTTCAAAGCCCCTAAATATTAGGAAAACGCATTCCCGTAAGTTCCCATCTTGACAGAACCTTCCTTATGTAAAAAACAACTTTCCTTATACTTATTTACCTAACGGGGAAGTCATGTGAAGCGAGTTGTCTTCCTTTATAGTATAAATATCCCTATGACTTATGGGTGAAGCTATTGTACTATATTGTAGAAATGATGAAATAAATATAATTATATAATAATTAATTGACAGGGGGTGGGAATTTTGAAATTAAAGGGGAAAAAAGTGATCGTGACTGGGGGAGGTTCTGGAATAGGTGAGGCGATAGCTGTACACTTCGCAAAAGAAGGAGCGAAAGTAATGGTGGTCGGTAGGACTTTGGAAAAACTTAGGAGAACCCTTGAAAAAATTAGGGAAGAAGGGGGAAGTGCCATATGCATGGTCTGTGATGTATCCAGAAAAAAAGATGTTGATACGATGGTATCTGGAGCGCTGCAAAAACTAGGTCAAGTCGACATCCTAGTTAATAATGCAGGCATAGCCCCTGTAACTCCATTTCTGAGCATTACAGAAGAAGAGTGGGATGAGGTGATTGATATTAATCTCAAGGGATGTTTTTTATGTTCGCAGGCTGTAGCGAAGCTTATGATAGAAAGAAATAAGGGAGGAAATATTATTAATATATCCTCCATAAGTGGATTTAACCCTGTTTCGCGTACTTCGGTATACTCCGTTTCGAAGGCCGGAGTAATAACGCTTACTAGAGTTATGGCAATGGAGCTTGCACCTTATAAGATCAGAGTTAATGCTGTAGCTCCTGGAACCATAGATACACCTATAATTAAGGATATTGACGACAAAAAAATAGTAGGTTTGATTCCATGGGGAAGGCTGGGTTTACCTTCCGACATCGCTAAGGTGGCTTTATTCCTAGCATCCGACGATTCCGAATTTATCACCGGTTCTACAATAATTGTAGATGGTGGTCAAATAGCCGGACGTCAGCTCCCCATCCACTCAAAAGCTTAAGACAGATCTATCCTGATGTCCATTAAGGGAGTCCCAAAAACCTTAAGGCTACATTAGAATAAGTTTTAACTATATGGCGTAGGAGAGGAGTAATTTGAGCCTCCCTAAACTTAAGGCAGGTCTGCTGGGGCCTCTTGTAACCTATTCCTGTTGGTCCCACGGCGTAGCTCTTTATCAGGCTGCGGGGCTCTTAGGTTTATATAGCTTCCTAAGCTTTAATCTAGGCATATTCCTAATGCTGATTGAGATCAGCATCCATGTATGAAATTCAAAATTGGATTAGCTGCCTTAAACTGTTAGCAGTCCAGCTGAGGATTCTGGATGTTTAAATTCGATGTTAAATATCGGAAAGTCGTTAGATCAGGTTTGAAATATAATTTTGAGGTGAAAATTTATAATCAGAGCGATCGTACTCTAGAGTCTCCAAATATTATTATAAGGCGATCGTCGAGCAGCTCATACCCAATACGGATCCTAGATTGGTGGTCCAGAGATTCAGGAGCACATCCAGATAAGAGATGGAACTTCTACTATTTCCCGATAGAAAAAATTTTTCCAGGAGAGACTAAAAGTAAACTTATAGCCTTTGATGTGTCCCCTACTTTTAGTCTTGGAATATACCATCTATATGTTTCGGTCCAGGATGGAAATGAACAGCCCCCTTATCATTCCAAAAAATGGAAAAAGATGATTTTGATCAAAGCGCCAAAAGGAATGAAGAAGAAAATTACGATGCCTCCATGTAATGAGAAACCTTTATGGGATTATCTACCGCCTCTACTGAAATATGGCTGGAAAATAGTGTTTTCATCCCATGAGACAAGAAATGTAGAAGGCTTCGTCTTAGGAATATGTTCTGTATATAGTTTACGTGAGAAGACTGTAGGGATCTTCATCTTTAAATTTGATAATGAGAAAAATGCTGAGAAACATTTTGAGGATAAAATCAAGGAGTGGAATGAAAAGAGTAATAAAATAGGGGAAAAATCCATAATATTCCATAATGGTCTCAAAATAAACCGATATATCTTCCCCAAGAACGGAATTATTTTCGGCTGGTATATTGAAAATCTCATCTTCACAATTTACGCCCCAACAGCCGTGGAGGAAGATCTAAGAAAGATAGTGAATCTAATTATTTCTAGGCTGACAAATAGAGATGAGTCCAAATAAAATGTAAAGTGCAAAAGAGAAATGAGGATAATAAACTGCTTAAAGACTAGTCTGACACGTTACCGAACATACCGAGTCCCGCTCGAGACTTTAACATAATCCATGGAATCATAAGTTACCACATGGGTGTATCTGCTCCTAGAAAAGTAGCGTTCTATCGGCCTCTTACAGGCTGACGAAAAACGTTAAATATCGCATTCCAGATTATGAGAGCTAGAAGGAGAATTGAAAATTAAATTTGGTTTCCCCTACATCCTATTGCTTCCAACAATAATATCCCTACTGGCAATCGGAATTTTTCCTCTAATCTACTCTCTATATTATAGCCTAACGGACCTTAACTTATTTTATATAGACCGCACGAAGTTTATAGGTGTAAATAACTTTCTTGAATTGCTTACAGATAAAACTTTCCTCTATTCCTTCTTAGTTACTATAAAGTTTACAGCCGTAGTCGTCCCGGTAGAAACGCTTTTGGGATTAGGTTTAGCCCTCCTATTTAAGGAGGAGATGCGTGGAGAGACCATTATTAGAACTATTATGATGATCCCGATGATGATAGCGCCGATAGCAGCCGGATATTTATGGAAACATCTGTTCTGGCCTGTGCAAGGCATAATAGACATCATAATACTTAGGTTCTTCGGCGTTCCCTCGCTAAGATGGACGGCGAATCCTACGCTGGCATTACCATCGCTTATGATCATCGATACTTGGCAATGGACCCCGTTTACTTTCCTTATTTTATTATCAGGATTGAGGGCTGTTCCAAAAGGAATTTTTGAGGCAGCAGAAATTGACGGGGCAGGTAGATGGGGCCTCTTTCGTTACGTAACCTTACCTTTGATGAAGAAATTAATCCTTGTAGTAGTTTTGTTTAGATTGATAGATTCCATTAGGGTATTTGATCTACCTTACATAGTTACTTATGGTGGGCCGGGATATGAAACATATACTGCGTCATTTTTCCTTTACGTGCTCGGCTTAAAAGAAACATTTAATATTGGAGAGGCGGCTGCGGGTTCATGGATCTTAAATATATTCATTATGATCTTGGTTTTGGCCCTACTTAGAGTGTATACGAAGAGGGAAATACGATGAATTTCATAAGAATTATTAAGGGGGTTATCATCCTTTTTGCACTAATATTATCTTCATTCCCGGTAATTGTTCTGGTGCTTCAGTCATTGGTTCCTGGGGGACGTATATTTAACCCAACAATCGAAGAGCTCAGATCGCTTTCATTAGATAACTATTATCAAGTATTGTTAAACCCTTATATTATAGACATAATTTCTTTGATAAAAAATAGTCTGATCATTGCGGGAGTAGCAGCGTGCTCGGCAACTATAATTGGCTCTCTCGGGGGCTATGCCTTTGCTAGATTCAGGTTCAGAGGAGATAATGACTTAAAGGTATGGATTTTATCCTTCAAGTTTTTCCCGCCAATAGTCATTGTACTCCCACTTTTTATTTTATATACCCGACTACATCTCTTTGATACCTATCAAGGAATGATACTGCTCTACACAGTATTTAATCTCCCCTTTTCCGTATGGATGATGAGTAGTTTTATCGAAGATGTACCCAGAGAAATAGAGGAATCCGCTGTTATCGATGGATGTAGTTTCTTCCAAGGTTTCTTAAGGATTACATTACCCCTCATTAAAGGAGGAATAGTAACTGCCACATTATTTAATTTCATTTTTGCTTGGAATGAATTCTTATTAGCTCTATGTTTAACACAAAAATCGGTAATGCCTATCAGTGTGGGTCTAGCTACCTTTGTTGGTATATCAGGAATACATTGGGGAAACCTAGCCGCAGCCAGTTTATTAATGGTATATCCAATAATCGTCCTAAGCATAATATTACAGAAACACATCATTAGAGGATTAACCTTTGGAGCTTTAAAGCAATAAAATCGAACATACAAGTATTTTTATATGATTAATAAAAAATAAAGAAAATAGTGATGTTTATGATTTACCAGGGGGCGTATTCTCCCTCGGTTGGGTATCCCGCCTTCTTCCAAATCTTTACTACAGCATCTTGGCATTCATCTAAGACTTCCTTAGGATCCCTAAATTTAGAGAGAGCTTCTTGGATTAGATGCGTAGTTGCAGCATACATCTCCCCCATTTCTGGCACTCGAGGTATACATATCCAGCTATGTTCCGGACTCCAACATTTTCGTGCCACTTTAGTGTAGGGGAACTTCTCCTGGATTTCCGGGTCATCATAGACCGACTTCGTCGCCCCTATGAAGCCCGTCGCTAAGGAACCCTTCTTCTGTACTTCTGGGCTGGTAAACCACTTTACGAATACGAAAGCCTCATCTATATGCTTCGAATCCTTGTTTACCCCTAGATTCCAACTGCCTGAAGGCGCATTATATGTGGATCCAGGTACAACCCAGGATGTAACACCTGGCGGAAGCGGCCTCTCTTTCCCCCTCCATTCTTTCCAGCTCGGGGGAACCATATAACCTACTTTTCCCTTGAGGGGGGAATCTTCACTCTCGAAAGGCCCGCTCATATGGATCCAGATTAGACACATGGCGCAATGGCCTCTCAACAACTCATCGGCAAGGATGTCACCGGTAATGGCGGTGGATCCGGGAACAACCCAGCCCTGTTTATACCAGTACTGGTGTAATGCTAGGGCTTCGATGTTGCCTGGGTGATTAAATGCTGGAACACCGTTAGCGTCGGTATAGTATATTCTCCGACTGAAAGCCTCAGGTCTTGTGGTTACAACCGCCTCGCGGGGATCCGCGGATTCTGCAAGCCCATATATTCCCTCCTCTGGTCTAGTGAAAAACTCTAGAACATCGCAGAATTCCTTCATGGCGTAGCCATCTTCAGGGGGCGTGAGATCGTATCCATACCTTTCTTTAAAAGCGGCTTGCTCATCGGGGTCTTCAAACCAATCTTTCCGGTAAGCATATAAATCTATTGTTGCACAATTCGGAATATTGTATAGGACGGAACCTCCCCCTCTAGGGTTGAATTTATGGTCCTCATCGAAGTATCCTGAATCTTGAATTGCGAACTCGATATAATCACCGAGATTTATGCCCCATTCCTTAACCTTCTCTTCCATAGGGACATAATATTTATAGTTCATTCCGACGTGTTCAACCATCTGTTCCATGACATCTACGTTTCCAGCATGCGACGTAAGCTCCAGCATCATCTTCTCGTTATGATCTGCCAAAGATGTTTTAATCACTTTAACCTTGATTCCATGCTTTTTCTCTAGATCATCTGCTTGGATTAGAACTTCGGTAGCTGGGGGGTCAGGTGTCATAATAGTTATCTCAGTCCCACGAAAATACCCTGCCTTTCTCTCCGAGATTTGCTTACTTTGGTAAGCATAGTATCCGGCGCCTCCCGCTACAGCGACCGCAACTATCCCTGCTCCCACATATTTTATGTAACCTCGCCTACCGATTTCCTCTTTTTTCTCCAATTGTATATTTTCTCCTTTTATAGTCCTACAGCTAAATTTATATAGCTGCAATTCCTTTAAAGTGAGATTATATATTTAAAGCTTTGCAGTAATGGAACTAGCTGGCGGCCCTCCTTGTTTTATATTTCCTCATAACTCGGCTTGGTTAAGCCTTATTGGACGGATACCAAGTTAATAACTGTATTTAGCATAGGAATACGGTTATTAACTGCCCTTAGGCTATTATTCGATGGCTTGTTGAACACACGGCTTTCACTTAGAGATGCCTCTGAGATTGATGACTTTAGGCCAGGTCACGATATGCTATAGAGCATCGACAAAAACTTTTATCCTATCATATGTCATAGATAACTCTCTGTGACGTTAAATGTCTAGGGATTACAATATTGGAATGCAGGTTCATGCCCACGATATTAAATTTGAAGGAATAAATACAGTTATCAAGAATATGAAGGAGCTTGGATGTGTAAAGACAGCCTACCTAATGTGTAATTACTATGAGGACCGCCACCCCGCAGGAAAAGGAGAACTACCACATAACCCTTTAAAGAGAGTGTATCACACACAAGGAGGGTTGTTCTTCACCCCTCATCCAGAGCATTATAAAAAGTCCATATTGAAACCCCAAAGAACTCCCGATCCCGACCTGAAAGATTTCGATGCCTTAAAAGCATTAACCGATTCGGCTAAAGAGTATGACATGAGGGTTTTAGCCTGGATACTGGCGCTCCAAGATGCTCCTTTAACCTCTAAATATGAGAAATATTGCATGGTCGATGTTTATGGCGATAAGGTCTATGGATGGCTATGTCCAAGTCGTCCAGAAGTGAGAAAATACGTGTATTCTCTCATTGAGGACATAGCCACAAACTATTGTATTGACGGGATTTTTTTTGACAGATTTAGATTTCCAGAATGGGCACCTCCTGGCCGTCATCATATGGATCCCGAAAAAATTTTCGATCCAATATTCACTTGCTTTTGCAGAGAGTGCAGGAAAAGAGCGGAAAGAGAAAAAATAAACCTCCCTAAAACAAGAAAGATAATGCAGAGGATAGCACAATTAGTGAAGGAGAATCGGATACCTGCCCTTATTTCGAAATTTCAAATTTATAAGAAGGGTTGTCTAGATCTAACAAAGATTTTCGTAGATATACCTGAAATAAGTGAATGGATTAATCACCGCCAGGAGATAATAACTGAATTTGTGGAAGAAGCCGAAGCCACAGTTAAAAACGTTAACCCAAAGTTAGAGTTTTCTCTTGACTTATGGCCTCCTTCATATTCCTGGCTTCTAGGTCAAAATTATAGAAAATTAAAAAATCATTGCGATTCTTTAAAATATTTCGTATACCATAAAATGGGCGGAGGTGAAGATTTAAAAACAATCTTATCGGAGTTGAAAAAACTCAACCCTGATTTAGAGACCTCCGCATTCCTCGCCATTTTCTATAGATTTTTCGGATTCTCCGGACCTGATACCTTAGAGGAGCTGAGCGAAAGAGGCTTAACTGTAGATTTCATACCTGAAGAGACACTGAAAGCATTAGACGAGACTAGAAAAGAGGTTAAAATCTATCCTGGCATTCAGATATTTGATGTAGATTCAAGAGAAATTACGGAGGCTGTGGATAAGGCATTTGAAGCCGACATCGACGGGATAGTTGCCTTCTGCTATGGTTGGGCTACACTAGAGAATATTGAATCATTTGGAAGAGCCATGAAAAAATGGGTATAGAAAAACCAGAATTTTTCATGACATAACCTTTTAGGAAAGACCAGGTTTAACGGGAAGGTACTCCCAAAAGCTTCAAGGAAAACTCACGAGAGATATAATAACTTGTAATGAGCTCATGTTAAACCCTAGATTTATACCAGGATCAACCCCCTTCCCCTTCTCTATGTTATGGCTTTCCCCGTCTTCTTGTCGAATAGATGGAGCTTCTCCACAGGTATGGTTATCCATAGTTTGCTCCCGAGGTCGGCCCTGAAGCTCGGCGGCGCCCTAGCCTTAAGCAAGGTTTCACCGAGCCTCAAATCGGCCACAACCTCGGAGCCCAAGGGCTCATAAACGTAGAGCGTGACCTCTATTGGGTTAGCTACCGCCTCCCTATGTATCTCCACATCCTCAGGCCTGAATCCCAAGGTGACCTCCGAATCCTGCAGGGCTCCCCTAACGGCCTCCCCCACATCCTCCGTTAAATTCAGTCTGAACATGCTGCCCTCCAGAGCGTATCCTCTCCCATCGGCTTCGACAAGGGTTGCATCCAGGAAGTTCATCGGAGGGCTCCCCAGGAACCCGGCCACGAACATATTCCCAGGCCTGTTATATATCTCGTCGGAAGATCCGACCTGTTGTAGGAGGCCCTGGTTCATCACGGCTATCCTGTCGCCCATTGTCATAGCCTCCGCCTGGTCATGCGTAACATAGATGGTTGTGACTCCGAGGTCCTTCTGCAACCGTTTCAGCTCGGCCCTCATGTAGAGGCGGAGCTTCGCATCCAGGTTGCTCAGCGGCTCATCCATCAGGAAGACCTTAGGCTGCCTCACAATCGACCGCCCCAAGGCGACGCGCTGGGCCTCGCCCCCGCTCAGCTGCCTAGGCCTACGGTCTAGGAGGTGTCCTATCCTTAGGAGGTCAGCGGTCTCCCTGACGCGTTGTTCGATCTCACCCCTCGGATACTTCCGCATCTTCAAAGGGAAAGCCAAATTATCGTAGACCCTCATGTGGGGGTAAAGTGCATAGCTCTGGAAGACCATGGCGACATCCCTATCCTTAGGCGGCAACTCGTTGACCAAAGCTTCGCCTATGTATATCTCGCCCTCGTCCGGAGTCTCCAACCCGGCTATGCAGCGCAGCGCCGTAGTCTTACCGCAGCCTGAAGGACCCAGGAGGACTAGAAACTCCCCATCCCCAACGTCGAGGCTGAGCCTGTCGACCGCGACTACATCGCCGAACCTCTTAGTCAGATCGACCAGCCTGACACCAGCCAAACCTGAACACCAATATTCGAAGAGGAAAACAACTATAAGAGAGGGAGGACTGCATTTAAAGATTTCTGTAATTAGAGACTCCAAGTCAAGGATGGCGATACTGTCAAGATAAGAACTTGAGTGTCAAAAGTTTAATGCAAATATTTATATAGTATATATATGCATATTTTACGGCCATAGGTGGTATCCCTACCATGGTAGATCTAATCGGCTTCCTTAAATCGATTTGGGACGTCCTGAATGCAGGTGGCCCAGCAGTTTTCATGCCTATAATCATGTTTATCTTCGCGTTAGCATTCAGGATGTCGATAAGAAGGGCTTTTGAAGCCGCTCTGAGGTTAGGTATAGCGTACACGGGAATCTTTCTGATTCTGGAATTCATGCTTAAAGCAATCGGCGAAGCATCTAGAGTGATGGTAGAAAGAACTGGTGCCCAATTCGTCGCTCTTGATGCAGGATGGCCGGTCATGGCAGCAATTGCTTTCGCAACGCCCGTAGGGATGCTGGTCATAATTGTAGGGTTACTTGTGAACTTACTTCTAATAGTCCTTAGACTGACGAAAACAATTGATGTTGACATATGGGATTACTGGCATGCTGCATTTGCAGGAGCTATCGCGCTTATATTAACAGGAGATATGCCATTAGCACTTTTAGTTGCAGCTTTCACACAAGTATATGCGATCAAGCATGCCGATTGGACGAAGAAAATGCTTTGGGAAGTTTGGCCAGGATACAAAGGATATACTATCGTTGTGGACTGGCTTGTCTCAAGCTGGATCGGCATATGGGCGAAGGCAATCATAGAAAGGGTAGTACCAAAGATCAATAAGGTCCGAGCGGATGTTGAGGGAATAAAGCTGAAGCTAGGATTGGCCGGTGAGCCCGCCGTATTAGGTCTAATCATCGGAGCAGCAATAGGAATAGCAGCTGGTTACAACGTAATTGAGGTACTCATTTTAGCGATTCAATCTGCGACTGTCTTCATACTCTTACCGATCGTCGCAGGAATGTTGATGGAGGGACTAGTACCCATCGCGGAGGGAGTTAGAGATTTCATGATGAAACGGTATGCAGGGAGAGAAATTTATATCGGTATGGATTCAGCGATAACAATAGGTCATCCAGCCGTGATCTTATTAACAACGTTGACTGCCCCGATTTATATAATAGCCGCACTCACACTTCCTGGTAACCAGATACTACCCTATGCTGATATAATTGCACCATATTGGTGGGCAGGGGTGATAGCTCTAACCGCTGGAAACATTTTATTTTCAGTTTTAATCGCAATTCCGATAATAATAGTGTTCCTCCTGATCGCCAATTTAATTTGGCCAGCGTATACCAACATAGCCTTAAGCGTTGGAGCAATAGAGGCCGGTCAGAAAGTAGGGTTCATCTGGGTTGAGCCGGCATTCATCGTCGGTTTTATTGCTGGCAAACTCACGTCGATCCAAATAGCGTATATCTTTGTCATTATATTGATCATAATAACCGCTTTATCTGACCGTATAAAAGGGTTGGCTAATGCCTTCAGCAGGCTAGCCTATAGTAGCGCCTCCTCTCGGGAAGAGAATTAAGGAAACATCGATATGACCTGGGTGGAAAGGAGGAGTGCCTTCTGCAACCGTTGTACTCAGGAACAAAGTAGGTCTCCACGCAAGACCCGCTGCATTGTTCGTCCAGACAGCCAAGCAGTTCAAATGTCTCATTCGTGTCAAGAAAGATTACCTTGATGCTGATGCTAAGAGCATACTGGATGTGCTGTCATTAGGAGCCGAGCAGGGTAGTGCAATCACTATATTCACAGATGGCGAAGATGCAGAAACAGCTTTGCGCTCACTAGTTAATTTAATTAACACAAATTTCGGAGAACAAGAAGGTAATTCTTGACCACTCTCCAGTTTAATTGACTGTAGTTTCGTCGGCTGTGATCAGCCATGGAATAGATCTGCCAAGCGCCCTTAAATGATGCATTCTCACTGTTTTTTGTTGGGGATAAGTAATGTAGATCCTTCAGGAATCTCGCATGAGTCTCAGCAAGCCTAACCCTCCTTATTCTACCATCCTCAATGGACTCCAGTTTATCCTCATAGATATCTAGTATATCCATGTTTTTTAACAGCTCTTCGAGCTCCTTATCTAAAGCATCCCAGTTTTAAATTTAAGAAAAATTTAAATTAAGCTGCAACAAATCTTGACAAATGATCTCACTGCGAGCCATAGCAGCATCTCCGGGTATTGCAATAGGTGAGGTATACCTACTTGAGTCAATGGGACCGTCAGATTCAAAAAGGAAAACTAAAGATCCAGATAAGGAGTTTGAGAGGCTCAAGAAGGCGTTAGATGTAACCAAAAACCAGCTTGAAATTATACGTACTAAAACAGAGAAAGAGCTGGGCCACTATGAGGCTATGATATTTGATACCCATCTCCTTATTTTGGAGGATCCGACCTTTCTCAGAGAAGTTGAGACAAACATTCTAAAAAGGGGATTGAACGCTGAGAAAGCCATTCAAGAAGCAGTTATGAAGTTCTCTTCTACCTTAGAAGCCATCTCAGACCCTTATTTCAAGGCTAGATCCGTTGACATAGAAGACGTTGGAAGGAGAATTATAAACAACATACTTAGGAGGGAGACAGATCCTCTAGCTATGCTAGAATCCCCAGTTATTGTAATCGCAAAAGATCTTACCCCCTCGGATACGGTCGGAATGAATAAGAAGATGGTTCTGGGTTTCGCAACTGATTTAGGCAGTTTGACTTCTCATACAGCGATATTGGCACGATCGTTAGGAATCCCTGCCGTAGTAGGTCTAGATAAAGTAACAGAGAACGTTCATTTAGGAGATAAGATTATTGTTGATGGAATCAGAGGAATAGTCGTCATCAACCCAAGCCCTGCAATTTTAGCTCAATACAGAAAAGAAAAGGAAGATTATGATTTTTTCCTAAACAGTCTTAATGAAGTGAAGTTTCTCGAAGCTAAAACGATCGACGGTCATCAAGTGGAGGTAGCTGCAAACATAGGCTCAATGGAGGAAGTCGATACTGCTCTTTCAAATGGTGCAGAGGGGATAGGTTTACTGAGATCTGAATTCTTCTATCTTGACCGTGATACTCCCCCCTCAGAAGAAGAGCTCTTCCATGCTTACAAGGTAATAGCTGAAAAAATGCTACCAAGGTCAGTAATCGTGAGAACACTAGATGTGGGAGGTGATAAATATCCACGATATCTGAAGATTTCGCCTGAGGCAAATCCATTCCTCGGTCTGAGAGGTATACGATTAAGCCTGAGCAACAAGGTAGGACGTGAACTCATGGAAACTCAACTCAAGGCAATTGTGAGAGCGGGAAAATACGGCAACTTAAAAGTGATGTTTCCAATGATTTCAGATATACGAGAGGTTAGGGAAACTCATAAGATTTTCGATGAAGTGGCATCTGAACTTAGTGACTCCAATCAACTCAATGATCGAATTGAGATAGGGATAATGATAGAGACTCCATCAGCTGCCTTAACCGCAGACATACTTGCGAAGGAGGTTGATTTCTTCAGCATCGGTACAAATGATTTAATTCAATATACAATGGCGGCAGATCGCACGAATGCTCATGTTTCTAATATATATGATTCAATGCATCCTAGTATTCTACGCTTAGTTAAGAGGATAATTGATTGTGGTCATCAAAACAGAATATGGGTGGGTATGTGTGGTGAGATGGCTAGTGATCCTCTCTGCATCAGGATACTGCTGGGAATGGGACTTGATGAATTCAGTGTAACGCCTTTTGCAGTCCCCAGAGTCAAACAGATCGTCCGTTCAACCTCCTATGAAGAAGCTATCAGTGTAGCTGAAGAAGCTCTGAGATTAGAGACAGCTAGTGAAATAAGACTGTTAATGGAACATAATCTCAGGAAACATGAGAGTGGTAAGTAATGCATATCGTTTGTTTAGTCGGAGTTAAGGCAAGGGATCGGAGAGATGCAATTAGTCAGTTGAATAATGTGCTTTTCTCGAAAGGCTACGTCAAAGAATCCCATTTGGATGAAGTGCTTAAACGTGAAGAGATTTTTCCTACAGGTTTACGTCTGGAAGGAGACATAAACGTAGCACTCCCTCACTGCGATGCTGAGCATGTTAATGAACTCTCATTGGCTGTAGGAATACTAGAAAAGTCAGTAGACTTTAAGCAGATGGGCAGTCCACCCGAAGCCAACGAGTATGTGCCTGTAAAAGTGGTATTCCTGCTGGCATGTAATGAAAAGGATCTTCTACTACCATATCTGCAAGAGTTTGTCAAGCTCTTCAGGAACGTGGAACTTATGCGTAATATTGCTGAATCGGGTGAGCCTGAAAGAGTAGAAAAGCTGATCCGAGATTTTCTGGTGGAGGAATCTTCGGCGGAGGGCTAGGAGCCTAAATAATTTTTTAGGGAATTATCTCTTTCAGGAGCAAATATTTCCTGAAGGTTTGACCAGTCTCCGCCTCGACATTTCCATACACTAACTCCATCAAGTATTATGAGTTTTTCTTTTCCTATCTCACTATAAATCACATCGAGACTGGTACCATGTGATTTCTTCATCGTAGCGATGAGCTTTTCATAACCTTTGCCCTCTTTTTTACTTAGTATGAGTGTTACATGAATATTTGCTGGAATTCTTTGTAATACTGAAATAATCTCTGCATCTAAGGATTGGGCGATAAGTTTAATGGCTGCCTTTGCTCTAGATGAGAGAGCACCTAAGACAGATGGTATTACGATGTAGCTTCTTGAGAGCATCGAATATCTTATAACTCTGATGCCAAAGTACTCCGGCTGTCTCATCTTCATTTTAAAGTTAGCGGTGGAAAGGCCATTTGTTCGAATCTCATTGCATAAGTATAAAATTATGTCTTGTATTGCTTGTCTAACCTTGGACGTCTCCGTCTCATGTTCAAGACAGTACTTTTTGATCTTCTTGGCAATCGATTCTCTGACAATCATCGATCCAACCAGTAATCCAAACAGAAAAATAGTAAAGTGCACAGGAATACCGAATATCGAATGGGGGTTAAGGAGACTCAGCGAAATGAACATTAATGCGATTCCAATGGGCATAAATTCAAAAAGTTTTAAGACTAGACCTTGAACCTTAGTTCGTTCATTAAGGTCATCGACGTATGAGTGTATCCGCCTCCAAATTCGTCGTAGAATGGGGCTTCTTTCAAGAACTATAGGTACCATTTCTATTCTAGAGGGAATAAATGGAATACCTTCTGAGAATCCGTTTAGCCATTCTATGATTTTAGTAAGTTCCTGTAGGTGGTGCTCCAAAATCTCTGTATTATTTTTATTGAAATCCATCAAAGACGGCTCGCCTTACTTTTTGAGTGCTTTCGTTCATCACTATACCAATCTAAACCTGAATATTAACTATGATGACAAACTAAGTGTAGGGCAAGTTATAATAAAGGTGAAGCATAGTCTTACTTATCGTAGTTTATACAATTATTATCTATCACCCTTGACAAGATATTTAGTAGACTATTAAAAATTCATGATGAATATTTATAGGTTTTGGATATCAAGCACTTTATACAGATGGTAATTTATCAAGGTAATGCATAATCGATAGAGGATAACTCTTTTAAATGGATTTATAGTTAAATTAAGGTAAAACATTGATCCTAACGATCTTCATTATTTTGAATATCTAGAAAATGCACCGGTTAATATTTAGTCAGGCGGACTTAAGAAGAGATGGATACAACTATAAAATAATATATATAACTTGATAATTAAAGTTTGACATTTTAAAGACATGCAGCATCATATTAATTTCACTCTCGACGAAGGTAACGTGATAGTCTTAAGACGGATAAGGTCCATTATATCATATTAATATGATGGCTCTCGACGAGTTGAATAAAGAACTTATTGGTGTAAATCTCGAGGGCTCTATTAATTGAGGTAAAAATTTAAATGTTTAATATAAGTCTGAGCATTATCGAGTGGTCGATGTGCATTATCAAAATTTCCCTCATATAAAAGCTCACTGCTGCATGCACAGCTCTCGTTAAGCTCCGTAACATACGATTTGTGTTTACCAAATCCTAGAGAAGTTTGATCGGCTAAGGTCTAAAGCCAGTAGTGTAAACTTAACGTTCTCCGTCGGTCTTTAATGCTAGGTCAAGATTCAAAGTCAAGAGAGTGTAAGATAGAAATTTAGCCCCAACCTCTTTCTCGAACAAAACTTCAACGTGTCTTAAAGTGTGTAGTTTCAATAATATCTTAAAACTTCAGGAAGAGTATCTGCCCGAGATCATACAAGCTCTGGGAGCTCTTCCTATATATCATAAAGAGGCAAACATATAAATATCGATAAAACTTCGTATTCGTATGCTTGGGAGGTGCATAAATGGTTCAAGTTAGATCGGTAGGTCTTCTGGAAAGGAGCGTTGTCGAAGAAGTCCTTAAAGCACCAAGATACGAACTCAGCCGCTTTAGTCTTGACCGCGAGAACTACTCCATTATGGATGACAATTCAATGCCATTTCCTCCATCACAGAAAGTTTGGGAGGCAATAAGTAAAATTGAACTCAACCGTTACCCCAATCTAACCTCGGAGGCAGCCAGAAAGAAGATCTCTGAATACCTCTCCGTTAAGCCTGAAAATATATTGATCGGAAATGGATCAATGGAACTTATAGACGTCATTGCTAGAACTTTCATAGAACGAGGCGATGAGGCAATAGTTCTGACACCTTCATATACGCCGTATGTGACGCGAGTTGCCTTATGTGGTGGGAAGCCAATTCAAGTTGATCGAAAGAAAGATTTTGAATGGGATCTTAATGAGGTGAAGAAGGCTATCTCGCCTAAGACGAAACTGATCTTTATCTGTAATCCAAACAACCCAACTGGAACCATTTTTGAGGAGGAGTTCATCCGAGCAATCTTAGAAGAGGGTAAAATAACTATAATAGACGAAGCATATGCAGAATTTTGCTCAGAAAAGCTGGTAAATAACTATGCTGACTTGCTTGAACGAGAAAATGTGATCGTTATGAGAACTCTTTCTAAAGCTTTTGCACTAGCAGGGATACGTTTTGGCTACATACTTGCAAACCCTGAAATGATCGAACTTCTATTCGCGGTGAAAGTACCCCTTTCTGTTAATCTTATTGCACAGACGGCCGCAGTGGCAGCGCTTTCAGATATCAATTATATGAAGAAGAATGTGAACGAAATAAGACGAAGCAGAGAATGGTTGATAAAAGAACTCCAGCAAGTAGACGGCCTTATGCCATACCCTTCTGAAGCAAACTTTATTCCTATTAAAATCCTGACAAAAAGGATCAATTCTGTCAAGCTTGTACGGGTCCTTAGAGAGAAATATCGTATATTAGTGAGAGGTCTAGAGGACTTTTACGGCTTGAATGATAGTTACTTTAGGATAACTGTAGGACGCATGGAACAGAATGAGAAATGTATAGCTGCAATTAAGGAGATAATGGCGGACTGTCTAGGTAACCCTGCTTCTTAAGATCTTCAATGATTTTTTGGAACAGTTCTTTTTCGCCGATTCCTGTTAGAAAGGGTGTACCATCATATATTAATATGTTACCCAACAGTTCTCTTGTCGATGCATCCATATAATAAGATGCTGTAATAACTGCTTGGGGTCGTTTCATTTTGACCTCCATCGGAAACGATGCAGCACTTGTACCGTGAAGATCTGCAAGGAGTTTTGACTGCCTACACAGTTCCTTGAGGCGGCCTACTATCATATTAGTGGTAGCGATTCCACTACCGCAGACTACAAGGATCCGTATTTTGGGCATCATGTTCGTTTTCCAACCCTGTAGATTTAACTGGAAACCTCCTCTGCAAATCCTAACCTTAAAAGTCATTTCAAGTTGACTTATTCATTTTTATTCTTTTAATTTAAGTTTTGTGGCTTAATTAAGGGATCTCGGCAAGATAAGGACTGGGAGTAGCCTTTGTTTATACTCCTTATACTTAAAGGCTTCGGAAGTGAATAACTTATCTTGCAAGTATCTAATTGAGTTGAGAATGAATGAACTTTGAAAGCTAAGTATATACCTGTTTCTGTTTATCGGAGTTTTACCAGCTGCCGTATATAAAACCAGTTAAAACGCAAAGCATAATTTCATGTTACTTACATCGGCCTTCTTATACGTCTTCGAATTGATTTTTATAATTCAAGCGGTCTATTTTTATATAAATTTTCTCTAATTTAATAACTAATTGTTGGGGAAACAGAAGGAAGTCTTCTTAGTTTACCTATAACTTCGGAGGAAAAAGATTAAATGGAATTTTGAGAAGGGAACAATTGAAAGAAAATTCAGATCCAAAAATTGCACAGCAAACAGAGTATCGAAAATTCATGATGAAGGCTTTGATTTTAGGAAGGACTGATAAACAAATGAAAACTTAAAGGATTGGAGAAACCCAACCTATGAATAGGCAAGAAACATGAAGAAAATCTAAGAAGTAATGAAGATACTAATTGAGCACAAAGAAGAACTCAGAGAAAGGTTTAAAGTGAAAAAATCGGCGTTTTCAGCTCTTACGTTAGAGGGGGAGCAGAAGAAAAGAGGTAGCGACAGCGATGTCTTAGTTGAATTCGAAGAGCCTATAGGACTTTTTGAATTCATGGACTTGGAAGAATATTTATCGAATTTGCTGACCATAAAAGTTGACCTCGTCTTAAAGAAGGCTTTAAAACCGCAGGTGGTCTTAAGTCTGTTACTGTTACCTTAGCGCCGATTTCGGCAAACAGGGCCGCATCCTCTACCCCCTTTCCCAATAACCCCAATCCCATTATCAAAACTTTTTTATTTTGCCAATCTTTCTTAAATTTTATAAACCAAGGTTGGGCTGCCATTTTTTAATTTTGTTGGTTAAACTACTGCCAGCCAAATGCCAAATATTGCCAATATTAACTCTGCCAACCAAATACGCATTACAATTTTTGGTTCCTCCCATCCTATTAATTGTAACCACAAATGAAAAGGAGCCA
>JAWBPF010000018.1:0-19376 GCA_038825355.1 Bathyarchaeia archaeon
ATGCATCGGTGTAGCTCCGGTTCGGGGGCGTCTAGAATTCAAATCAATTCATTTCAGTTTAGCATAGGGTTTAAACTGTTAGGGGATGCTCCGTCCTCAGGGTTTCCTGGATTACCTGTATAAGCTTTTCCAGGTTGAAGCCCTTCTCAGCGCTTATAAGGATTAACGGCGTTGCTTTTAGGTGTAGGGCAGCCGTTGCTTCAGCCTCCTTCAGCTGCTCCTCGTCTATGAGGTCTACCTTGTTAAGGCATCCTATTATCCTGCCCTTCACCTCTATCCTATTCAGGATAGCCTCTGAGGAGCTTAGGTGCCTGCTCAGGGTTTCAGGGTCCAGGCTTCCATCAATCAATAACAGGATTATATCTGCGTCGGCTATCTCTCTGAGGGTTGCTGTGAAGGCGTCTACTATTATGGGGTGCATATCCTCTATGAATCCTATGGAGTCAACTAGGATGAACGGCTTTCCTTCGGCGGGTTCGACTCGGCGGGCATACGTGGATAGGGTTGTGAAGGGTCCTAGGCCCACGGTCTTATCCTCGGCTGTGAGCCGGTTGAAGAGCGTTGTCTTGCCGCTCTGGGTGTACCCCGCTAAGGCTACTATGGGGTATCCGAGCCTCCTCCTCCTAAGCCTGAGCAGGTCCCGTTTAAACCTTATCTCCTCGAGTCTACGCCTTATCAGGCTTATCCTCTTGCGGGCGGCCTTCTCATACTCCTTGAAGGGATAGTCTCCGGGGCCGCTCCATCCCACCTGTTCCCCGAGGATCCCCTTAAGCTTGAGGTATTCCCTGCCCCATGAGAAGGTGTATTTGAGGCGGGCGAGCTGTATCTGAAGCTTAGCCTCAACGGTCATAGCCCTACTATCGAATAATTCGAGGATGAGCAGGTTCCGGTCGATGACCCTTACATCGTTCCCGATCCTCCTCTGAACCTTAAATACATGGGAGCTCGGCAGCGTATTAGCGAATATAACTGTTCCAACCCCTTTCTCCTCGACTATACGTTTAATCTCCTCAAGCTTCCCGCTACCAATAGTATAGGAGTGGTGGACGCTACTCCTATTCTGGAGAACCCTAGCCACCACGTCGTATCCTATAGTCCTAGCCATACTTACAACTTCATCCAGCCTCGACGGCCTACCAGGAAGCCTACACTCAGCAACTAAAGCCCTCATCTCAGATAAACACGGACCCCTACAAGGCCTATAATACCAGCTCAGCCACTCCGCTCCAACACTGTTCACCATAGAGCTTCGCCTAAAAGCTATTTAAACCATATCGAAGAAGCCCTTCCAATCCTAGAAGACTCACGAATCCCCAAAGGAACGAGCCCTCAATCAAAGGCTCTACGATGAAGCTAGGGTTAGAGGCATCCAGGGATCGACGTAAACCCTCTTCGGAGTCCATGAAACCAAGCTTAGCAACCTATATAACGGCTTGAAACGATAAAGGTCAACGAGTATATAAAGGGAGAGGTGGGTGAAAGTTTCACCTGCCTCCCCAAAATTGCCCGTAACTCTTCAACGTTGAGGCCATTTAACAAAGTTAAAATTATGTGGAACCCACAGAGAATAAACGCCAAAGGCTAAGAAACCACAGCTACGAAGCCGAGAAAACCTATGAAAACCGTAGAATCAGGTATACGTATAAACCTTAAATCTAGGGGGGGAGGGGGGGTCCTTCCAAGGAGTGAAAGTATTCCCAACCTCGAAAAGGATAAGATACTGCCATCCACTAATATTTACTAGCCCCAGCATAGAATAGGGTTATCCTCATCTCCCGGTATCCTGAGGTGTGAGGTGAGAAGTTGTACAGATTTGAGACCGTATTCGAGTTTTCGATTCCACGGGTCAAATTTGGATGGAACGCAATAGAAGAGATAAGCTATGAGGCTCGACGATTTGACTGTAGGAGGATCCTCATAGTAACCGATAAAGGGCTCATGGATACGGGAATCCCTGACTCCGTGAAGGCTATCCTAGAAAGGGACGGCGGCGTCGAAGTCTCCATCTACAGCGGGGTTTCACCTGAGCCTCCCAGGGACGACTTCGAGAGATGCATCAACTATGCCCGAGAAATAGATGCGGATCTCCTCGTAGCCGTTGGAGGGGGAAGCAGCATAGACATCGCTAAAACCGCTGGGATAGTTCTACGATGGGGAGGCAGCCTAATAGACTACTTGGCGCCTCCAACAGGTTTAGGCAAGGAGATCCCAGGCCGCGGAAAGCCCGTTATAGCCGTCCCATCCACCGCTGGAACGGGATCAGAGGTCTCACCTGCATCTGTTATCTCCATCCCCGAGGAGAAGATCAAAGTAGGCATCTCAAGCATCCATCAGAAGCCGATCCTCGCCATCGTAGACCCCATGCTAACAGTCTCGATGCCACCTAACGTAACGGCCTCCACCGGCGTAGACGCGTTAAGCCACGCCGTTGAAGCATATATAACCCGAAGATTCGACGCGAAGCCAGCGTTTAAACCCGGTGAGAGGCCGGTCTATGGAGGGGGAAACCCGTTAACCGACATATTCGCCTCAACCGCCGTGAAGCTCATAAGCGAATTCCTTCCAAGAGCCTACAATAATCCATTAGACTTCGAGGCGAGATGGCATATGTCCCTAGGCAGCCTCCTCGCCGGAATAGCCTTCACAAACGCCGGCCTGGGACTAGCCCACGCCATAGCCCTAGCGGTAGGCGGAAGGCTCCACCACGCCCATGGAGAAGTCATCGCAGCGGTCTTACCCTCAGTCCTAGAGTTCAACTCATCATCAAAACCCAAGGCATTAAAGGAGATAGCGGAGCTCATGGATATACCCGTTAGAAGCCTATCCAGCCGTGAAGCCTCCACGAAGGCGATATCAGCAATCAGAGAACTGATCGCAGAGTTGAAGCTTCCAGGCAGCCTAAGGAATCTAGGAGTCGGAGAAGGAGACGTACCAGCCATCGTAGAAGACACCTTAAAGATTAAAAGGCTACTGGAGGGCAACCCGAGACGCGTAACGAGAGAAGACATAGAGGAGATAATGCTGAGAAACTTGAACCCCTAAAGGCTTTAATCCACGTATAATCCCGGCGGCGAAGCCCTCCCGGGAGCCTAAGCTGATCTATCCTCAGTCAATCTCCGCAGGGAATCCTAGGGTCAATGCCTAGAGGAGGCCGCCATACAATCCACTATGGGCTAGACTAAGTATCTTTGAACAGCGTCAAAGTCTATGGCTAATCCTAGACCGGGTCTATCTGGAACCTTCACGTAGCCTTTATCGAACTCTTCCAGTTCCTCCTTTAGGATCCCCGATACGAGGGGATGTTCACGCCCCCTATACATGTATTCATAAGCTAGGAATAGGCGTTCTGGAAGGGATGCGCATAACTGTAGGGTTGCCGCCCTGCAGCCGGCACCCGATAACCCTATATGGGGGGCAACCTCAACCTCATAGGCCTCAGCCATCGCCATAATCTTCTTTGCCTCCGTCAATCCCCCGATCCTAGCCAAGTCAGGGTTAATGACGTCGACGGCATGCCTCGAGATTAAATCCCTAAAATCATATTTCAAATAATGGGATTCGCCGCCGCATATCGGAACGTCAAGAGTATCCGTCAACCTTATATATCCCTCAAGGTTGTCCGGTGGGACAGGCTCCTCAAAGAAGAGGACTTCATATCTCTCAAGGATCCTGCCGAGCCTTAACGCTTGCCTATAGGTGAAGGCGGAGTTCGCATCGACTATCAAGTCTACATCGTAGCCCACAGCCTCCCTCAAGGCCTTAATGTTCCATTCATCGCTCCTCCAGCCTAGTCCAGCGGGGCCCATCCCCACCTTAAGCTTCAGCTGGTCATGCCCCTCCTCGACCAATCTAAGGTCTACACCTGAAACCTCTTCAGGCCTACCATAGGGTATAGATGAAGCATAGGCTTTAACCCTGTCCCGTTCAAGGCCCCCAATCAGCTTATAAACAGGCTTACCCACGGCTTTCCCTAGGATATCCCATAGGGCGCAGTCATGCCCCGATAACGCCTCAACTAGGAATCCCTTATGATGCCCCCGCGTCCTCAAAGTATGGAACATGCGCTCCCATAGGACCTCTACGTCGAATGGGTCGCAGCCCAACAATATCGGTCTAAGAAGCTCATTAACTATTAGGGCAGTCGCCCCAGGCACCTCCCTGACTATGGATTCACCGTAGCCCCTTATCCCATCATCCGTCGTAACCTCAACCAGACACATGGAGATGCCACGCTGACCCCAAGCCCGAGCTTGAAGGAGGCTCCTCCAATAAGGCGTATACATCCAAGGCTTCTCCCTAGGAGAAGCCCCCTCAGCTAATGGATAAGCCCTAACCTCAGCTATCCTCAACCCTGTAAACCTCCGTTCCACATCATCTCCAAATTAGTTAACCATCTATGACGATTAGGTTAATATGGTCTCCCCCCTAGCAGAAAGTCCACCGGATCCAGATCAGTCCGGATAAATAATTAACCGCCCAATCCTGGAGGCATAGGCTATACCTCGCATCTGCTGAAGGCGAAGGCGCTTATCATCATCAATGAGAGGCTTAGGATAATTAAAGCCGCAAAGTCTACATAAATGGGTATGGCCGATACCCCTATTAGCCATCCCCTTAAGCCGTCCACTGCATAGGTCAACGGGTTAACGAGCATTACGGGCTTCATCCACCCTGGAACGGAATGGATCGGGAAGAAGGCGCTTGAGAGGAATATCAGGGGCATTATCAAGAGGTTCATTATGAGCTGGAATCCATGGAAGTCCTCGAGCCTTGAGGCTATGGCTAGGCCCAGGCTCACCGAAGAGAAAGCTATTAAAACCATGAATATTAACGCAGGTAATACCCCTAGAGGATTCACCTTTACCCCTAGTATCAGGCTGATCCCTAAGACGATTAAGCCCTGGGCCACCGCTATGGTGGAGCCTCCTAGGGTCTGCCCGAAGGCTATGGTGAGCCTGCTGACAGGCGCCACCAGCATCTCCTTAAGGAAGCCGAACTGTCTATCCCAGATCACCGATACCCCTGCGAAGAGCGAAGAGAATACGACGGACATCGTCACCATTCCCGGCGCCAGGAAATCCATATAGTTCAGGTCTAACCCGAACCTGAAGGAGCTGAACCCGAACCCGAAGACCATAAGGAAGAAGAACGGCTGTATAATATTCGCTACAAGCCTGCTCCTAGCCCTGACGAACCTCTTCATCTGCCTAAGCCATAGGACGTAGATCGCCTGTAAATCCGCATTTCCATTCATCCCCTAAGCCTCCTCCTAGCCATAATCCTCATCCCCTCACCTGAATCCACCCTATCCTCCCTTATCATCCTCCCCGTATAGTGAAGGTAGACATCCTCTAGGCTGGGCTTCCTCAAGCTTATAGATCTGATGCCTACACCCTCCTCCTCAGCGATCCTGACTATGATGGGTATCTTATCCTCCCCCTCCCTAACATAAACCTCTAAAGTATCATCGTGTACTATAGCCTTCTTCACCCAGTCCTCACATTCAAGCCTAAGCCTAAACTCTCCGCAAGCCCTGCAGCCCACGGTTATAACGTCGTTCCCCAAAGTATTCCTTAAATTCTCCGGGGAGTCCACGACCATTATCCTGCCATGATCTATAATCGCGACCCTATCCGATAAGTATTCAGCCTCCTCCATGTAATGGGTCGTCAAGAAGATCGTTATCCCCTCATCCCTATTCAACTTGAGGATGTAATCCCATATAGCCCTCCTAGTCTGGACATCCAAGCCCAGCGTAGGCTCATCCAAGAACATAACCTTAGGATAATGCATCAACCCCCTCGCGATCTCCAGCCTCCTCCTCATACCCCCGGAATAGTTCTTGACGAGCTGGTCAGCCTCCCCCTCCAACCCCACCAACATTAAGACCTCACGGATCCTCCTCCCCCTCTCGTCCCTGTCTAAACCATAGATCCTCGCATGGAAATCCAGATTCTCACGTCCGGTTAATTGGTCATCCAAGGCTGGATCCTGAAACACTATCCCTATGGACCTCCTAACCCTATCCGGCTCCCTAACCACATCGTAGCCAGCTACCCTCGCACGACCAGAAGTAGGCTTAAGGAGGGTGGACAACATCTTAATCGTTGTAGTCTTACCGGCGCCGTTCGGGCCGAGAAAACCGAACATCTCCCCCTCCTCAACGCTTATACTGATATGATCGACGGCTACCAGGGAGCCGCTGTAGACCTTAGTCAGATTCGAAGCCTCTATAGCGAACATCCATCACACCACTACAGCCCTGAATAACCGAGGCAAGGAGATAAACTATGCTATTTAAACCAAGTTAAAGGAGAATATTCATGAAGGCCATAGAACGCTGTGGAACGATGCTAGGGCCCTCAAGGAAAAGCTTCCGCTCCTCCTTATCGTAGTTAGGGATGGATTCATTATTCAATCCCCCCTCACAGTCTTCGCTGTCTTCGCCGTTATATCCAGGATCCTCTCCGCTACTTTGAGCGGGGTGGAGCGAAGCCCACAGTCAGGATGGATATACCTAATCTTTTCGAGGCCTATCCCTGATGAGACTAGATGGACTATTCGAGCAGCCTCCCCTACGGTTTCAACCATGTCCGGCTCACCAGCCCCTACGGATACGCAGCCTACACCTAAGAGCCTTCCCCCCTCTCCCATCATCGCAAGGGGCAGCATCCTATTCGCCTTCTCCACCCTGCCTGCGAAGGCAAGGCTTAGGCATCCAACCTTTACGTTTAAGAGGCGAAACAGCAGATCCGGTATCCCCGTGAGGTCGCCGCATACGTGAAGGCTCAGCTTCTCCAAGCTATCCCTATCGTCCCCAACATCCTTGAGGGCCATGTTCACAGCCTCCACCGCCAATCTGGGATTCAGATATCCCGCTGATATTCCAGGCTCATCCACCTGGACCAGGGCTCCGCAGGCTAGAGCCTCCAATATAATGGGATTTAGGGCTTCCGCCACATCAAGGTAAAGGCTCGGATCACCGATCCCCCTATAGGCATCGGTTTTAATGGCCTTGGCTGCGCATGTAAAAGCCAGGGTGACGGGCCCTGTAACGCTGAGCTTCAAACCCTCCACCTTAAATCCTCTCCCTCTTAAACGGTTCAAGGCTATCTTCAGATCCCTCATCTTGAAGGTCTCAGAGGGATCTCTGGGAGGTCTAACCCGCCCCGCTATGTAGGGGCCACCATCCCCCTGGGATATGGATATCCCAGGCAGGTCGGAGAAGTATCCAATCATATCGGTTCTCTGCTCTCCATCCGAAATGACATCGATACCGTACCGGAGCTGGAGGTCCACAGCCAAGGCTATGGATGAGGATAAATCATCCGATAAACGGGGAAGGCTTCCAATCACCGTGGAGTATAGCATATGAAACGGCACCCGGCTAGTCAAGCTCGCATAGTCTAGGTTGAGAGCCCTATACCTCCTCCATTTTAACTTTATTGATGGCTTAGGCCGCCGCTAAGGCACCTGTCTGAAGGGGAACATCCAGTAGTATCCCACAAGCACGGCTATGCAGTAGGCTAGGATCACTATCCGGGGAGGCCTCTGATCCAGGATAAGATGGCTAATAGCCAAGGCTACGGCTGGAACCGTATTTAGGAAGTAGAAGAGGTACATTATCCTATGGCCGAATATGGACATGGGATAAAACGGGAGATAAGTCAATGCGAACCATAGAACAGCGAATAGAGTGTATCCCCTACGGTCCTCGTAGAAGGAGTAGGCTGCATAGATTATGGAGGGTATGGCCAGGAATATGAGGAGGGGGTTCATGGCCCCCGTGAAGGCAATCGAAGGATAAGTCCGTACAAGCTGGCCATCCTGGTAAACGTTCACGTTGACCGTGAGATAAGGTATCTTAACCTCGTTTAGGAGCCACTGCCAGGGATAGCTCTCGATACCCTCAGGCACCTCCCTAGTCAAGGCCTTAGTATACTCATATATGAAGGCCATGTGGTCGAAAGGGTTCGAGTATCCAACCCAGAGTCGATCCATCAAAGCCAAGAGGAGGATGCCTGAGGCCGCGTAGACGAGGGTATACTTCTCAAGCCAGTCGAAGAGCCTAGACCATTCGATCCTCTCCCTTATTCCGCCTTCGCCTTTAACGCCCCAAATCCCGTTTAGGAAATGGTATACGACTATTACGGCGAAGCCGTATAATCCGCCGAGCTTACATAGGGTGCTCAAAGCCAACGCCAAGGCTGAGAGGAGATGCCTCCCCGACGCATAGAGGTAGAAGCCTAGGAGCATGAAGCCCAGCATGAACACGTCTAGGGTGGCGATGCGTCCATGCACGTAGAATAGGTTCTCAAAATTGAGGATGAAACCCGCTAGGAGGGCTAGATCCGAGCGGCCTGAAACCCTTTTAACGAGGAGGTAGAAGAGGAAGAGGCTTAGAGACCCGAAGAATACGCTGGGGATCCTCCAACCCCAGGGATTATCCCCGATAACCCTCATGGAGAGAGCGATCAAACCCTTAGCCAGGAAGGGATGCTCATGGTTCGGGTCCAACCCTGGAGGCGCATCCGGATAGACATCCGGGTCATGGGGGAGACGCAATATGATCCTAGCCACGTTCACATAATATTTCTCATCGAATATGAGGGAGCCCTCAGGCTTGTCAAGCCATAAAACCCTAAGAATCAAACCCGCAGCAAATACGATGAGGAACCATAGGTCGAACCTATCCCTCCTAGGATCGAATCCGAAGCCTCGACTAGGAGCCTTCGGTTCTGAATCGTATATGGTGGTCTCATCCCTCGATTCTGTATCACTCATCCGTGGATCCTCCTTTTCCACATGCCTCTCCTATGGTAAGGCATTTACATCGCCTCCACATCATACGTGACGGTTTCACTCCCTTTTCGATATGCCCCTCCTATAGGCGAGGAAGAGGATTAAAGCCGAGGCCCCGGAGGCGGCTACCACTATCAGAGCCCATAGAGGCCTCCGCTGATATGGGGCTTCCACGACCGGTCGGGTATAGATAATGGTGGTGAAGGTCTCGGTGAACGTAACAGTAACTATTTCGATCACATTTAAAGGGCTCTCAACCTGTAAGACTTCGCGGTGCTCTAAGCCGTCGATCTCGTAGACCGAGACCAGATAGACGGTGTGAGGTCCGGCTGCAACATCCTCTGACACCTTGAAGCCTATGCTGAAGGTTATGGACTCTCCAGGGTCAAGCCTATGAGGCTTCTCGCTCTCGCCGCCGTAAAAGTATAATCCTCCACCCATCCAGTCGAAGCGGACTCCTACAAACTTAAGCATCAAACTTCCCCCTAGCCTATTCGTCACTGTGATATCTACGATCGATACGGCGCCCGGGGGAAGGGCATCTCCATCCCTCCAGGAGAGGCTTAAACCTAACCCATCACTGGAGGCATTTGCAGGGGCAGCTGAAAACCGTGTATAATCGTGATCACATGACGAAGCAGCATACAACAATAGTAGTAAAAGAAAGGATAATGATAATAATAATAGTAAGAGGACTTTAAGAGGCGTCGCAGTCCTCCTAAACCGAGTATGCATAATGTACCCGCCCCTTCCATGATCGTTAAATCTAAGCGTCTCGCCTCCGCCGATCCAAGTCCGACCGATCCGCCTCATATTAAATAGATAGATGGGGGACATCATAAAAGGTTAAAGGTTGGAAATTATTTGAGCGTCTAGAGGGTATATTAGAACCTTCTTCCATCGTTCTCTAGTAGTGGCCAGCGGGCACATCAGGTCTATTAAATCTTGAAGCCTATCGCATCTTACTCTACTCGATTATAGATTAAGGCTATGGAACCCCGACGACACCGAAATCCTTAAATACAGATCAGGTAGAGCGCTTATGTTCCTATTGAGTATAATAGGACATTAAAGCGAGACATATCAGGAAGTATGGAGAAGGATTAATAAGATGCATGTGGCGGTTTGCTATAATGAGAAGCCTAGATCCGGTTCATCTACCGGATCATCTTCAGAAGGGTCGTCTGAGGAAGCCTCTGAGCCTCCGCCTTTCTCTCTAGAGAGATACGCTGAATTCGACGATAGAAGCACGATAGAAGCTGTTAAGAACGCGTTGGCCAGGTTCCATGAGGTGGACCTGATCGAGGCGGATGAATCGGCTTATACCAGGTTCCTCAAGGCTCGACCGGATATAGTTTTCAACATAGCCGAGGGGTTAAGGGGTCCATACCGGGAAGCGTTCATACCATCGATCCTGGAGTTCCTGCAGATACCTTATACGGGCTCGGGGCCCCTAACATTATCGATATGCCTGGATAAATCCCTTACAAAACAGATGCTCAGCTACCATGGCGTTCCAACCCCTGAATTCCGAGTAGCCTCATCAACTAGAGAGGTCAACGAAGTAATCGAAGGCTGGGTCTTCTATCCATGCATAGTCAAGCCGGTCCATGAGGGGTCTAGTATAGGTGTATGGAACGACTCGGTCGTTGAGGATCCCAGCCAGTTGTCGAGCAGACTTAAGAGGGCCATCTCCCGTTACAGGCAGCCCGCCATCGTGGAACGCCTACTCCCCGGAAGGGAGTTCACCGTAGGCATCCTAGGAAACGGGAGACAGGCGAAGGCTCTCCCAATCATAGAGATCAGATTCGACAGCCTACCTGAGGGATCTAAGCCTGTATACTCCTATGAGGCGAAATGGATCTGGGACACCCCCATAAAGCCTCTAGATATATTCGAATGCCCCGCCCAGGTAGATGGGAAACTCTCCAGGAATATCGAGGGAGCAGCCTTGGCTGCTTATAAAATCCTGGGATGCCGGGACTGGGCTAGGATAGATATCCGTTTAGATGAGAGGGATGTCCCAAACGTCTTAGAGGTGAACCCCCTCCCGGGGATACTGCCTGACCCCAGGGATAACTCATGCATGCCCAAGGCGGCGAGGGCTGCTGGAATGGAATACAACGAACTGATTCTAACGGTCCTTGAAATAGCCTGTAGGAGATACGGGATGAAACCGATCGAATTGAGCGCCATTTAGGAGCGGCTAATGTTGGGAAAGGCTAAGTCTTCTAATCTAGAATTGCTAGAGAAACAGAGGATAAGATTCAACGTCCCAGAGAGAGACTGGAACGACTGGCACTGGCAGCTTAGGAACAGGCTGAGAACCCTCGAAGACCTTGAGAAGCACTTCCACCTCACGGGGGATGAGGTGGAGGGGGTGAAGCTTGCGCTTCAAGGTAAGACGCTTCCCCTAGGTGTCACCCCATACTTCGCCTCACTAATGGATCCGGTAGATCCCGGCTGCCCCCTAAGGAGGCAGGGAATACCCACCTCGAAGGAGGGCATGGTTGGATCCTCGGATATGCTGGATCCCCTAGCCGAGGAGGCTGACTCCCCGGTTCCACATCTAGTCCACCGGTATCCAGACAGGGTCCTACTACTGGTAACCAATAATTGCCCCATGTTCTGTAGATACTGTACGCGTAGGCGCATCGTCGGACAGACCAGCGAGGTTCCACTCCCGGAGCTGGAACCTGCATACGGCTATATTAGGAAGCATAGAAGGATCCGGGACGTACTGATATCCGGCGGCGACCCATTAACCATGTCCACGGATAGACTTGAGGAGATAGTTAAGAGGATCCGGGAGATAAGCCATGTCGAGATAATCCGTATAGGAACCAGGGCCCCCGTCACCCTGCCCATGAGGATCAGCGATGAACTCGCCTCGATGCTGAAGAGGTATCACCCCATATTGATGAGCCTCCACTTTACGCATCCAAGGGAGATAACCCCCGAGGTGGAGGAGGCATGCAACAAGTTGGCCGATGCGGGGATACCCCTTGGAAGCCAGACGGTGCTCCTCAAAGGCATAAACGATTCACCGTTCACGATAAAGAAGCTGGTGCAGAGGCTCCTCACGATAAGGGTAAGACCCTACTATCTCTATCAATGCGACCTAGCGCAGGGGATATCACACTTTAGAACCCCTATAAGGAAAGGAGTAGAGATAATCGAGAGCCTGAGGGGCTTCACATCGGGATACGCTGTTCCAACCTATGTCATAGATGCCCCCGGCGGAGGCGGAAAGATACCTGTATCCCCTAACTATCTATTAATACATGAGCATGGAAGAGTGCTCCTAAGAAACTATAAGGGATACATCTACGAATATAAAGAGAAGTAGCCGGAGCGCCAAGGCTGGGGATGCCCCGTAGATGCTGGTCGCCATCGCATATAATCAACCTGCACCGTTAACCTATGGAGAGGAACACGACAAAGTCTCCGAAGAAGCCGTGTTAGATGAGGTATCCGATGTAAAACAAGCCCTAACGGACCTCGGCCACAACGTCGCATTAGTACCCATAGGGGACGATGTAGAAGCCTTTATTCAGAGGCTTTTATCCCTCAGACCAGACTGTATATTCAACCTCTGCGAAGGCGCCTACGGCTACAGCGGCTACGAGATGAATTTCCCATCCCTATTCGAACTATTTAGGATCCCATACACAGGCTCTCCATCCATAGCCCTTGGGATATGCCTCGATAAGCCTAGGACTAAATATGCGCTGCTGGAGGCAGGCATACCCACACCTAAATTCTACGTCATCTCAAGCCTCGAAGAATTATCCGGATACTCCTATAATTTTCCCCTGATAGTTAAGCCCAGCCGGGAAGACGCTAGCATAGGGATATCCTGGGAAAACGTGGTATCCGATGGATCAACGCTTAGAAGTAGGGTAGAATACCTCCTGGAGAAGTATCGTCAGCCGGTGCTCGTGGAGGAGTTTATAGAGGGGAGGGAGCTGAACGTATCTCTGATCGGTAACTCCTCCCCGGAAGTCCTATCAATCTCGGAGGTAGACTTCTCGAAGTTGAATCGAAAATATAGGATCCTAACCTATGATGGTAAATGGGATAAGGTGAGCTACGACTATGCTGCAACCCCGACCATATGTCCCGCGGATATAGATGAACCCTTAAGGGAGAGGATAAAGGAGCTCTCGAAGAGGGCGTATAGGATGCTGGGCTGCAGGGGATACGCAAGGATAGATTTCAGGGTAGCGGACCCTGATGAACCCTACATCATAGATGTGAACCCTAACCCCGACATCTCGAGGGGAGCAGGCTTCGCAAGATCAGCTGAAAGGGCTGGAATAAAATATAACCAGCTGATAAATCGGATAATAGAGCTCGCCCTAGAACCCCATCCTAGAATCCCAGGCTCCACGGTAGACATCACTGTGAGAAAGATGGATGAGAAGGACATCTCCTCCGTAACAGGGATCCTGAAAGCCGTAGGCTTATTCAGGGAGAAGGAACTCAAGGTCGCCTTCGAGCTCATAGAAGCCTATATTAAAAAAGCTGATAAAGACTACTTGATATATGTGGCCGACCATGATGGAAGGGTAGCCGGATACATCTGTTTCGGGCCTACGCCTTTAACTGATGGAGTCTTCGACATCTACTGGGTCGCTGTAGACCCTGAATTTCAAGGTAGGGGGATCGGAGGGCGCCTCCTATCCTACGCCGAGGAATACGCGAGGAACCGCGGAGCCAGGAAGCTTATGATAGAGACCTCCTCGAGGAGGGATTATGAGCCGGCCAGATCCCTATATGAAAGGATGGGATTCAGGGAGATAGCGAGAATACCGGACTTCTACTCCCCAGAGGATGCTAAAATCATATACGAGAAAGGATTATGAATCCTGGACCCTTAAGGCTTAAAAGACTATGAAAAGGATCCACCGTGAGACATCTTCTATACAGCCGATAGAGGATTGGGACTCTAGAAGAAATAACTGCAAAATCACAGGGACAAACCAGGGCCGGGAAGAGGCTGGATAATAGAGGGTAGAAAGAGAAGAGGCTAAGGAGGAAACCAGATTAATTGGCGTCCTGTGACTTAATTAGACGGAGATGCGATAGATGCTAAAATAGATGTGTAACCTAGACTTTTCCACCGGAAGTTTACTCGTCCACGTAGAGAATGGAGTTAAGCCGCAAAGCAGGAATTCATCGAGATGAGCCATGTTTGATGAGTCTTCTCTTCCAGCTCCTTAAGCGCAATTAACTGCTGGGCTGTCTCCCTCCTTGGATTTAGAGGGTCATTAACCATATCCATGGAGGGATAAGCCTATATTTGGGATGAAAGCCTTAAATCTCGGCGTCAGGCGGGCTTGAGGACTCCCTCAAAGAGGGGTGGCTTAGGCGAGGTAGATGAAGGATAAGATCAAGCATCTACTGCTTGGCCCACCTCTACCTACCCGGCGGTTCATGTATGAGAAGCTGGGCAAGGTGAGGGGCCTCGCGGCGTTTTCGCCGGATGCATTTTCATCCATCGCCTACGCTAACCAAGAGATTTTCCTGGGCTTAGCCGTGGCTGGGAGCGCCGGCTTATCCTATTCCACGCCCGTCGCCCTAGCTATAACGGTGCTGCTCAGCATAGTCGCCCTATCATATTTTCAAACTGTCCACGCCTACCCGTCTGGTGGGGGATCCTACGCTGTGGCTCGGGAGAACCTTGGAACGGGGCTGGGCTTGGCGGCTGCGGCGGCTTTAATAATCGACTACATGCTCACGGCTGCGGTGAGCCTTACGGCGGGTGCGGCGGCCATAGCCTCAGCTTTCCCCGAGTTATGGTCGTACCGGGTTGAGTTATCCCTCCTCTTCCTATCCATAATCGCCCTGCTTAACTTGAGGGGTTTACGCGAGATGGGCTTGTCCATGGCTGTCCCCGTTTACCTGTTTCTGATCGGATACATATCCATGCTGGCTTATGGGCTGGGCCTCCTCATAGCTTATGGACCCACGCCTTCAGCCTCAGCCGCCGCGGCGGCTCCGGCGGCTCAACCCCTCACTTTGTTTCTATTATTGCACGCCTTCTCAACGGGGTGTACAGCATTGACGGGTATCGAAGCCGTGAGCAACGGAGTACCCGCCTTTAAGCCCCCTGAGGCTGAGAACGCTGGACGGACCCTGATCGCCATGGCCTCCCTGATGGGAGTGTTGTTCCTCGGGAGCGTCGGGTTGACGCAGGCCTTAGCCGTAGCTCCTAGACCTCAGGAGACTATCCTATCGGCCCTCGCTCGCCGCCTGCTGGGGAGCAGCCCCCTCTACTTCATGGCTCAGGCGGTTACGATGCTCATCCTGGTGGTTGCCGCCAACACCAGCTTCGCAGGCTTCCCACGCCTCGCAGCCCTCCTGGCGGCTGATGGCTTCATGCCCCGTCAACTGACCAACCTCGGGGATCGACTCGTATTCACCAACGGCATAATGCTCCTGGCACTAGGCGCTGGAGCTTTGATAGTCGCCTTCAAGGGCGACACCCACGCGCTGATCCCCCTATTCGCTATAGGGGCATTCCTGGCCTACACGTTGTCCCAGCTGGGCATGGTTACTCACTGGAGGCGTGAGCAGGGGAGGGGGTGGAGGTTGAAGGCGGCTTTAAACATGGCTGGGGCCCTGGCCACGGGGTTTACGCTCCTCATCCTAGGCGTCAGCAAGTTTGTCGAGGGCGCGTGGATTACTTTCCTGCTGATCCCGGCTTTGACGCTCAGCTTTCAGAGGATCCACTCCCACTATCAAGCTGTCTCTACCCAGCTTCGCCTGTCCAGGCCGCTCCCCCCTTCAGCGAAGCCTCCCTCGTCTCTAAGTATAGTTGTCCCGGTCGCGGGTGTTAACCGCGTCACAGCCTATGCCATCGCCTACGCCAAGTTGATGTCCAGGGATGTCACAGCTGTGTATGTGGAGCTGGAGCCTGGGGCTGGTCAACGCATCCTCAAGGAATGGAGGCGCTGGTGGCCGGACATACCCTTAGTGGTGTTGCGGTCGCCGTACCGGTCTGTCGTCGAACCATTCCTACACTACTTGGATGAAGCTGATAGGAGGCATAACGATGGGCAGCGGGCCGCGGTGCTCCTACCGGAATGGGTTCCAGCCCACTGGTGGCAGGGCTTCCTTCACAATCAGACCGCCCGGTTGATTAAGGAGGCATTACTATACCGTAGGCGGCATTACGGTTATCAGAGGGTGATCATAGACGTCCCTTACCATCTCCGACGCTAGGAGAGTAAGATGGAGAAGCTGCGACGCTTTTTAATTTTCTATAAACTAAACTCCTTGCTCTGAAATTTTATGATCTTAATTTCTACTTAAGCTTCATTTCTTATTTTTTTAGCAAGTTTATCTATGGGCAATACTAATTCAAATTTATTGGTGAGAAAAGTGAGAATTAAAGTTAAACTGGGGAGAAAGGCCAATTAGTTATACCAAGGATTGTAAGGGAATATTAGGTCTGCGTGAAAAGGGTTATGCCGCAATTGAAGTGAAAGAGAAATCTTTAGAAATAAAACCAATTACCAAAGAGGATATAGTAAAGGAATGGAGGGAGATAGCTGAGAAATACGGTGGCGATTTAACAAAGCTGGGATGGGTGTATGGTGATAAACTTTACGAAGAGGAATTCGGATGATTTACTTAGATGCGAATTTCTATGTCTTCGCCCTCTTAGATACCGGTACTAAGGGTCTGAATGCATCAAGGATACAAGAGGATATAGTTGAAGGAAGAGAAGCGGTTACTTCTGTCTTATCTTTGGATGAATTGATGTGGTTCTTGTAAAAAATAAGAGACGGGAATTGATCAGAAGGGCTATCGAAGGGATCTATGCGATACCTTATTTAACTGTTAGGGAGGTGAAGTCCGATGTATCATTGTTTGCTCTTGATTTTATGGAGAAGTATGATCTCGAACCTAGGGATGCTTTTCATGTCACCATCATGAAGAGTTTGGGCGTTAACGAGATTGTTAGCGACGATCCCGATTTTGATAGGATAGAATGGATTAAAAGAATTCAAATTTAGAGGATAGATAAACAATTTACAGAATGGGGACTCATAAAACGTTTCGTGAGCTACCGGAAAAGGGTGGGGATGAGATGCGCGGGGCGGATGAAGGTGGAAATTTAAAAAACTTGGAATTTCAATATAGGATTCCAGGATATCCTTAGAAGATCTTCTTCTTCGGCGGTGTCGTCGGGAAGTACACCTTGCATCTATTACAGTACCAGTAGGTTAGGCTCGGGATCCAGTCTAATATATGTCCACAGTATGGGCAGAAACGGTCTCGTACATAGTAGATTGAGGGGGCGGGGATCACTATAGGTACCACCACGTATGGCGCAGGCATGTAATATACCGGTGAAAGCTGCACATACATTTTAAAGCCTCCAAATATAACTCTCCATTTCTTAATAAAAGGATTACCCCAGCCCCCTAGATAAATCTGATGACGGTTCACCTAGGGGGACAGATTCTACGTGTCTCCTTATCAGGCTTAGAGGAAAGAGTGTGGTTTCGAATCGGCTGATCGTCGAATAGCCTCTCAGGAGGTTAAGCTTTAGCCTTGGCGGATAGTTTCAGGGCCCTCAGGTATGCGGTTATTATTGATTCCTTTATTATCTCTTTATCCGGGTATTCGGCTTCTACGGCGAGCCTCCTGGCCCCCTGGTAGGCCCTGGCTATCATGATGGGTAGGGATTCCCTGGTGGGTATGTTGGCGTTCACGGCTAGGTTCAGAGCCTTCGAGGCTGCCCCTATGATCTGTCTCTTATAATCTTCTAGGTCTAGCTTCAAGTCTTCTCCTGTGATAATTGTCCCGTTGGAGTATGCGGAGATCAGTGATAACCCCGCCTCCACGGGTTTTATGCCGAGCCTGGATAGGAGGGATGCCAGCCTCGGAGATATGACTTCGCCCCTCCCAGCAGCTATGGTATCCATGGTTATCCATATGGTCCCGGAGTCTATCTTTGTCGGTATCTTTACAGCGCCGAATTCGCTTATGACCGGTCCTGGAGGTATCCCCGTGTTGCCCGCCGGGACCACTATGTCAGATTCAGCTATGTCTCCTCCCCTCGCCTCAACCCTCACCTTGTTCCGCTGTATGAGCAGGGAGAGCTTGAATGGATCCATGCCTGTGAACAGGAGGAGGGCGCCTCCCCGTATGGAGTCTATAAATCTCTTTAGGTTAGGCTTCTCTCCTTCAAGTTCCTCGGCGGCTTTCCCGGCGAGGGCCTTCTTAATAACCGTAATCTCAACCTGGTTCCTTAATCTTCTCCGGATCTCATGGAGCATAACGGACCTCGCCTTGGAGAGTTCGGCGGCCGCTACTACAGGGTATCTCCTGAAGTACTCCTTTAAGCGTGTAACGGCTTCCTTCTTCCATTCAGGGGGTTCCCTACGCAGCAATGTCTGAGACACTACTTGATCACCTTGACGGGGGGGCCCATCGTAGCCTTCAACCGGATGTTATCCACGTTTTTAGGGCCCTTAGGCAGCTTAGCCTCTATAGCGGATACCACGGCCAGGGCGTTCTCCGCTATCTCCTCCTCAGACATATCCTCGGTTCCTATCCTGCATTTAACGGAGGGTTGATCCCTAACCCTTATGCGAATGATCCTTCTATGGCGGCCGGCAACATCCTCAACCGGGGCCGTCGGAGGCACAGGGGTAGGCATCTTACCCCTAGGCCCCAGCATAGCACCTAAAACTCGGCCTACAAAGGGCATCAGAGACGCCTCAGCTATGAAGTGATCAATGCCGTTGACCAGCCTCTTAGCCGCCTTCTTATCTCCAGAGAGGGCTTCAAGCTCACCTCGATCCAACACGGCGTCGACACCCGCCTTCCTAGCCCTCAAGGCTAGATCCCCGGAGGCTATCACACAGACCTTAACAGGCTTATTCACGGGATGAGGGAGCTCCACGGCCTCGTTCAAACGGTTCTCAGGCCTCTTCAAGTCTAAATCCTGAAGCTTGAAGCTTAACTCTATGGACTGCTTAAACTTCCTTTTAGGGGTCTTCTCCCTCAACTCCTTGATGGCCTTGATGAAAGCCTCCTTGCTCGGCGGCAGACATCCTCCCTCCAGACACCGATTCATGGAGTACCATAACCCTTAGATAAAAAGGTTCCGCGGGCCAATCCCGCCTCATCAAAAGGGGCTCCGCCTCAGAGAAGGAACATATAACCGATGACCATAAGCTCTGTGAAGGCACCATACCGGCAGACGAATCCTAGCAACTCATCTAACGCCTTTCCCTACGCCGGAACATTCGTAACCTCTCTATCATCGAAAAAAATTGAGCCTCCATCAGCCGTCTCAACCCCTGCGATAATCCTGAGCAAAGTAGTCTTACCAGCGCCTACAGGGCCAAGGATGGAGGTGAAGGTTTTATCACTGAATTCAAACGATACTTCTTCTAGTATCTTCTTATCATTTATGGTCTTAGAAACATTCTCAACTCTTACCGTAGCCATCTCTGCTCATTAAGGAACTTAACTGGCATTCTAATAAATCTAATCCCAATCATTTCATGACTCAATCCCCGTCTTCCGACACCTTTTCCTCCAATATC
>JAWBPF010000019.1:0-19311 GCA_038825355.1 Bathyarchaeia archaeon
TACCTATACACGGACCTGGCCACCATATATGAACGGGCTGGAAAGATAGAGGGTAAGAAAGGATCCGTAACCCTCATGCCGATACTTACCATGCCCGGCGGGGATATAACCCATCCCATACCAGACCTGAGCGGCTACATAACCGAGGGGCAGCTCATCCTAGACAGGGACCTATACCTCAGAGGAATCTATCCGCCCATAAACGTGCTGCCTTCCCTCTCAAGGCTTATGAAGGACGGTGTAGGCCCAGGGAGGACTAGGGAGGACCACCCTGACGTATCCAATCAACTCTACATGTCATACGCCGAGGGCGTCAAGGCGAGGGGCCTCGTAAGGATAATAGGCGAAGTAGGCTTAAGCGAAAGGGAACGTAAATACCTTAAGTTCGCTGAGGAGTTCGAGCGTAGATTCGTAAACCAAGGCGTATACGAGAACAGATCCCTAGAGAGGACCCTGGAGATAGCATGGGACCTCCTCTCCATGCTCCCCGAAGACGAACTCATCCGGGTGAAGGAGGAGTACATAGCGAGGTATCATCCAGGCCGTAGAGGAGGGGGAACCAGGGGATCCCCGGAACCCGCAGGGGAGAGCTAATTGGCTGCTGTGGCTGGGGCGAGGGCTAAGCCTACGAGGGGCTTCCTCCTCCAACTCAAGAGGAGGGTCGGCTTCATCGAGGAAGGCTACAAGCTCCTAGAGATGAAGAGGGACGAACTAGCCAAGGAGCTCAGATCAGACCTTGAAGAGCTGAGCTCCAGGAGGATAGGCTTCGAGGAGAAGGTTGAAGAAGCATTAGATGCAGTCGCCAGGATGTACGCCTCCCTCGGATCCCTAGAGGCGTCCTCATGGACGAACCCTGAGAAGAAGCTAGAATTAGAGGTACTCCCTAAGAGCGTGATGGGGATCCCAGTCCCATACGTTAAGGTCCTCCACATGCCCGAGGTGACGAACCGGTTCAGCCCCGTGGTTAGGGCTGCAGCCCAGAGAATATACGGCATCCTAAGCGACCTGATAAGCGTAGCGGAGCTGGAGGCCCGGATAGAGAGGGTCGCCGAGGACCTGGAGAAGACCAACCGTCAAGTCAACGCCCTAGAGAAGATAGTCATACCCAGCTATAGGAGGACGATCAAGTACATAGAGGACATGCTCGAGGAAGCCATGTTGGAGGAGTTCACAAGGACGAAGTTCGTGAAGGCCCTGCTCTCCAGGAGGAAGACCTAGCCTTGGATGAAACCTACATCGCTGTAAGATGCCATGGACTCGTAACCCACCTACTCCCAGCGAACGTCTTAGAGGCCTTATCCTCAGCTAGGAGCATCCAAGACCTCGTAAACATCCTCACGCCTACCGATTACGGCCGGAAGATAGTCGGCCTTGAGGAGATCAACATACAAACCCTAGAGGAGGTGTTCAACCATATATTGGCGGAGAGGTTCAGATACTTGGTAAGGCTGGCCCCTGAAAACCTGAGGGGATTCCTAAAGGCATACGCCCGCAGACTAGAGGCGGGGAACCTTTCAAGGCTCCTAAGGGGTAAATACTCAGCTACACCATCTGGAGAGACTAAGGCGTGGCTCATCCCCTTACAGGGCTTATCCAGGCTGAGCTTTGAAAGCCTCCTGGAGGCTGAAAACCTAGAGGAGACCCTAGAGCTTCTTAAAGACACACCATATGAAGGGCTTAAAGGATTCATGGAGCCCTGCCGCACATACGGGAGCATCCTACCCATGGAATACGCCCTGAAACACATGTATTACAGGGACGTATTAGGCCATGCGGAGAAGCTGCCCCCGGAATCCAGGGAGGCAGCCCTCTCCCTGATAGGGTTGGAGGTCGACCTAGCCAACGCCTTCACATCCCTCGCCCCCCTGGTATACGGGTACTCCGAGGATCTCACGATGCAGCTGCTCATTCCATTCCACCATAAAGTTTCAGGCTTAAAACTTGTTGAGGCTGTGAAGGCTAAGAACACCCAGGCAGCCCTGAACGCCCTCAACCCATACTCCAAGGTGGTGGAGCACATCCTAGCCGGGAGGGATGACCTAGCCGACGTGGAGAGGCTTAGACTCCTACGGGAAGAAGCCCAAAATGCGATGCATAGGTCGCCCATAGAACTACCCTACGTCTTAGGATATCTAATCCTATGCGAGCTGGAATGCAGAGACCTATCCTTCATAGCCGTAGCGGTAGGGTACGGCGTAAGCTCGAAGGGATATCTCTCCATCTGAAGAGCCCATCCAAGTTAAACCTGGGGGAATGGTAACTTTCTAGCCACCTATCCACCTATCTATTTAAAATTACAGTGTTATAGCGCTACTTGAGCTCATCCCTATATATGATTTTAACTATCCAGACTAGGAGTGCCGCCAATAGTATGGGGGCTAAGGCTCCCACGAGGACACCTATCACCAGGCCTGAGAGGGCAGATCGATACCTAAGAAAGTACAGTACTCCTATAATCTGGATCGTTATCAGGGATAGGAAGTAGAGGATCAGGATCCTAGTATTGATCCTCCGATGCGTCGTATCTCTATTCAATGTTTACATCCCAAGCTACGCCGCATCGAAGATTTTGATGCCTTCCGCCTCCCGTGGTCACGTCCGCTTGGCATTTTTAAATCCATATCAGGAATGCTATTAGCAGGCCGTATATGGCTATGCCCTCGGCCATGCCCACGTATACTATGGTGCGGCCGAAGAGCTCGGGGCGCTCGGTTATGGTGGCTGCGGCTGCGGTTCCCGTCTTGGCCACAGCGTAGCCGGCTGCTATGGATGGTATGCTCACGGCTATGGCCATGGAGAGGAACTTATACTCTTGTGGGGCTTTCTCCTCTCCCTGGGCTGCGGCTACTCCAATCAGGGCTGTAAGGGCGATCATCGCTGTGAAGGCTACTATGAAGATTTTTTTCACGTTCATCGCGGATCAAGGCATTTATTTACTCATCTTTTCTTTTTAAAGTTTACCGTTAAACTCCACTTCACTTTTAGAGTCTGTAGGGTATGTAGGGTACACCTGTGCCCTTGAAGAACTTCGTGGAGAACTCGTAGTATAGTAGGCGTAAGGCTTGGATCATGCATACGAGAAGCTCCAGTGTTAAGGCGAACATGTTCAGGAATATGAGGCCTAACCCTATGCCTAGGAGAGGGTTCACGTGTAGGAGCTCCCCCACGACCAGGGCGAAGGCTGCATGGGCAATGGCGAAGCCGGCTATCCTCGCATAGGAGAGCATATTAGCCAAGAATGATATGAAGGCTTCGAGGACGACGCCTGCACCCATGGTCGCCCCCTCACCGGATAGGATCGGCCTTACGAATATGGCTAGGAGGCCCATCAAGGGCAGGGCCATGGTCCAATGGGTTAACACGTTTAAGCCCAGCCTAGGAAACCTAACCCCTGGAAAAACGCTTACGCCTAGGAACTCGAAGGCCACTACGGCTATCCCGATGAACGTAACAAGGCCTGCTAAGCCATGCTCGCTTAATAGGGCCTCCAACCTCTCCCCCGCCTTGAGATGGTTCCTGATGCTTATGGACATGCCTAGGATTATCTGGGTTATTCCGAAGAAGACGGCTAACTTGATTATCCATATGACGTTGCTGGGATAGGTTATCCAGGCAGGCATCAACCCAGGCCATAAAGGCTTAACCTCGATGAGGAAGAAGGAGCCTGTGAGGAAGCCGAATATTATGGCTGAGACGCCTAAGCCCGTCATGAGCCGGCCCACCCTAGCCATGTTTATCCCCATCAAAGGCCTCCTAAGCCTATAAGCGAAGAACATCCCTAATAGGAGTATGGCTAATCCCTGACCGTAGTCAGGGAACATCATGCCGAACATGATCACCCACAGGATCGTCGAGATCGGTGTTGGATCGCTCTCCCTGGGATCCGGGTAGCCGTACTGCCTAGTCAAAACCTCGTAGGCGCTGAAGAGCCTCGGATTCTTCATGACCGTGGGGACCTCCTCGTCCGGCGCGGGATCCTCGAAGGAGTACGCTAACCTGCCATCCATCCTCCTCTTGACATCTTCGAGGAAAAAGTTCAGGCTCGCCATCTTATCCTCCGGCGTCCAACCCTGAAGCACGATCATCATCTCGCTCCTGAGCATGTTCGCCCTAGCCCTCGCCAAGGCTAGGAGCCTCCTGGTGGCCTCTTCCAAAGCACTATGCTTGGATTGGAAATCCCTCTTAAGGCTTGTCCATTCTCCATCAAGTCTTCTCAGTCTTCCCTCCTCAGCCTCCATCTCCTCCTCAATCCATTTAGATGCTTCTCCTAGATCCGCCGGGATCCCCATGGGAGGCTTAAACTCCTCGAACTCCGCCGCGGAGAGGGCCTTTTCGATCTGAGGCTTCAATTCTAGGAGTCCCGTCAAGTAGAGGAAGTGTACGCCTTCGGAGCCGGGGATCGGGGCAGCCCTATACGCGATATCTCTCCTCTGCTTAAATCTGCGCTCCAAGGTTTGAAGGGCTTCAGTTTTCACCGAACCCATCGTCCCGAATATATGCATGAACTCACCTATGTCTCCAGGGTTCACCCCGAGCTCCTCCATAGCTTTTAAAAATGGTTTAGCCCTCCCCAGCTCGTTCAGCCTCTCCCTCGAACCTCTGATCTCCTCATCCAATCTGGCGGCCCTATCCTCGAAATCCTTAACTGTATCCTCAACCTTCTCAGGTGGGACCTCTTCATACGCCCCCCCAGGTGATGCGGTCTCCTCTGAGAGCTTTCCATGGAGAATCCTCAGCCTCTCGTAGAGTTGGTCGTAGACCCTCTCCTCCTCAGCTGTCTCCTCTCTGAACCCTATATACTCCTCCCCGCTCAGCCTTCTAAGCTGGATGGCACCCAGCTTCCCAAGCTCCTCGAGGATGAACTTCTCATAATCCGCGAGGGTTAAAACAGTAACCTTCCTCACAGGCACTATCATAGCTAACCCTTTCCCGACCTAAATGATGCATTCCATTAGTTAATTATATATTTTGCTCGTTCCTCTTTAAAATTTACGGGTCCCCAGGATCCCCCCGGTAGGCCTTAACACCGCCGAGGAACTATCCCACGATGAATCAGGGGCTCCTAATGCTAATATTTAAAAATAAATCTCATCCATAAAATATAGACATAAAGGGGGCGGGAGGTTTGGCCGCTGGGTCATCACCTATAATAGTATTCATTCTGGCTATCATAGCTGCAGCCGTCATCTACGGCGTAGGTGGCAGGATCTCCCCTAAGCCCAAGCCTAGCGAGGATAAGCTCAAGCCGTACGCCTGCGGCGAGGATATGCCCCCTGAGAAGGCCAGGCTAGGCGTATACCTCTACAACTATGCGGCCATGTTCCTGATCCTCGACGTCGTCGCCGTGATATTCGCCCTATCAATGGGCGTCCCATTTAAAGGCAACATCCTAACCTCAGTTCTAGCCACCATCTACATAGCGGTGGCAGCAATAGCGGTGACCCTGATATTCAGGAGGGGAGAACTACGGAGAATATAAGCCCGGAGAAGGAGCTCGCAGAGGAGGTTAAAACCCTCCTAGGCGGGAAATGCCTAGAAGCGAACCCCTCAATGCCTAGACGCCTGTTCATAAGAGTTAAAGCCGAAGACTATAAGGATGCCGTCAGGAGACTCGTAGAGGAGAAAGGGATAATCCACATCTCCACCATAACCGGCGTCGATACAGGCAAGGAGATAGAGATACTAACCCACCTCTTCGGCCGAGGCGTAGAGCTGACCGTAACCACAGCCATATCCAGGGATGATCCCAGGATAGATTCGATAACCGACATACTCCCAGGAGCCGCCTTCTACGAGAGGGAGGTATACGACATCTTAGGGGTGCAATTCGAAGGCCACCCCAACCTTAGGAGGGTCCTCCTACCCGACGACTGGCCTGAGGGCGTCTACCCTTTAAGGAAGGACTACAAACCAGGAAGGGATTCAGAAAAGATTTAAACCATGAAAAGAAGGGGGAAGGATGGGGATCCTGGAATGTTGGATTCGGTCTTAGCCTTTGTAAAGCTCCTGGTCTATCCCGGCTTCGTATTCGCAGTCCTACTGGCCTTAGCCTTTGAATGGATAGACCGTAAATTCTACGCTAAACTCCAGAACCGTGTAGGACCCCTATACACGGGCCCCTCGGGGATACTCCAGCCATTAGCGGACTTCATAAAGCTCCTATCCAAGGAGGATATAACACCGAGGGCTGCTGATAAACCCTTCTTCAATTCTATGCCAGCCCTAGCCGCCGCAGTCATGCTTACAGCCGTAACCCTCCTACCTATAACCGCCTATTCAGGCCTAGTCTCCTTTGAGGGGGACCTGATCCTAGCCGTAGCTTTAATGACGATATACTGCATAATAGTATATCTCTCGGGATCCTTCTCCGTCGACAGGTTCTCCTATGTAGGCGCTGAGAGGGCTGTCAGCCAGCTTCTAGGCTACGAGATACCCATGACCCTCGCCGTGGTGGGGGTCGCCCTCGGGGCTGGAAGCCTCAGAATCTCCAGTATAGTCGAGGCCCAAGCCGAGAGGGGATGGCTCATACTGGGGCCCCAAGCCCTCGGCTTCGCCATATTCCTCATAGCCGTCCAAGCCGAGCTGGAGAGGATACCCTTCGACATACCTGAGGCTGAAACTGAGATAGTTGCAGGCTGGCTTACAGAGTTCTCGGGGAGGAAGCTCGCCCTAATCCGATTGTCGGCAGACCTAGAGCTCCTATACGTCTCAGGGCTTGCCGCAACCCTATACCTAGGGGGGCCCCTGGGACCAACCCCGCCAGGCCTGGAATCCATCCTAAACCCGATCTACTTCCTGGTAAAGACCATCATAATCCTCCTGATCCTGTCAACCATCAGAGCACTCTTCGCAAGATTCAGAATAGACCAGATGGTCGCCTTCGCATGGAGATACCTGGTACCTATATCCCTGCTCCAACTCTTCCTAGTCAGAATACTGGTATGAGATAAGATAGGGAATATTAAGAATTAAAGGAAGTAAATATTAAAAATTAGAATTAGAAATTGGGAGGATGTCTTGGAAAAGAGCGAGGTGAGGTTGAATGCTCGAAGCCTTAGTTGACGCCGCCCTAATCCTTTTAGCCTTAGTGTTCGCGGGGTTATCCATATCCCTTAGGGAGTTAAACAGGGCTATAGCCGCATTCGCAGCCTTCAGCGTAACCCTGTCAGCAGCCTTCTACGCCGTGGGTGCACCGTACGTGGCTGTGTTCCAGCTCCTAGTATACGCGGGGGCTGTCACCGTCCTCTTCCTGGCAGCCCTCCACACCCTGGGCGGAGGTGAAGCTGAATGAGCAATGCTGACACGGTTGAAAGGGCCTTAGCCGCCTTCATAATCCTCCTCTTAGCAGCCCTCCTAGTGGGCTTCGCCCCAAAGTTTGCAGGTTTAACCCTCCCCGTCATGCCGGTCAGGCCCCCCGTGGAGGCCTTCTACTGGAACTATAGGGGATTCGACGTATTCTTCCAAGCATTCCTGATCCTCGCCGCCTCAGCGGCTGTAGCAGCCTTCTTCCGAGGCGAACCAGAGGAGCCTCTAAGGGAGGAGGCCTTCGTAGAGGAGGCTGAGTAGAAATGGCTTCTACAGCCTACTTCGCAGCCTCCATGGTTTTAGCCCTCCTAGGATTATACGCCCTCCTAACGAGCAGGAACATGCTTAGAGCAGTCATAGGCTTGGAGGTTATAACCTCAGCGGTCAACCTTAACATACTCGCCATGGGATCCAGCGGGGATGGTGTGGACCCGCTAGCCCAGTCCATGGCCTTCACCTCCATAGTTATAGGGGCGGCCGTAGCCGCCTTAGCCCTATCCCTGGTGATATACGCGTACAGGCATTACGGCTCGATAGACTTGAGGAGGTTAAGGAGGCTGAGATGGTGAACAGCCAAGCCTGGATGATTTTAACCCCTTTAGCCACGCTGCTGGGGGCGGCGATCCTAACCCCTATAATAGCCTCCACGGCTAGAAAATTTAAACCCAGGGGAGGCAAGGCTGTAGACGTATTCGCCGTGTTAGGGTTCACGGCGGCCCTCTACACCCTATATAGGCTTTACCTCCAAGTCTACTATTCTGGGCCGGTCTCGATGGCTTTAGACCCATACCTGCCCATGAAGGGGGGAGTTGAGCTCTACGTGGACATGCTCAGCGTCTACATGGCCATGATATTCTGCGGCGTAGGCCTTCTATCATCCATATACTCGGTTAAATATATGGAGAGGGACACAGGCCTAGAATACTATTATCTCCTGCTCCTCACCCTCGTAGCAGGGATGGTTGGCGTAGCCTTCGCAGGGGATTTCTTCAACCTATTCGTCTCATGGGAGCTCATGTGCATCTCCTCCTACGCCCTAGTATCCTTCAGGAAGTACCGGTGGGAGCCCATAGAGGCCGGCTTCAAGTATCTCATGATGAGCAGCGTAGGATCCCTGATCATCCTCTACGGGATATCCCTCCTATACGGTTTAACGGGAACCGTCAACTTCAGGCTCATCCGTATAGGATTGGACTCCATAACGGAGACGGGCATCCCCGCCTCCATGTATATCCTAGCTGCATTCATGATCGCGGGATTCGGGGTCACCGCCTCCATCGTCCCGTTCCACACGTGGCTGCCGGATGCACATCCTGCGGCTCCCAGCTCCATAAGCGCTATGCTTTCAGGGGTCGTCATAAAGACGGGGATCTACGGCCTAGGCAGAAGCCTATTCACCTTGTTCAACCCTTCAGCCTTCGACTATGGAATCGTCATCCTCGCCTTCGCGGCGTTAACCATGACCGTAGCAAACTTTACAGCCCTCCTCCAAAAGGATATAAAGCGGCTTCTCGCCTACTCCAGCATAGCCAACATAGGCTACATAACCATGGGCCTGGGGATCGCAGCCTACACCCTATCCCATTACTATTCCGTGGATCCAGCCCTCGCCTTGAGGGTTGCCCTCCTAGCCGCCTCTGGAGGCCTATTCCACGTATTCAACCACGCCATAGGTAAGGGCCTCCTCTTCCTCTGCTCAGGATGCTTCGTCCATGAGACTGGGACAAGGGACATATCCCAGCTCGAAGGGGTGGGGCGTAGAATGTTCCTGACGGGGACATCCTTCTCACTAGGCCTCTTCTCCCTAGCAGGGGTTCCGCCTCTAAGCGGCTTCTGGAGCAAACTATTCATAATCCTGGCAGGCCTAAGCATAGCAGGCGACGCTGCCCTATACACGGTGACCATCATCCTGATATTCAACAGTATACTCTCAGCAGCCTACTATCTATGGCTTATGCAGAGGATCATGCTCAGAAAGCCCTCAGGATTGGCTGCTGAAGCCGTGGAAGCCCCGGGCCTAATGGTCATCCCGACAATAATCCTGGCGGCTGTATCCCTCATCGTAGGCTTATACCCGGGTGGGATGATAACCCTGATGGAGTATGTGAGTAAGGCTTTGATGGGGGGATGGTAGAGTAATGGCCTATACGATGGAATGGGTTTGGCCTGCCTGGCTCTGCTGGATAATCCCCATGGTGGGGGCAGGATTAACCCCTATACTCGCCAAGATAAACGGTAGGGTCAGGGATTACGCCGCTGTAGCCTTCTCCCTGGCGGCTGCAGCCCTAACCCTCTCCATGACCCCCTACCTCATGGAGGGGCGGAGGATCCAGAGCCAGGTGGAATGGATCCTGGTTCCAGGCTCGCCGATACTTGGATCCCTGAAGGCCGGCGTCCTAGTCGACCCGTTGAGCGTGATCCTGGCGAACGTGGTGGCCGTGATAGGATCCCTGATAATGATCTACTCCCTCGGCTACATGAAAGACGACCCAAGCCTCACGAGGTACTGGTTCTTCATGAACCTCTTCATAGGGGATATGCTCCTCCTCGTCCTCTCAGATAATTTTATCCAGCTCCTCTTCGGCTGGGAGGGGGTAGGCCTATGCAGCTACGCCCTCATCGGTTTCTGGTACAGGGATTCCATGAGGGACTGGCTTAAATGCTGGGTGGGCGAGGGGAGAGAAGCCTACCCTCCAAGCCACTGCGGCATGAAAGCCTTCATAACGACACGTATAGGGGACGTGGCCATGCTCATAGGATTATTCATAATCCTAGCCTATGCGGGAACTCTGAACTACCTGGAGCTCCAGGAGGGGGCCATCCTAAGGGTCCCGGTTTGGCTCCTAGCCCCTGCGGCGATACTCCTACTAGGCGGACCCATAGGGAAGTCAGCCCAGCTCCCCCTGATGGAGTGGCTTCCAGACGCAATGGCCGGCCCCACAACCGTCAGCGCACTCATCCACGCCGCCACGATGGTTAAAGCCGGTGTATACCTCGTTGGGAGAGTGTTCCCGATACTCTATACTGCCGCATGGCATGGGGGATCCCCGAACCAGATATTAAACTTCTTCTACGCAGCAGCCTGGATAGGGGCCCTCACAGCCCTCGTGGCTGGAACCCAAGCCATGGCCTCCACAGAGATAAAGAAAGTGCTCGCCTACACCTCCGTCAGCCAGATAGGCTACATGATGCTCGGCCTAGGGGTCGCAGGCACCACAGCCGAATATATAATCGGATACACCGGCGGGGTCTTCCACCTCATGAGCCACGCCCTCTTCAAGGCTGCGCTCTTCCTCGCCGCCGGAGCCGTCATCCATACATGCCATTCAAGGTTCATGCACCACATGGGAGGCCTGAAAGGAAAGATGCCTATAACGTTCTGGAGCGCCACCTTAGCGGGCTTCTCCCTCATGGGGGTTCCCCTAGCCTTCAGCGGCTTCTGGAGCAAGGACTTGATCCTAGAGGCAAGCCTCACCTCAGGCCAGACATATATATTCATATTAGCCGCTCTAACAGTTGCGGTCACAGCATTCTATACGCTGAGGATGATAGGGTTAACTTTTCTAGGCGATAAGAGCAGCCACCTGAAAGCCCTAGAGGAGAGGGGAGTACACGTCCATGAAGCCCCCAAGGTCATGTGGATTCCATTCGCTATCCTAACCATCCTGACCATAGTATTCGGCGTACAGGGATCCATCCTGAAGATATGGCTTGAGGAAGCCTTCGAAGGCTTTTTAGCCCATATAATCCCCGTGGAGGCTACGGCTGGATCCCTGGAGAGACATGTATCAGCCTGGCTTATACCAGTGGTCTCGGTGGCGATGCTCATAGTAGGCGCGGCGCCAGCCTACCTCCTATACATAAGGAGGAGCATAGATCCATCCGGATTAATCGGGGAGAGCGGAGCATTAAAGGCTTTATGGCGGTTCCTATACCGTCGATGGTATATAAACAGGTTCTACTATAGGATCCTCCTGGGCTCCTTCACGGGCTTCAGCAGCTGGGCCTTGTCCTGTCTCGAGTTGAGGGGCGTCGACCGCTTCAACTACGTCTTATCCGAGGCCGTGCAGCGCTTCTCCTCCTGGCTTAGGAGAAGCCATACCGGGATCCTCTCCTATAACATGATTGGCTTCGCAGCCGGCCTCCTACTCCTAATATTGTTCCTCTTAAGGGCCTCTTTAGGGTGATGAGCTTTGATCGACGTGAATAATCTACTGCTCCAATCCCTTGTGGTTCCAGCCTTGTTCTCCCTCGTAGTCCTTTCTCTAGGGCGGATCCATGGTAGAAGGCTTGGGTGGATAGCTTTCCTCCCCTTAGCTTATAGCGCAGCCATATACGCCTATGTGGGGTTAGGGGTCTATCTAGGCCTTATCAAGGAGGGATTGGAGGCTTCATATCCCTGGGCTCCTTTCATCGGCGACTTCACCCTCTTGGCTGACAGCCTGAGCACACCCATAGCCTTCACCGTGGCCGTCCTAGCCGCCCTAATAGCTGTATACTCAATGGAGTACATGGAGAAGGCTGAGCATTTGGAGCTCTACTATGCGCTCTACCTCCTCTACACGGTAGGCATGCTCGGCTCGATATTGTCAACCAACCTGGCAGCCTTCTTCCTGTTCTTCGAGCTCATGCTCCTCCCCTCATGGGCCCTCATAGGTGTATGGGGAACAGGACCCAAGGAGAGGATAGCCTTCAAATACTTCATCTTCACGGAAGCAGGGGCACTATCCCTCCTAGCGGGCATCCTAATATCGAGGTTCACCTATGGAACCTTCGATGTCTTCAAGATAGCCGCCCCGGCAGCCGACCGAACAGCCTTCACGGTGGCTGCGCTTATACTGTTAGGGCTCTTCGTGAAGATGGCTATATTTCCTCTCCATACGTGGCTGCCGGACGCCCACGCTGAAGCTCCAACACCTATAAGTGCCCTCCTTTCCCCGGCGATGATCGGGATAGGGGGATACGCCGCCATAAGGATAATATACACGGCCTTCCCAGCCTTGATAATGGATCACAGGTTCATAACGGCCATCTCGATCCTCGCCGTGGTGACCATGTTCTACGGGGGCTTCCTAGCCTTAGCCCAGGATGATCTCAAGAGACTGCTCGCCTACTCCAGCATAAGCCAGATGGGCTACCTCCTCTTCGGTGTGGCCTCATCCTCCATAATAGGGCTTGCAGGCGCCGCCCTCCTATACATGAGCCATGGCTTCGCTAAAGCCGTCCTCTTCATGGTATCAGGGATATTCATGCATAAATACGATACTCGCCGCATATCAGATCTAGGAGGATTAGCCGGTAGGATGCCCTACACCGCCACAGTGACCCTGATATCCTTCCTAAGCCTAGCTGGCACACCACCCCTCCTAGGATTCTGGAGCGAAATATTCATATTCGCAGGATCCATGCACTCCAGCCTAACGGGGATACTTTCCCTGGACATGGTGAAGGCCTGGATAACCGCCATAGCGGTTACAGCCACGGTATTGACGACGGGCTACGGCCTCAAAACGGTTAGGAGGATATTCTTCGGGGAGGAGAAGGAAGATCTGAAGCCCAGTGAAGCCTCATCCATAATGCTCGGCCCAATAATAATCCTAACGGTGTTCTCAGTAATCCTAGGAGTCTACCCGACACCAATAACGAGCCAGCTGGGAACACTCCTATCAAGGCTTATACCCTGACTTAGCCATTATCAGAGGGCACCCCTCATTCAGAGCCCCCTCGCTCACCCGGTTTAGGTTGAGTTCGACCGAGCGACAGCGGAATCCTCCTGGCCAATTCTATGTAGATCAGCCATCCCCCTAGGGTGCTTATGATCCCTGCTGTAGCGTTGAACCACGCTATGAATGGGAGGATCCCTGAAACAGCCTCCGCTGATAGTATCGAGGCGGCTGGGAGGACTAGAAAGTTACCCAGGGTCATCACTGAAACCCTAAGGGCCACCCCTGAAAGGATTGATAGGATCCTGGCCCCTTTAAATCCCCGATTATAGAGTAGGGCCATCCCCAGGGCTGTGGAAACCTCCGCTAAACCCTTCATGAAACCGCTCAGGGGATCCCTGAAGGATATGACCAGGAAGAGTATTACGCTCACCGCCACGCTTGAGCTCGTACCATACATCAGGAGGGCTAGAATCACAGGTATCCCATCCAGGTCGAATTTAAGCCTAGGGAATATCGGGAAAGGTATCTTAACTTTGAAGGCCCAGAAGGCTAGGTCAAAGACCGCTGCCAATGCTCCGAGTGCGGCTGTGCCGGCCACCCATAATGGTCCATATCTCCTAGACAAGATCCATCAACTAGACGAGTAATGATCTCCAAAACCTATTAAAAACTATACACAGCCTAGAAGCCGACTAATGGAGAGGGCTGAACTCAAGTCTCTGGAATCTCCGCCGCGCCCAATAGAGGCCTATATGAAACCTGAATCTCCAGGTAACCGTCTGAGGCCCCACACCTTAATAAAGGACCGGACTCAGAGTATGCGTTGAATGGGCTTCATCCTAGTATACGGGGATGGATTGAGAGGCTATGATTTCGGTCCAAGCCACCCCTATAGGGGAGACCGCTTTGAAGCCTTCATAACCCTCTTCAGGGAGAAGATGGGATCCAACCCCGCCTTCAGGATCCTAGAGCCTAGATATGTAAGCGACGATGAATTATTACTCGTCCACGATAAGGAATATATCCTAAGGCTGATCGAGGGCTGTAGACGATACGCTAGCTACGATCCTGATACGCCTCTCCATCCAAGCCTTGAGTCGGCGGCCAGGCTTATAGTAGGGGGCTCAATCATAGCTTGCAAAGCCGTCCTAGGAGACGGGGATACCCGTAAAGCCTTCGGGATAGGCGGGGGCCTCCACCATGCTAGGAGGAATAAGGAGGCTGGATTCTGCCTCTACAACGATGTAGCGGTGTCGGCTTCGAAGCTCATCCAAGAATACGGGCTTAAACGTATATTAATCCTTGACACTGATGTCCACGCCGGTGACGGAACCGCCGAGGTCTTCTACGGAGACCCCCGGGTCCTCCTAATCGATATACATCAAGATCCTTCGACGATCTATCCAGGGAAGGGATTCATAGACGAGGTTGGAGAAGGCGAAGGCGAGGGATATACAGTCAATATTCCATTGCCACCAGGGGCTTCTGATGAATCCTACCGTTTAGCCTTGGAGGAGCTGTTCCAGCCTTTAGCCGAAGAGTATAAGCCTGAGATAATCATAAGGAACGGGGGGTCCGACCCCCACTTCGCCGACATGCTCGGCGGACTAAAACTAACTCTGGAAGGATTCAAACTCATAGGCGAAAAGACCAGGATCATTGCAGATAAAATATACGGTGGAAGGCTTGTAAGCCTAATCGGGAGCGGATATAACAGGAAGGTCCTACCATATGCGTGGCTAGCTCTAATATCCGGAGCTACAGGTGTAGAGGTGGAGCTGGAGGAGCCGATCAGGAAACCCGACGGAGAAATACATCTAAACCGGTTAAACGAAACTATAAAAGTCATAGGAGAAGTGAAAAAGAAGATCAGGAACTATTGGAGGCTATAATAGGCTTATGGAGCTGAACGCTAGACGAATAGAATAAAACCTGCCAACTAATTAATTAACTTGCTCGACCACATGGGAGGCAAGAATTTAAGAAATAATACTCCTATTTCAGTATGTGATCTGAGTTTCAATTTCCTTCAAGTCAAGGGGGAATCTGTATGGTTTTAGACCTCGTGGGACTTGGATCGGCCATTATAGATTTCGTACCTGGGACTACGGGTCCGCTGAACATGGTTCGGTCCTTCATGACGTGCGCTGGAGGGGCTGTGGCGAACATCATGGTCGCAGCTTCAAGGCTGGGATTAAAAACGGGACTAATAGGATGCGTGGGAGACGATGAATTCGGAGACTATATAATCCGGGACCTCCAAGGCGAGGGAGTGGATACGAGCTGCGTTAAAAGGGTTAAGGGTCGCCGGACGGGTATAGCCTTCTACTCCATAGATGAGGAAGGTGAGAGGCGCTACCTCTTCTACAGGTTTCCGGGATACTCGGATCCGGAATCATCCATGGAGATCGGAGACTTGGAGGCGGCCTATATAAGGGATTCGAGGATGCTTCACTTCTCCGAGTCCCTGCTTAGGCAGGAAGGAACTAGGGAGGCCGTCTTAAAAGCTCTAAGGGTGGCGAAGGACAATAACGTTAAAGTATCCTACGACCCCAACGTAAGAGATGATCTCTGGACGGGTAGGAGCGAGTTCCGGAAGGTTCAGGAGGAGGCCCTAGCCCTAACGGATATATTCCTATCAACCTTCAGGGAGGCATCGCTCATCGCAGGCTGTCCAGGGGATCCTGATAGGGTGGTTGATCAAATTTTAGCCCTAGGCCCCTCCACCGTGGTATTAAGGGGGATAAACCATTATCAGGTGATAACTCATGGAGGGACATTCAAGGTCCCAGCCTTCAGGGTTAAGGCGGCCGACACCTCCGGAGCCGGGGATGCGTTCGACTCAGGCTTCCTGACGGGGCTCCTAAAGGGCTTACCTTTAAAGAAAGCTGTAATCCTAGGAAACGCTGTGGCGGCGCTTAAGGTCATGAAGATTGGGACGAGGAGCGGCCTACCATGGATAGGGGAAGCCCTCGAATTCATAAGGGAGAGAACCGGGCTGAAGCTTTGACTATGTGGAATGGTTTACGGAGATATCGAAGAACAACCGTTAACCATACCCTTCCTCCTAGTGTTAATTTAAAGCATCGAGGAGTCCATGGTCAAATCGGAAACCGCTGGATAAGGTGTACAGCTTCAGTCATGTTCGACTCCGTCTTGCTTTAGTATCGTAGCCAGACGTCGGGATGATTCTCTCGAAGCCATTCCCCGGGGTTGGGATATCTCCTACTTGCTTTAAGCCTGGCCTATAAATACTTGAACGCGTCCTCCACCATTTTAGGTCTATGCATTTCCACTTCACCTGTATGAAAGTAAACAGTAAAACTCCATTTACCGTCATTCACCGCCAACATCTCCGCACATCATTTGGCTGCAGATCCATCGTATAGACAGAAGGCTAGGTGCCTACTGGAGAAGATAGAGGACGGCGAGAGGGCTACAACCTACACGTTGGTGATCACCCAAGTTTGCAGCTGTCTTAAATGGAAGAAGGAGCAGAAAGCGATACAGCTCTTCCTATCTCTATAAAAGCAGCTCACCACGTTGGATAAAGTTGAGATGCATATGCTAGATTTCGGAAAGGCGAAATCCATACAGTTAGAACTAGGCCTTCCATGGTCGATGTGGGATGACGTGGTGATTGCAGCCCAGATGAGGAGGCTCAACATAAAGGAATTATATTCGAATGATAAAGACTTTGAAATCCCATGGATTAAAAGAACATTCTAGGCCCATATCGGAGCCTAATAAAAGGAGGATTTCCCAGAAATCGAGGTCTCAAAAGTCTACAAGGAAAGTCTAGATGGGAGTCTCGAGGAACATAGAAAAGTAAAGCTGGTATTCAGATGAACTACCACCTGCTTAATAAATAGGAGAGGGGTCATCAATACGAGCGGATTCCTCTAAAAGGAGGAGGTTAATTAGGGTTGGCCATTGAGGTTGGACGTAGACCGGGAATGTTTCATATAAGATTGGCGCCTGGGAAGCACTCCTACCTCAAATACTCCATTGAAGGCGGCGACATGAAGATATTGGCCACGTATACTCCAGAGGAGTTCAGGGGTAGAGGTCTCGCAGCCATCCTCATGGAGGAAGCGATAAAATATGCGGAAGAGAACAACTTAAGGATAGTGCCTGAGTGCAACTACGCGAAATACTATCTAGAAAGAAAGGGATATAAATCATAGAAGAGGGGTCCTCAGTTGAAGGGATGAAACTTAACGTGAAACATGATGTCTTAGCATTATGCTACCATGCATGGGTTTGTCTGAGGATTGAACAAGTTTCCACTATGGGGGATTCCAGTCATAGGATCATGAAATTAGCAAATTGAATATCCAACCTCGCTCCTGGTTAGCTCCTCGTTCCTCCAACTTCTATTTTCGCAGCTATATCCATGAATACTTCAACTGTTCTCGACTTCGGGTTTTTCAGGATGAACGGGATCCCTTCATCGGAGGCTTCGCATATCCTAGGATCCAACGGTATCCTACCTAGGAAGGGTACCTTCATCTCCCTGGATATGTTCTCACCTCCCCCAACCTTGAATATCGCCGTCTCCGCCCCGCAGTGAGGGCATATGAAGCCGCTCATATTCTCTATTACTCCCAGTATTGGCGTCTTAAGCTCCCTTGCGAATGAGACAGCTTTCTTCACAACTATCTGTGAAACCTCCGATGGAATGGTCACTATCAATACCCCATCCATCTCGGGTAGAAGTTGTAGAACGCTTAGGGGCTCATCTCCAGTCCCGGGCGGCAGGTCGACAACCAGATAATCAAGCCTTCCCCATACTACATCCGCTAGGAACTGCCTGATAGCGGTCATCTTCATAGGCTCCCTCCATATTACAGGGGTCTCATCCTTTGGCAGTATCAGATCCATGGATACAACTTTAACGCCTAAGGGACCTTCTACAGGGAATATTCCAGGCGGACCCGCCTGAAGTTTCTTCTCCCTTATGCCTAGAATTTTAGGAATAGACGGCCCATGAATATCTGCATCTAGGATCCCCACGCTCCTTCCATGGAGAGACAGGGCTACAGCCAAGTTAGCCGTGATGGCGCTCTTACCCACGCCGCCCTTGCCGCTTATAACCGCCAGTTTATGTTTAACGAGCTTCATCCGCTCATTAATCTTCTCCCGCTCCATCCGAAGCTCAACTAATCGGTCAACGGCTTCCTTTGGATCCATTAACCCCCACATCGAACGATACAACTTATCAAACACGAAAACACCTACCATATAATAAATTCATCACTTTCCTTTATCGCATAATTAACCTCTCCGCCCGTCCTATAGCGTTCATAGATTAGATGCCGATAATGAGAGGCCAACGGAGCGTCTTCTCTGAAAGCCGAAAACGGGACACACTCACCAAATTTTAATTCTCTATCCAATCTTCGGAGCTCACAACTATGGTACCACTGATATCCAGCTTTTCGGAGGAACAGTAAGCCGTCTAGAAGTTGCAGCCTTCAATAGGCGAACGTACTTAATAGCGAAGCTATAAATTTGGAATAACATAAATAAAACAGAAACGTAATATTGTCAGGTGAATCCATATTGGTCTATCCTAAAGCCAGATTTTCAAGTCGCCTTCCTAATGGGGACTACTTAACCATCGCCATTTGGCCTGGAAAGAAGGATCCGACAGCTGAGGTGTTAACTATCCAGATAAGGCGTCTCGAAGCTGATTCCTGGAAGACCATCGGAAGATTAGCCGTATATAGATCAGGTGACGGCAATTACTCGCAGCTCCCTGAACGCCAGCCACTGAGCGAAGCTGAGGATTCCCAGGGAGAATTCCTAGGCGAATAATAATGTCAAATATCTGATGAGTTGAATTTAGTAGCGAGATCTGCAAATTAGATTTACATCTTTGGAGTAGTAGCCGTAGAATAAGTCTACGAAGCGGATAGGATAATCTCCTTTAGGTGGAGTTGAGTCTTATGGACTTGGCCTGTTTCTATGATAGATATGCTTTCGGGTTTTTCTTGGTGAGGGATATCAGGTTTCCCCGTTTATTATTCGGCACATCTCCCTTTGTAGGTGCAGGTCAATTCGGAGAAAGAGCCGTTAGATACTATCTTAAGTTCTACCTTAATCCTGGAAATATTACCAGACTATATTCGAAGTCTATATCTGATGGATTAAATGCGATTCACGTCCTAAGCGACCCGGTGATAGTTAGGGCAGTAGGCGATGCGGTGGATTCCTCGGGCGTCAGGAGTTTCATAATAGCTACTGTTAACGCTCGGAACTTAAATGAGGAATTAACCCTATGCGAGATGATTAAAGCCGACTCCATTATAGTTCACGGCTCATACACGGATCTCAT
>JAWBPF010000020.1:0-18872 GCA_038825355.1 Bathyarchaeia archaeon
CCTCCAATGGAACCTCGAAGCCACTACCCCTAAAATAGTTCAAGATGAATCTATCGATAAACTCCTGCATAAAGACGCCCCCTGCGCCGTGAACAAGCCTAACCCTATCCTCCAAGAGGTAAATCCTCCCATCCCCTTCTAGAGACGCTGTAAAAGAGGAATAGGGAAACCATTAAATAAATAAAAGCCCATCCATTAGGGATGCGTCTTCAAGTGATTTAAAGGGAGGTTTTAGGATTTGCCTAAAACACTAGCTACAATAGTGTCCACGGGGATGTCGAATTTCGGGAAGAGAGAAGGCCTATACGCTAGGGAGCTATTTAGAGAGGCTGCTGAGGAAGCCTTCAACGACTGCCCAAACCTAGACCCTCAGAGGGATCTTAAAGCCATCTTCATAGGTCAGATGAGCGACCTCTTCGAGCATCAAAGCCATGTGGGAGCTATGATATCGGATTGGCTGGGCCTAAACGGCATTCCAGCCTTGAGGACGGAGGCTGCATGCGCATCCTCGGGTGTAGCCCTTAGATGCGGGATAATGGCTGTGGCATCCCGCCTCTGCGACATAGTACTCGTAGGCGGAGTAGAGAAGATGACACATATATCGACGCCTAAGGCAGTAGAGGCCCTGGCTACAGCAGCCGACTATCCCATGGAGCAATGGTACGGGGTAACATTCCCAGGCCTCTACGCCTTAATGGCTACAGCTCACATGAACCATTATGGAACCACAGAGGAGCAGCTCGCAAGGATAGCCGTGAAAAACCATGGAAACGGAGCGAAGAATCCTAAGGCACATCTTAAGAAGGAAGTAACCGTTGAGGATGTATTAAACTCGAGGATGATAGCTTGGCCCCTTAAACTCTACGATTGCTCCCTAATAACAGATGGGGCGTCATGCGCCATCCTCACCAGGCCGGAGCTCGCAAGAGAGTATACGGATATTCCTATCCACATAATTGCTTCAGCTCAGTCCCATGACACCCTAAACCTGGCGGATAGGGAGGAGCTCACAACCCTAAAGGCCACTAGAAGAGCCGTCCAACAGGCATATGAGATGGCTAAGATGAAGCCTGAGGATGTGGATGTAGCTGAGGTTCACGACTGCTTCACCATCGCGGAGCTCATAGCCTATGAGGACCTGGGATTCTGCAAGCCCGGCCATGGAGGAAAACTGATCGAAGAAGGAGTAACAGAGATAGGCGGCAATATACCCGTTAATCCTAGCGGAGGCCTGAAATCTAAGGGCCATCCAGTTGGGGCGACGGGGACAGCTCAAATCCATGAAGTAGTCCTCCAACTCAGAGGAGAGGCAGGTCAAAGGCAAGTCCCCAAAGCTGAGACAGGCTTAACCCATAACGTGGGAGGATCAGGAGCCACCGCTGTAATACATATACTCAAGAGAGGTGACTAGGATGGAAAAGGAAGAACCATCGATAGAGGGATTCTACCGGAAATGCTCCAGTAGAGCCCTCTACCTGACTAGATGCAATGAATGTAGAAGCGTATATGGATCCCCTAGAACCATTTGTCCGAGGTGTGGATCCAAGAATCTTATATGGGCTCCATCGAAGGGGCTTGGGAGGCTCGCAACGTGGACAGTTATATATGTGGCTCCACCAGGGTTCGAAGGGAAGACCCCATACATAATGGGCATCGTGGAGCTCGAAGAGGGGGGTAGAATCCTCTCAACCATAGAGCATATAGAGCCTGAAAAATTAAGAATGGGATTAAAACTTAAAATAAACTATTATGAATCAGGGGAGAAGGGTGGGGAATGGCCTCTATGGCCGAGATACTACTTTGAACCAATCGACGAGAAATAATGGACTCTGCTGAAACCCGTTGGGCGAGCCTGGATCAAGGCTTAGACCTGACCTGGGCCTCCCCCAGGATATTTTAGGCATTAAACCAAGCCAGATAGGAGATACGGTGTGAGCATGGGAAATAAAATAGAGATAATAGGTTTAAAGCACATACCCGAGATAAATAAGGGAGATGAACTAGGCTCCCTTATAGCGGAGGCTGCACAGAGGCAGGATCTGAGGATCGAGGATGGAGATATAGTAGTAGTCACCCATAAGATAGTTTCAAAGGCTGAGGGCCGCCTGATCCCATTATCAGAAGTGAATCCATCAGACTTCGCTTATAGAATAGCCTCAGAACAAGGTAAGGATCCCCGATATGTGGAGGTTATCCTAAGGGAGAGCAGCCGTATAGTGAAGATGAGGGGGCCTCACCTGATAGTAGAGAATAAGCTGGGGCATATATGCGCTAACGCAGGTATAGATAGATCCAACGTGGAACCCCATTCAGCGGTCATGCTTCCATTGGATCCCGACGTTTCCGCCGCCAAGATAAGAGAGGCCCTTGAAAGGATCTATGGAGCAAGGATAGGTGTTATAATCACCGACACTTGGGGTCGACCATTTAGGAACGGTCAAGTCAACGTAGCGGTAGGGGTTTCAGGGTTAAACCCCCTTAAAAGCTACGTTGGGAAACATGATAGGTTTGGAAATATGCTGAAATCTACGGTAATAGCCGTAGCCGACGAGATCGCATCAGCCGCCGAACTAGTGATGGGTAAAACGGATGGGATCCCCGCAGCCTTGGTGAAAGGGTATAAGTACGTGTATCATCCGAGGAAGGGAAATGCCAGGATGCTCCTCAGAGAACGTGGAAAAGACCTCTTCGCCTAGAGAGCAGCCCCTTAAATCTTAAGGCATCTCCCATCATGTATTTATTGTTGAACAGGATGTAACATTCCTCAACACCATTCTCGGCGAGCCCATCCAGCTTTGAGGCCAAGAGTTTCAAGTCGTCATCTCCATACTTATACGCATAGTTGACTTCTCCGCCTCCTAATCCGTGAAGCCTGATATAGGCCTTTGAAGAATGGTGTAGGGGGTCCCTCCTTAAAAGGTCGACTACATGGATTAGCCCTAGACTCCTGCATAATTCCATCACTAGTTCAGGTCTTGAATTCCATCCGCCCCTCGGCTCCCAAGCTAATTCAAGGGGGCCTCTATCTATTAGGGTTAGGAAACGCCTCATATTCTCTACGTTCTCATCGCTTGGGATGAAGCTTGGGGGTGTCTGAAGGATACAGATATCCGTCCTTAAGGTTTCACATACTCTTCTAACGAGGTCCCAGGCGTCGAGGTTTTCCCTCGTAGGTTTGAATGAACCGTACCTCTCAGGGTTTAGGATCCTGAGCTTAGCTTTCCTCCAGGTTGGGCTCTCACATGAATGGGTTATCACTTGCCAAGCTTTAACTGTGAACTCGAAGTCTAGTGGAGCTAAACCTCGCCACTTCTCTAAGATCTCCATTCTAGGAGGCTTATAGAAGGTTTTCTGTACCTCAGCTAAAGAGAAATCCAAGGCATACTTCTTCAGTGAAACCGGAAACCCGCAGCATCCAACCTTAACCGTGACCAACCCTATCTCAGCTCCTTCCTTGGAAGATTTATTAGTTGGAATCTTTTAAGTTTCCTAAGGCTTTAGAGTTTAAATGGTGCTCGTCATTGAACGATAAAGGAAGCCCTATAAAGCCTCCGATGCCTATAAAGGTTAGGGATCTAAACAACTTTGCTAGGCTCGTATTAGCGCTTACAGATGGTAACCAGGTGATATGGAGTATAACCAAGGGATCCAGGAGGTTTCTCGCCTTCTTCACGGCTTACATGTACTGGAGCGGGGATCTTCCAATCCTAGCCTACGTTGACGTAAGCCGTGAGGAGGAGGTTAAGCCCTTCCTCGCTTATAGGAGCGACTCCCCTATCGGCGAGGAGACGAGGTTTCTAGGGGGTATGGACGATCCAAAGTATAAGTACGCCTCACTAATCGAACTTGAGGAGTGTCCGGAACCCTTCATGAAGGCTTTGGAGAGGAAGCTTGAACCTCTCCCCCCTCCTTTAAAAGTCCTCGTCAAAGATGGGAGATCGATTATGCGGTTACTGCTGGCGATAACTCTAAGGGAGGGGACAAACTTTCCAATATGGCATTTCGAGCGGGGAGACTCTACAATAATAGGTGCATTCATCCCATTCGAGCATTACTATGAATCCGATGCCCTTCCAATGTTCATATACTTTAAATCTAAGGCTCCCCCTATGGGAGGCTTCCTGAAATATCAGACCTCGGAAACCAAGGATGAACAACTAACGTTCTCCAATAACACCCGTGACGTAAAGTGTTTCTACGCGAAGATTGTATCGGTTGAAGAACCTCCCTTTCTATAATATCGTCTATCCCATTCGATATAAAGCGAGGAGGATGAGTGGCTAAACGATGGGGTTTATATATCTCTATACTGGAAATGGAGCTGGGAAGACCACTAATGCTTTAGGCTTGGCCCTTAGGGCTGTGGGGCATGGCTTAAACGCCGTCATCATCCAGTTCATGAAGGGTAGGAAAGATATCGGAGAATACATGGTTAAGGACCGCCTCACACCTCAATATGAAATATATCAATTCGGCACTCCGGAACTCATAGACTTGAAGTCCCCTAGCGAATTGGACCGTAAAATGGCTGAAGAAGGGTTAAGATTTGCAGAGGAGGTTCTAAACAAGAGACCTGCTCTACTTATTCTAGACGAGATAAACTTAGCGGTATTCTGCGGCCTCTTGGAATTGGATGAGGTTCTCAGGCTCCTCGAGAAAATACCGGAAGAGACAACGGTCGTCTTAACTGGGAGATACGCCGTAAAGGAACTCTATGACAAAGCTGATTTCGTAAACGAGATCGTGGACGTTAAGCATCCGCCGGAGATGGTCACGATGAAGGGGATACAATACTAACTCATCGACAATAATTAAAGACATTATATCATGAATTTATTTCAGTTTTCAGCTTGATTATCTAAGAAGTCGCGAGTCGAGTCTATTCTCCGGTTTTACCTTACCTTTCAGCTATTGTTCCATAACTCCTTCCTGAGAAGTTCCCTGACAGCCGTTCTGATGGCTGCGGATCTGCTTTGATAAAAGCCGGCTTTTATCAATTCATCTATCCCTTCTACCAAGGCTTTAGGTAATTTAACTGTTACCAACCTCATCTGCGAGCCCCAGCAGAAAAATTAAGTGAGGGTTGTTTTTTTAATATTTTGACCCCGATATAGTGAAAATTCCCGGCGTGGAAGCCTCATAGTTTTCCATAAATCAGATGTTTTAAGCGCCTCCATCGATCTTAAGACCTAAGGTTGTATAAACCTTTTTATCGTACTGCGCTTTGTTTTTAATACCGGTGTATAGCTTTGAGTGAATCCACGTCCGGTAAGAAAGTAAAGGTTAAGGCTGAGGAGGCTAAGAAGCCTTCTCGCATGCGAGGGGGATTAGGCCCAGATTTAGATGAAGGATCTATTCTAAAGGAGATAAGTAAGATGAAGGCCATTACTCCGTTTTCAGTAGCTTCACAATACGATCTAAAGATCAGTGCCGCTAAGGCTATGCTTAGAAGGATGGCTGAGAAGGGTCTAATAGAAGCCGTAGGAGGAGGCTCCCGGATAAGAATCTACAAGGTCAAGGCTGACTAAAGTATCCTGTCTAAGACTATTAAGGTTCCCTCAGCTGCCTCTCTGAATATCCCTATGTTATCAGTTACTTTTCCTATCAGATTTACCGGACTATACGGCTGGGATTCACCGTAGAATATACATATGGCTGAACCCATAGGCCAATACGCCAACGCACCCGTCTCCACTCTACCCCGAGGTTTCTCCGGCCCCATCTTCACCGGGACTTCGAAGTAGACCTCCTCCTTCCATCGAGCTATCCTACCGGAGAGGGGTAAAGAATCCACTATTTTCCCCACTGTTAACGGAGATAGAAATCTCTTGAGCTCTCCCCTAGCTATGCCTACCCCTTCCAACTCTATTTTCAAGGGTATTACAGCGTGCATCATGCCCATCACCTACCCATAAACCATCACTCTACATCATAGGCATAAAGATCTCCCTATAATGGATAACCAGGATTCCCGGTGACCACTATATTATTTTGTTAAGGATTTCTTTAGGGTTTTCGCTATATAATCCAGATCCTCAGGTGTCACCCTAGGATGTACTGGTAGGGAGACAACCTGGCTGGAGGCCTTCTCGGTATTAGGGAGAATCCCCCTCCTAGATTCAGCCATCCTCCTATAGTATGGGAGTTGATGGACCGGCGTAGGATAATACACGGCTGCCGATACCCTTCTGGACCTTAGATATTCTATTATTTTGTTCCTTTTCCCTTTATTAGCCCCCTTAATCCTCACCGTATATAGATGCCAGGCATGCCTCCTATCCCCAGTTTCAAATGGTAGTATAAGCTTCCTAGTTTTCTCAAGTTTCTCAGATAAGACGGCGGCATTCTCCCTACGCTTCTCAACATTCCTAGGTAATCTCTGAAGTTGTACAATCCCTATGGCGGCTTGCATCTCAGTCATCCTGTAATTATGGCCCAGCCTCTCCACCCAATAGGGTTTGCTCTCACCATGGGTTCTAATCATCCTTAAAGCCTCAGCTAGGTAATCGTCGTTCGTAGTGATCATACCGCCTTCCCCTGTCGTTATATGTTTAGAAGCATAGAAGCTGAAACACGTTTGATGGGCTACTCCGCCTACATGCCTGCCATTATAGATTGCTCCAAGGGATTGGGCGGCATCCTCTATCACGTATATGTCCCTCTTCTCAGCCATCTCCAAAATTGGATCTAAATCGACGGGTAAACCATAAAGGTCTACCGGTATTATCGCCTTGGTTTTACGGCTGAGGGCCTCCTCCACCGATTCAAGCGTTATAGTATACGTTATCTCATCTATATCCGCAAATACAGGCTTGGCCCCTGTGAGCATGACCGCCTCTGCAGTGGCTGAGAATGTGAAGGATGGGATTATCACCTCGTCTCCGGGGCCTATCCCCGCTGCCAGTATAGCAGCATGAAGAGCAGCGGTGCCGCTGGATACAGCAACGGCATACCTCGCGCCCGTATACTCGGCGAATCGACGTTCAAACTCTATAACTCTCGGCCCCATACCGCTCTTATCTGTTAATATGCCGCTTTGAAGCACCTCGGTAACCGCTCTAATCTCTTCCTCGCCTATAATAGGCTCATTTATCCTAATAAGATCCTTCATCATCTACCATTTCATCCCTCTATTCGTCCTCTCAATCATAAGTCGCCTTGTCCCCTAAGCCTGGCTAGAATCTCGTTTTCAACCCATTGGACGCCGGCCCCCGAGAGAGTATAATGTCCATCCTCGGATACCAGCTTCCCCTCCTTCCTAAGCTCGCTGGCCCTAGCCCTAACAGCCTCAGCTTTTATGGTCTTCCATCCCATCGTCATAATCTCAGCTAATTCCCTATCGGAGAGCTTCCTCGGAGACGAAGCGTATAAGAACAGGGCTAGAGCCTCCCTCGAAGTAACCTTATCAACAGGGATTATGAGATACGGCCTTCCATCCTCGGTCCTCTCAATTACTCCATAAAGCCCCTTCGGGATGGCCCTCTGATCTGAAACGCTTTTTAGGCTCGGAGTCATCATCTCAAATAATCTCTCAAACTTCTCCTTCACGTATCCGAATTCTCCCTCAAGCTCAACCTCCACGTCTCCTCTCCTGAGCTTAAACCTCAATCTATCATCCATTAAGTTTCAACCTGCAGGCTTCAATCCAGCACTCCTTAATTTCCATGATTAGCCTCTTAAGTTTTAGGGGTGAAACCCTTATTTTCAGGTTTGAATCGGAGTTGAAACTCACCTCGTACTAGTCAAATATTTTAGAGAGTTATTATCTAAAATATCATTAAATTGTGCGGCCGTAGTCTAGCCTGGCCGAGGACATCGGCCCCCCATGCCGACGCTTCGCCGTCCGGGGAGAGCCGGTAACCCGGGTTCGAATCCCGGCGGCCGCACCATAATTTATTTTATATAGTTTCATCGTTCACATTATTGGGGTTCATCCATGGTGGATAGGCGCTGGGTCTTCCTCTCTTTCATATCCATCCTATCCCTGGTTGGGATAATTATATGGTGCCTCAAATCCCATCCCGGGGCCTCATATTACGGGGAGCAGTTCATCCTCGATGAATGGCGTTTCATGCCATTCGTCCAATTTAAACCTATAACCTTGATCGTTTATCTAGGCTTCCTTGCCTGGGCCTTCTTCCTGGAAGGCGTCGAGGACTGGTTTAGATCCGCTAACGAAGACTTACTAAAGTTCGTGATGATCACATCTGCACTAACATCTTTCGGCTCCCTCTATGAGTTATTCTTTAACTTCTCCCTCTGGGGGGCACTCATGGTGGTAACAGACGTTGTTAACCCAGACGCTCTAGTAAATAAGTTCCCGACGGCTGAAACAACGGTCTCCCTAGTCTATGCCAGCAAGCTAGTCCTACTAATCTTCGCCACCTCAACCTATACTTTGTATTTCATCTCCAAGATCTCAAAATCTAAATGGAAAGATAAAGACGCTAATAGACTCGAATCCTAATGGAGTTTAATATCTTCTAGATATTTTACTTAATCGAGTATTTAATTAGATAAAAATATATATGGATGGCAGATGGAATTCACAGCAATAACCAAGCTCGGAGAGGTAACTAATGGACAAAATCCTAGAAAGAGGGGAGCTCCACAGACTAGTGGAAAGGCTACTCCCGAGATATCAGGTCTTTGGACCTAAGAGAAAAGGTACAGATCACGTATTTGATGAAGTCAAATCTAGTGATGAACTAGACCTAGCCTATATAACGACGATCCTGCCCCCAAAAAAGTACCTTCTACCACAGAGGGAGAAGATCCTCTCATTTAACTCCGGCTATGACATGGTTACAGAGAGGTCTGAGATACAGCGTAAACAATTGATATTTGGGATCCATTCATGTGACCTTAATGCCTTCTCCCTATTGGATAAGGTCTTCCTCGATAAATATTCTCTGCCTAGTTACGCGGAGAGGAGAAGGAATACCGCCACGGTCGCATTGACATGTACTGAGGTGGATAACGCCTGTTTCTGCTCCTCAATGGGGACAGGGCCGTCTCCAGATCGGGGATATGACCTCCTTTTAACCTGGCTGGGGAATAGGTATCTTGCGGAGGTAGGCAGCCCTGAAGGGGAAGAAATAATAGGTTTAATCGAAGGAAGAGGGGCTAAAAAGGAAGATTACGAAGCTAAACTCAAAGTCATAGAAGATGTGAATAAGAGATTTAGGAAGAAAATAGATACAGAAGGTCTTCCTGAAATTATCAGAGAAAATTTGGAGCATAAAATTTGGGATGAACTTGGAGAAATCGATCTTGCATGTGCCCAATGTGTTATGTCCTGTCCGACATGTTATTGTTTCGATGTTAGGGATACATTGGAGCTCAACCTAGAGGAGGGCTACAGGTTTAAGGAATGGGACTCATGTCTCCTACTTGAATTCGCGGAGGTAGCCTTGGGGGGGAATTTCAGGAGCAGTAGGGCTGCGAGGATAAGGCAGTTTATAGGCCACAATCTAGGATGGGGAGGGGCATGCCAATATGGAGACTTCGATGGAAGGTTGAAATGCGTAGGATGTGGCAGATGCATAAGGGTCTGTCCTGTCCATATAGATTTAACAGATGTAGCTGCCAGGTTGAGAGGTGAAGCGATTGCAAAATCCGTATAAGCCGACACCCGCAAGGATCGATAAGATAGTGAGGATACGGAAGGACGTGAAGACATATACGCTATCTCTTCTAAACTCTGGTGATGAAGTTTTTCAGCCGATTAAGCCGGGGCAGTTCATAATGATCTCGGTTCCTGGCATCGGGGAGGCCGCGTTCTCGGTTAGTTCATGGAACAGTGAAGGCGGAACCTTCGACACGACCATTAGGAAGGTTGGCCGTTTAACCTTCTATCTTGACGGGCTCAGCGAAGGAGATGAAGTAGGAGTTAGAGGCCCGTATGGTAGAGGATGGCCCATAGAGGAGTCTGAAGGCAAGGATATACTCCTCATAGCGGGTGGAATAGGCCTAGCCCCGTTGAAACCCGTAATCTCTTACATCGCCCTTAACAGGGAGAAGTATGGGCTGCTGGAGATCCTATACGGAGCTAAGGTGCCTGACGAGCTAATATTCGTAGAGGAGTATGATGCATGGAGACGTATCAAGGATACCCTCCTTAGGTTAACGGTTGATATGGTGCCGAAGGGGGTTATCTGGGACTATAATGTAGGCCTCGTCCCAATACTCATAGAGGAAGTCGAGGTTAGGCCTGAAGGATCAGAGGTCATGGTATGCGGGCCGGAGATAATGATGCACTTCGTCGTAAAGGCGTTGATCTCTCGTGGATTCACGGAGGATCAGGTACATCTGTCCTTGGAGAGGAGGATGAAATGTGGAGTTGGACAATGCGGCCACTGCCAAATAGGATCCAAATACGTCTGCAAAGATGGGCCTGTATTTCCATATTCCGAGATAATGGGCTTACCCGACATCAATATATGAGGGGCGGTGAAGATGAGGGATAAGCTGAGTGTAGCGGTTGTGAAGATGACCGGCTGCGCTGGTTGTCAAATGGAGTTCCTACGCTTGGAGGAGGAATTCATGGAGCTGCTTGAAAGAGTGAGTATAGAATACTTCGTTATGGCGAAGCGGGAGAACTATCCAGGACCCTATGATATAGCCTTCGTAGAGGGGTCCATATCAACTCCTAGGGAGCTTGAAGAATTAAGGGAGCTTAGGAGGCAGGCTGAGACCCTTGTGGCATTTGGAGACTGTGCATCCACAGGGTGCATCCCATCCATCTTGAATTGGGTTCCTCCCGTAGCCTCGTCAAGGGTTTACGAGGACTTCACAGCCATACATTCAAGGAAGGAGTCCTTCCAGAGGATCATTCCGCTTAGCGAGTTCGTAGATGTAGACGTGCATCTGCGAGGCTGCCCACCCCATAAGGATACGATCCTGGAGGTCTTGAAGGCGGGTCTTCTAGGGATGAAGCCTTGGCTGAGGCTTCATCCAGTATGCGTAGAGTGTAAATTAAAGGAGAACAATTGCCTGTTAACATCGGAGCGTAGGCCGTGTATGGGGCCTGTAACAGCTGCAGGCTGCGGCGCCATATGCCCATCCGTAGGGAGGATATGTGAGGGATGCTATGGCCCGATGAGCGACGCCAACGCTGAATCTCTAGCTAAAATCTTCATGGAGGAATGCAGCATCTCGAAGGAGGATGTGGTAAGGAAAATCCGTAAATATGCGGGTGTTACGCGACCTTTCCTTAAAGAGGCGGGTGGTGTCTAACCATGGAGAAAAACATCCGAGTCGACTACATTGCAAGAGTTGAGGGGCAGGGGGAACTCATAATAAAAGTTGTAGATGGAATCCCTGAGACTGTGCAGTTCGGCATATTTGAGCCTCCGAAGTTCTTTGAGGCATTCCTGGTAGGAAGGGATTTCAGGGAAGTCCACGAGCTCACCTCTAGGATCTGCGGTATATGTCCAGTTCCCCATCAGATAGCAGCCCTGAGAGCCGTTGAGAAAGCCGTTGGGATCGAGGTGGACGAGTATACGAGGCAGCTGAGGAGGCTTATGAACTTCGGATCGCACCTTCAAAGTCATGTTTTAAATCTTTACCTCCTTGCCGCACCGGATTATCTGGGTTATGAGAGCGCGATACCTTTGGCGAGGGAGAATCCGGAGCTCCTAAAGAAGGCATTAACTCTAAAGAAGCTGGGCAACGATATAATCGAGGTTGTAGGGGGGAAAGCCATACACCCTGTATCGGCTATAGTTGGCGGATTCACCCATATACCAGAGAAGGCGAAGCTGGAGGATTTGAGGGACCGCCTCATAAAAGCTGAGAAAAGCTGCGAGGAGACTGTGCAGCTTTTCTCGGAGCTCAACCTTCCAGAGTTCGAGAGGAATGAGGAGCAGATAGCATTAACTTGTGGAGAAGAGTATCCCATAAATGAGGGAGTTCTAAAGTCCACTGGGGGCTTAGAGGCTGGTGAGGACGAATATAGGAGGTATATCAAGGAGGTTCAAGTGGACTATTCCTGGGCTAAGCACTCCATAGTTGAGGGGAAGGGCTCATTCATGGTGGGTCCATTGCCGAGGGTTAACCTGAACTACGATCTACTCTCAGACGGGGCTAGAGAGGCTGCTGAGGCGGCTGGGTTTAAACCGGTGGTTCATAAATCCTTCAGAGCGTTGCTTGCCAGAGCCATAGAGGTCTTAAACGCCGTTGAACAGTCGATTCTGATAATCGAGAACCTCCCTAAGGGGAAGACTGTGAGAGAGGATACTTTCAAGCCTAAGGCGGGCTATGGATGCGCCGTAGTAGAGGCCCCTAGGGGGCTGCTCTACCACGCCTATAGGCTCAACGATGGCGGCCTAGTTGAGCAGGCGGACATAGTAACCCCTACAGCTATGAATGCGAGGAACATAGAGGAAGACTTGAAGGATTACGTCCCTACAATAGCCGATCTACGGGAAGATGAAATAGCCTTTAGATGCGAGATGCTTGTGAGAGCATACGATCCCTGCATATCCTGCTCCGTACACGTCCATAGGATCAAATAGGAACCCAATGGGAATCTCTAACCTATCTCTACTTTATCCCTGTCTAGGTTGAAGAGCTCCATGAGCTTCCCTGCCGTGGCTCTTACACCTTCCCAGCTTAAAGGCCCTGAATCTATTATGGCCGCAGCCTTAGATCCAACATTTACGCCTTCAGGGTCAGCGTTCCTGTAAAGCTCATCAAACTTGGAGCCTGCTTCGCCGTAGTCCACATCCCCTCTTGTTATGAGATAAATGGCGAAGTTAACAGCTGAGTATATCCTCCTACGATCCCGGTCGGCTATATGACTATAGGCTTCACCCTCCAAGTCAAGGTAGATTAGATTATTCTCTAAATAGTCTTTCAGGAGCCCCCCCACCCTCAGCCCCCTGAGTTTCAACTCATTTATAACCCATCTAACCGATAAGAGGGAGTTGATCCAGGAGACGCTCAGGTTATCGTTGCTCCCAGCTTTTGATGAAGCCCTTAATAGGGAGCCGTTCCTCTCGCCTAGGGCTATGAATAATCCCCTAAGGAGCTCGTAGGCCAAATCTCCAGTATTACATTTACCCGGAGAATACTCAACCTTAATCCTCTTAATTCTATTATTCTCGGCTAGGTTCGCCCTAATTGGTAGGAAATCCCTTGGAGATAGTATAACCTTTAACTTGGTGGCTTCTCTCACATACTCAACGAGGTTCAAGATTGAATCTACATCAAGGGACATTCCGCTACAACCCTACCCCTCATATACTTTGACATAATGGATTCGAGGAGAACTGTCCCATACTTAATTTCGCGGCTAAATGTTCTCAGCTCTACGTTTAATCTCTCTAGCAAATTCTAATACTAAAAAGTCTAAGAAGTTTATGAACTTTTCCCGGTCATACATCACTAAAGTCTTATTATTCTCTATTTGATCTCTAACCCTTTCGAGAAACGGGTCCGAACCTATACATGGAATATGTCTCGACAGCTCTACTAATCTGCTCAGGCCGTCTATCAGCCTTAGGGGCCCATATAGGTGTGGTTCATCCACGCATCCCCTCGCGCTTACCGCTAAAAAGGATGCGAGCTCAAATAAGTGCTCTTCACTCTTGGTGGAGTCGATCATGGCTACTCACCCATTTCCGGCTATACAAGTTATGATAGGTTATCTCGTCTAATCCGAGTTTCGGAGGTCTCGCCGGCTGCTCATCTGGCCACCCTATGGTCAGCATGAGCTCAGGCTTAACTCCCTCAGGTATTTCAAGGATCTCCTTTATGGCTGGAGATGAGAACGACTTCACACAACATCCCCCTAACCCGAGCGCTTGAGCTGCCAGTAATATGTAGCCGGCCGCCATGGCGCAGTCAACTATGCTTAAATAGTCCCTGGCCACTACTCCCCCCAACTCATAGCTTCTCCCCCTATCGGAGCATACGATGATTACTAAAGGCGCCCCGCCGAAGCATCCAGGAGACACTTTACGGATCATCTCAAGAATTGAAGGATCATCTACGACTATGAACCTCCAAGGCTGGATATTACTGGCTGTGGGGGCCGATCTCCCGGCATCCAGGAGTTTCTCCACCAACCCCTTAGGTATAATTTCAGATTTAAACTTCCTTATGCTCCTCCTGGATCTCAATACTTCGAAGAAGTCCAATCCCCGCTTCAGTCCTCCCGATCAGATCTGTGGATCATTCTTCTAACTAGTTAAGGTTAACTTTAAATTCAACTTTATAAAGCATATCTGGTTTTATTAGAGGGGGTTAATGTAGCAGAGATGGCTGGAGACAGGATTGAAATATTCCTTCCAAAGGCCTACTTCGTTACGAGCGGTGAAGGACTTAGCGCAGAGTCGCAGCTCAACGCCTTCGACAATGCTTTGAGATCTGCTGGAGTGGATGCCTGTAACCTCGTCTACGTCTCCTCGATCATACCTAAGGATGCAGTAGAGGTGAAAAGGAGGAGGATAACTCCGGGAACCGTAACATTTGCCGTTGTAGCTAGGATGGATGGGGATGAAGGTGAGGTTATAGGCGCTGGAATAGGCTATAGTAAATGCGAGAATAAAAGCGGCCCCACCTACGGGTTCGTAGCCGAGAACCACGGCTATAAAGACTCCAAGACTATTGAGGAGGAGCTTATGGGCAGGCTTCAAAGGATGGCTTCCTCCAGAGGCTTAAGACTGGTTAATCCCAAAGTTGTATCTAGAAGTATGAGGGTGCCGAAGGATAGATATGGCTGCTGTGTAGTGGCGTTCATATATCTACCCCCCTAACCTAAAACTAATAGAATTAAAGAATCTCCCATCATGTTATATTAATCGCGGAGAAACGAATTAGGGACTAATTAAAATAATAATAAAATGGTATTAAATTAAATAAACAACGAAAAATGCGGGTTTCCTAGTAAGCTCGGAATATTCTTATTTTGAACTCTCTGGTCAGGGAGTTAACTTCATCTTCCTCCGGTCTTAACTAAGAGAAATCCAGCGGTGGCTCTCCCTAGGGGTATATAGAAGTTGAGGAATTTATTATCCTAATTAAAGCTAAAATATGAATTGAAATGCTTATTCAGGGATGTTAAGGAGCACCTGCCTTGATAAAGTAACGATTAAAAAATGAAAGAAGTCTTTAGTTTCGGTAATGGCTTTAAAAGCTGATGAATTTATGGGTGAATTCAAGGTTTAAGCTATGTAACAGGATAATTATATGCGTTGATCGGGGTACAAGAAGGGATGGGTTGCAGGATGGTGGATCGCATGGAACTTCCCAGAGTAACCCCTAAGCCTTTGGATACAGCCTCAGTAGATGAGCTTATAAGCCATATGGGTTCGTCGAACTCCTTTAACGCCAGGAGATTATATGAGGCATGCATCCTTTATGGAAAGATGATAATGGACGAGGCCACTATATGTCTAACCTTGGCGGGGGCTTTCACTCCTACAGGTTTAGGGATGGCTGTGAATTCGCTCATGGAGAAGGGGCTGATCGATTTCATAATATCCACAGGAGCTAACCTGTATCATGACATACATTTTGCTTTGGGTCTACCGGTGTTTCAAGGCGAGTTTAGGATGGATGATTCTGAACTTCTCCGAGAGGGCTTAGTTAGAATCTACGATATATTCATACCGGTAGAGACGTTGCTGGAGACTGACCGCTTCATAAGAGGTATAGTAAGGGATCTGGGAACCAGAGCGGTTTCCAGCTCTCAGCTTCACCGCCATATAGGGGAAAGATTGCTTAATGAGGCGGAACATCCCGAACAATCTATTCTCGCCAGGGCGGCTGCATTGAACGTCCCGATCTATACTCCTTCTCCTGGGGATTCCTCAATAGGGTTGAATCTTGCCGCTGAAAAGCTTAGGGGTGATGGGGTCATAGTAGATCCAGACCTGGATGTGGTAGAGGCTTCCTCAATAGTTTATTCAAGCCGTAAAAATGGTGTAATAATCCTTGGGGGAGGAGCGCCTAAAAACTTTTATATGCAGACCCAGCCTTTCCTAAGCCAAATCCTATCGATAAATAAAGGAGGCCACGACTACTTCATCCAGATAACCATGGACTCGCCTCAATGGGGCGGCTTATCCGGGGCAACCCATAATGAAGCCGTATCCTGGGGGAAGATGAACCCGAAGGAAGTCAGAAACGGCGTCACAGTCTACTGCGACTTTACCTTAGCCGTACCTATCCTCTTCTCATATGTTTCGCTCAGGTATGAGAGGCCTCTGAAGCGCCTCTACGCTGACCGGGAAAAACTTATGGAATATTTAAAAAGTAATGTTAATGGAAATAAATAGGTTAGAACCCGTAATGAAGCATCGGGGCCTCCAATTCGGTTGCTCACGGTTACTCTTCAGTTTTTCGTGGCTAATAAATCTGAAAAATCTGGGGATCCATCGGATAAACCTTCAAAAGCCAGGTAATATTAATATTTTGAAACATCACCTTCGATTCTAAGTAACCCGAGATATAAGAAGATACTTGGAGAGATCGATATATGTTCAAAATAGAGTTTGGGATCATCATTGCATGCGATGTTGAGAGCTTGAAGGCTCTGGAGAATCTTGTTAAATCTACATCTAATCTAGAATTCATAGCAGGCTACAAGATTGGTTCTCCGCTCGTCATTCAATATGGCTTAAATAAGATAATTAGGGTCATCAGAGGGTTTTCGCGCCTTCCGGTAATATACGATCATCAAAAGTATGGAACTGATATACCTGAAATATGTGCGGGTTCGCAGCTAAAGGCTATCGGGTCATCAGGAATCGATGGATTAATTATTTTCCCTCAGGCAGGCGTAGAAACTCTAAGAAAAACCGTTGAGTCATGTATTGAGGCTGGAATAACCCCGATAGTGGGGGGTGAGATGACGCATAAGGGATACTTGGATAGGGAAGGCGGCTATATATCAGGTGACGCACCGGAGAGGATTTATAGGGATGCAGCAGCTCTAGGCGTAACTCATTTCATAGTGCCAGGCAATAAACCTGCATCGATAATACTGTATAAGGAGATAATAGAGAGAGAGGGTGTGGGAAATCCCGTGTTCATGTTCCCTGGGATAGGGAAAGGCCAGGGAGGCGATATAAGAGCAGCCTTTAAAGCCTCGAGGCCGTACCGGGCTTTCTCAATAATCGGCCGGGGAATCTATGGAGAACCTGATCCGAGAGGGGCTGCCATGGAATTTTGGCGTATGATCCGAGAAGAAATAGAATAAAACTTAATTCCATCTCTCCCCTGAATCTATAGGTGCGTCTGGGATGCTCCGGGTTAAGGCTCCGGTGGAGGTGGTCCCCGCTGAATGTAGCCCGGCCAAGCATAGCGGCCTTATCTCTTTCCGATGGGGAAGGGGAGGCCAGTCGAGCCGTTGATCGCGGGTTCAAATCCCGCCCGGAGCACCAATTTTCGCCGCTCAAGCCCATTTGGTGGAGGCCAAGGCTCTATATATTCGAATCCTAATCCTCATGGATTCCTTACCAATTTTAGGAGAGGTACACCTACAATAGTTGTTAGGGTTACTAGCGTTAATCTCTCGATAGGGTAAAGCCAGAATACCATGTACCATACAGGTTTAAAAGCAGAAGCGGGAGCACCCTGGAGAACTCCTATGATATTCTCGTAGAGGAGGTTCCCAGTCAGGTGTTGACTCATGGTTCCAACGAAGCCTATTATGGCGACTCCAAACGCTATCCTGGCGTTGTAAGGTTTACAGATCCATCCGGCAGCCCTGTATGGGATTGGAGAGAGAAGGAGGAATAGGGCGATTAAATGCATCCATGCGAAGAAAAGGTGGAACTCTGAGCCTAAGAACTCGACTGCTACGAAGTTCACGGTATATGGATGAACCAGGAAGGATGCTAGGAGGGCCAAATATACGATGATGGGTATGCCCCTACTCTTATTCGATAGCGTTCCCGTGATTACGGTGTTGACCATTCCAGGGAGGAAGTCTAATCCTAAAAACAGGATCGGTCTGCCTAAAATGAAGGATATATACGTCCCAACTATGATGGTTGAGGAGCCTTGATATGGACCTAGAATAATCCCGTATAAAGGTGGAAGGATATCTGCTAAAGTGAAGGCTCCGCCGGAAACGCCGAGGATGGGGAAGGCAGGTATAACCCTGAGTAAAGCGTAAACAACTGAGAAGGCTGCCACTAAAACCATGCCTCTGGGGGATAGCTTTAACATGGTTGAGATGCGACCTCTCTAGGATGGAAAGGTTTTTAGAGCATATGTAAGGTATAACTGTAACTCACGTCATATAAGCCTTGGAGGAGTTGTCTAATGCCAATTGAGAAGAGCAAATATATATGGATGGATGGAGAGTTCATTCCATGGGATGAAGCCAAGATACACGTTCTATCCCATGCACTCCACTATGGTACCGGGGTGTTCGAGGGTATTAGGGCTTACTGGAATGGGGAAAATCTCCTAGTATTCAGGCTTGAAGATCACATCCGTAGGTTCCAGAACTCCATGAAGATCCATTTGATGAGTCTCCCATACAGTTCAGGGGATCTCATTGAGGTGGTTCTAAACCTTCTGAGGAGGAATCGTTTAAAGACCAGCTCATATATAAGGCCCATAGCCTTCAGAGGTCTTGGAGAGTTCGGGTTGAACCCTTTAGGGTCGCCGGTTCAATGCGCCATAGCAGCTTTCCCCCTAGGGGCATATCTAAGTGAGGGAGGCGTTAGGGTATGCACCTCCACTTGGAGGAGGGCATCCGACGAGGCTATGCCTTCAACCGCTAAAACCTCAGGGGGCTACGTGACCTCCGTACTGGCTAAGGCTGAAGCCTCTATGAGGGGCTTTGATGAGGCTATCCTCCTGGATAGTAGGGGTTTCCTATCTGAGGGCTCAGGCGAGAACATATTCCT
>JAWBPF010000021.1:0-18345 GCA_038825355.1 Bathyarchaeia archaeon
GCGTATCCAAGCCATCACGTTGAAATGGGATTTATTTAAACATGTCTATGGAGTATAGAAGCTTAAGATAAGATAGGGCTCGTGGACAAAGGCATATACATTAATTAATCTATTCAGTCAAAAACTCTTGATGATGCCTAAAATCTTGACTGTATCGAATGAAACCTTCTAGGATTAATTTTAAATTCTGTTTTATCGACTCCTCAGATGCGCAGCCCTCTGGATTAAATTATCTTAAGTTTCTCAGCTATTACCTGTAAAGCCTTCAGAGATGGGCTGTCAATTGGGAGTTCCAGAAGAGGCTTTCCTTGGATGTTATATTCCATTATCTTAGGGTCTGGTGGTATGCTCCCGGCGAGCTCAAGGCCTATCCGGGAAGCCTCCTCCCCGAACCTTCTGTCTAGGCCTTGCGGGAAGTTATTTCCTATAAGGGCGATGCGTTTAACCTCTATATGGACCTCTTGAGTGAGCTCCTTTATCCTTCTCGCAGTCTCTAAACCCATCTTAGACGGATCGGTCACGATGAGCATTAAATCCACATTTCTATCGGTTCTCCTGCTTAGGTGCTCCAGCCCCGCCTCCATGTCCATCAGGGTGTAATCATAATTCCCCGATAAGGAATCCACTATCTTAGCCAGCATATAGTTAACGCTACAATAGCATCCTTCCCCCTCGGTCCTACCCATGGCTAAGAGATCGAAGCCTTCTGTTTCCACGAGGACTTCGTATATCCATGCCTCTAGAACTCCCTCCTTTGAAACTGTTGAGGCGAGATCTCCACGTTGAATCTTCCTCTTAAGCTCGTCTACTACTATCCCCACTGTCTTCTCGACCCTTACTCCGAGGACTTCGGGGAGATTCGTAGCTGGGTCAGCGTCCACCGCTAAGATGCTCCCTTTACCCATAAGGAGCTTTAAGAGCAATGCTGTGACAACTGTCTTTCCAACCCCTCCCTTACCTGAGACGGATACGACTAAAGCCAAAACTCTTACCTGCAGTCAGGGTTGAACGGCTGCGGATCATTTATTTAGGAGCATCTATATATTAACGTTTGGGAGATCGTATGGAGGATCTTTTCAGGCTTCTCAAGCCGGATTTTAGAGTTCCTGAACTATCCTTCCAGGGGAGGATAGCTGAAGTCGTTCTAGGATCTACCCCTAGGTATGGAGGTTCAAGTCTTCATAGTTTGAAGGTTGGAGGGTGCAGGTCGCTTCCCTTCTACTCCAGCGAGGCTAAAAAACCCATCTTAGCCTCTATAGTCTGTGATTCCCCTGAGCAGCTACCTCAAATAATGAGGGAAGAGCTGAGAGGCTTAGTTGAAGACCCGGTGGAATGGGCGAAGACGTGCCTAAGCTTAGGGGCTGATGCGATAGCTTTGAAGTTTCAGAAGACTCACGGCTCCAGCGATCAGAGGGCCGATGTGGAGGACTTGACTCTTCGACTATTAAAGGAAGTTCGACTTCCACTTATAATATGCACAGGGGGAAGCGAAGCCTCCCTTGAGTCGCTGAGGGTGGCCGCTGAGGTAGCCAAGGGGGAGAGGTGCATGTTAGCCTCAGTAACCCTTGAAGACGACTATAGGAGCTTAGTTGAGGCGGCCTTAAAATATGGCCACTCGATCGTGGCTGAGACCGACTGTGATCTCCCATCTCAGAGATCGCTTAACCAGAAACTAATAGATATGGGAGTAGCTAAAACCAAGCTCCTCATGGATCCCACGAGCGCGCCTCTAGGCCTGGGCATAGAGTATTCAACATCCGTAATAGAACAGGTAAGGCTTGACGCCTTAAGAGGAGATGAAAGCCTACAATTCCCCATCGTAATATTAAGGGCGTTGGAATATTCTTGGAAGGCTAGGGAGGCTGCTGATCCGAGCACATACAGAAAACCCGACCTTATGGGGCCTCTTTGGGAAGCACACACAGCCTTAACCTTATATCTGGCTGGGGCCGACCTACTAGGCATCCTACATCCGAGGACTCTAAGAATCCTAAAGGCTTTCCTATCAGACCTCGGCCCCGGAGGATGAATCCATAAATGTCGCAGCCAAAATCTCCATTAAAGATTTACGGGCTACTCCCTAAAAGGAACTGCGGTGAATGTGGAGTTGAAACATGTATTGCTTTTGCGTTAAAGCTCATGGAAGGATCGGCGGATCCCGGGGAATGTCCATACATAGAGGATCCTGAGAAAATAGAGCTTGAATCCATGATATCTCCCCCCGTAAAGAAGATACACATTAAGGGTAAGTCGAGGGATGCTGTAATAGGTGGAGAACGTGTATTACACAGGCATGAATTGAAATTTTATAATCCTACAGTGATATCCCTTGAACTAAGCGACCGGGAGGGTCGGGTAGCCCTCCTAAGGGATCTAGCCATGGCTTCTAACCTCTCCATAGAGAGCGGTGGAGAAGCCTTCAAAATAGACGCTGTAGCCTTAAGGGAGGAATCGGGGGATGAGGATGGATTCGCCATGGCGGCTAAACTAGCTTCAGATGAGTTTCCAGGGCCTTTAATCCTATGCTGCTATAATCCTAAGCTGACGGCCAAGGCGGTTGGGATGGTTGAAGGTAGGCCGTTGCTCTACGCCGCTACCTCTGATACACTCGAAGAATTCATAGAACTCGCATTAGACAATGGTTGCCCGTTAGTGCTGGAATCCGAAGATCTAGGGTCCCTTAGGAGCATGGCGAGGAAAGCCATGGATAGGGGCGTTGAAGTAGCCCTATCGCCGGCATCATCGTTAAAGTCGCCATTTAAAATGCTTGAGAAGTTCATACAGGCCAGAATAGGGGCCATCTCTTATGGGATAGAAGAGTTTCGACAACCCCTCATAGGGGTTCCAGCAGCCATATGGAGGGAGGTTAGAGACCCCGAAGAAGGGATTATTCGTGAATCCCTTATCTCGTCCATGCTCATTATGAGATATGCGGATATACTCATCGTTAAATCTAAATCCAGGGAAAGCCTGTCTCCCATCTATGCTCTACGCCAAGCCCTTTACTCCGATCCTAGAAAGCCTGCAACGGTAAAGCCCGGACTCTACACTTTTGGAAGCCCGAATGAGGACTCTCCGGTACTTCTAACTACAAATTACGCCTTAACCTTCTATTTCGTCTCAGGAGATCTTCTTAGATCTGGGTTAAGCTGCTATCTCATAGTGTTGGATACTGGTGGAATGTCCGTTTTAAATGCATTGGCAGGGAAACTATTAAGTCCCGATATGGTTCAAGAATACATTAAGGAGTATCGATTAGGAGAACTCGTAGAGCATAGACGCCTCATCATACCTGGAGGCTTATCGCCTTTAAGCGGCGAAATAGAGGAGGCTACTGGATGGAATGTAACTGTTGGACCGGAGGATTCATCGGAGCTACTTCGTTTCTTAGGAAGGCTGTGAACTCCACTTCTCTTGAAGAAATTTAGGTATCTCGGATGAGTCAAGTGGACCTACGAGGACCGTCCATCCAGTTAACTCCTCGATCTCGCCGCTGAGTCTAGAAGCTCTCCCTGGGATTACAAGCCTTCTATGCTTAACCTTCTCCTCTACTTTAGACTCCTTCAGGGTTTCAGCGATTTTATCGGCCGTCAACTTTCGACCCGCCACAGCACTCTCAACGGAGAGGCCTTCGGTATCGGCTACTATCAGGTAGCAGTCAACTCCGCTCGCCTCCACGTCAGCTGCAACTGTATAATAGGTTAGGGCGAAATTACTAGTAACTAGGACAGGAGAATCCCTGGTTGGGGAGCCGAAGGTTCTCAGGCCACTCTCCACGGCTACAGGCTTCCTCGGGTCTGTATAGAGGTTCTCTCTGAGTATGAGAGTAGGTAGTATAGCCCATCCATCCAGACTATGCATTATCAGGAGGTCGGCGTATCTCACCATTAACATGCATGCAAGGCAGCACTCCCTCCAGGCCTTAACTTCAGGCAGCTCTCCTTCACTCATCCAAACCGTAGCGGGGACTGCCAATAATGGGAATCCTAGCAGATCCTCTCCAACCTTGGTGGCAGCCCTCCTAATCATCGTAAAACTATTTATAGTATCAGATAGACTGCCGTTCCAAATGGTTCCAGGGTCCAAGACTAGGTCTTCAACACCATACTCAAGTAGCGTTCTAACCAGAGATTTTAATCCGTCCAGGTCTCCTGGTGAGGATACCGCTAATGGACATTTATACATAACGGCTAGCTCAGCCATATCCTTCCAGTTATCCCTTGTGGCAGCGTAGATTAAGGGTTTTCCATCGCGGTAAGCCACTAGCCCCGCCTCCACGATGTTGGGATCCATGGAGCATAGAATCAATGGAAGCCTCGTATTATCCCTAACTTTCCTTACAGTGTCGCCGAACCTTCCCATGTCATTCGAGGTCGACCTAAGGGCTAGGAGGTCTAACCTGAGGCTCCTTCCTATATACTCATATGAGAGTTCTTCGACCCCCTTAACTCTCCTCAAAAGCTCCTCCTCAGACATGTCATCCCATAAGTCTATGGCTATTGCCGTAGGGTTATGATAGGTTAACTCATGTCTATACATGACTAATTTGCCGCCAACCTTCACCAAAGCCTCCCCTGACGCTATATTAACTTCCTTTACAGGCGGTTTGAGTAGATCCCAGAGGATCTTCAACGAGGCTTCACGTCCCTTCTCATTGATGGGAGGACATTTGTCTAGTGTAGCTTCCCTGTTGACTAGCTTCGTGGCGAAGGCCATACAATTGTCTTCTCCGCATTCCCTACAATTGGTCCTTGGGAGGAGTCTATAGACCTCTGTGGGGCTCAATGATTTCTTAGCCATTGGCTAACCCTTCTAAAACCTGGTTGAAACCCATTTCAGTATGGGGGGCGCTTCCCCAAGCCTATTGGAGGTGAGATCTCCGATAACCATCTTGAGGGTCTTGACGGCTGCCGGATGCATCATCATGAAGTAGTCAACGCCTGCTAGGAGGAGTGTTAAGGCGGTTACGGTTTCCCATATCGGGCCTCTAAATTCTCTATCGCCCCATTTAGGATCCATCTTCATCCAAGCCTCCCTTGCAGCCCAAGAGTTGGTTGTACCGGAAGAGATGGGGTGTTGAAGCTCCTCGTCACCCATTAAGGCGGCCAGCCTAACTCTCTCCATTATTGTGAAGGCGTATTCGAGGCCATAGCCTAGGGCGGCCGTCGTAGTATCTATCACTATAACATCCTTAGGTAGGTAACTGTAGAGTTTACGGTTTAACTCTCTTGCTTTATCCATGTCCATGGGGGTGAAGGCTATCACTGTGTGGCCGTACTTGTTTACGATGTTAGCCATCTTCTCAACATCCATATCTAGGGTCACCGAGTTTATCAGGATCCTCTCCCCCTGAGAGGTTTCAGCCACTTTCTCGAAGACCTTCAAGTCCTTCTCGGGATCCCCGCATCCCCCTACAGCTAATGGGACATCCACCGCCTGTAGAACCTCCTCCACGGTTTTAGCCGCCTCTCCGGGTGGTGTATCCTTGAGTAAAGGGTCGATGCTTACGAGGTGGAGGTTTATCATATCTGCCCCCCATTCATCGACGGCCCTTTTAGCCCATGCGGCTGGGTCCTCCAAGACATCTTCTACATGAACCTTGACAGGCTTAGCCAAGGGAATCTTCATATCGAAGACGTCTATCGATATAGCTGGGGGATTCGGTGGAGGGGCCTCGAAGATGTAGAACGGCGGGTTTCTCTCACCCCCTATAACTATGGATCTACTCCTAGTTCCGCCCTCAGACTTGGTGGCGCCGATTCTCACCTCCAATATCCTCCCAGGATACTCCATCTTGGGAGGGGTGAACCTCTCCTCTATTATTTTCTCCGGTTTAATTTCAGGTTTAACGGCAGCGATCGGGGGGATTAGGGTTGGAGGCTGCAGGATGAACTCCAATTCCCCTAGCTTCACCTCAACATCTTCAAGCTCCAGCTCTTCAACGTCCCTCAACAGGTCTAAAATCTTAGGGGCTAGATCTTTAACCTTATCCACTAGACCCACCCTTACCCTTAATCCTCCTTATAATCATCTTCTTAGCGGTTATCTTAGCATCCTTAAGGATGATCTTGAAGCCTCCATAGGTTAGAGGCAGGGAGGATACTTGGGGGAGCTCAATAATAGATTCAGCCTCACGTGCCTGCTTCACCGCCTCCAGGGGAACGGCTTCCTCGAGTTTCTCCCATCTATCTATGACGGGATGCGCCTTCTCCTCTATGAAACGTTTAAGCTCATCTATGGTCGTTGCATCATGTTCCGTGGCTATCTTTTCCGCCACTTCTTTAGGTATGAAGTCTCCAACCATCTCTTTGACAGCAGAAGGCATCCAGACTATCCTGCTCCAGCCTCCGTCCGCTTGGAGAAACTTTGGAGACCTCATATATTCTATAGATAAGCCATGGAAGCCATCTATCTGTCTTCCGCCAGCTGTTGAATCGGCGAGTGTGGAAAACGGTAATCCATTAACTGCCACTCCTTTGAAGTCTCTATGTATGATCCCAAGCCCGTCAACCTCTGGAATATAGAAGGCTACGGCCTCGAAGCATCCGCAAGAGGTGTGGGGACAGCCGAAGGCTGTGTAAAGCCATACACGTTGGATCTCCCCGAGGGATTTCCTCTTCACAGCCTCGTTTGCGCCCGAGAATTCTCCCCTAACCGTATCTAATACTTCCCCCACCTCTATTCGGAATATCGGTCCTTTGGGATCCACCCTTGAGGCTGCCCTGCCGTCAAACCAGCTTATCGCGCCGCAGTTCGCATATCTCTGAGGAGTTATAACGCATACATGGGTTGGAGCGAAGGACTGGCATAGTGTGCAGCCGTAGAATGCGTCAACCTCTTCATCCTTCAACCCCCTCGCCCTGGCATCCCTAGCCTCGTAGACCTGCTTCGCAATCCTCCACATCTCCTCCACATTAGCTGGAGCCGTGATGAAGGTTATCTCGATCTCCTCAACTATCGGGAGTTCACTTTTAAACAGCCTCTCCAAGACTTTACCGATAAGCTGGAATGAGTTAAGCCCCCTCTGGAAAGACTTCTTACTAAGCCTAAGCCAGATATCGTATCTCTGGTTTAAATGCATGAACCCTTCGATATAATTGCAGTATTCATGGATGCGCCTCTCTATGATTCCCTCAAGGTCCTCCTCTATCTCCTTACCTGCAACCTGGATGTAGATTCCGAAGGGATAGCTCTCGCCCTCATCTAGATCTTTAAGGTCGGGTCCTATAACCTCTATCTTACCGTCGGTGATTTCCCCTAAGGCTTTAGCCCTAACAAGCTCAAATTTATGATCCACCTTTGGGCCGCCCAGCTCAACGTACATGTCCGGTTTCCTAATTCTCTCCCCCTCGTAGATTACCCCTACATCCACTGGTACATCTTTAAACATGGACAGTTCTCATCCCTCCTCTATTATCTCAGCTAAGGCCTTAATGGTCTCCTCCCATTCGTTCCTTGGGGTGTTTGGGAGGGACCAACTGGCATGTGGCTGATAGAACCTATCCAGAGACATCGTTGTTAAGCCTTTTGCGAAATGTTTCAGTCCCGACAATATAAGCCACTCCATATAGTAGGGTAGGCCTACAAACACTGCTAGATCATAGGGTCCCACCCCGTCGAAGCCCTTCCATGATGCATCTTTAAGCCTCTCAGCGATCTCCATGGCCGACATGTAGCCCGTCAGCCTGACCCCCTGGTCTATGAGCCTCCTAGCAGCCCCCATTGTTGCAGCCAGGGGGATCCTTCCACCAGTAGATATTCGTATGAGATGATCCAGTACTGGTTTACCTGTTATTAACACATCCACTGCCTCTCCCCCTAGGACCATTAGAGGCCTCTTACTCTTTCTGAGGAGGGCTGCGGCAACTCCTGGTTTAGATATTATTAAAGCTTTCTTTGGACCCGGTATCTCGGCTATCTGCCAGGGTTCAAATTGCCTCATCAACGCTTAACCCTTCTGGACTCTTATGAGCCTAGATAGGAGAGTTGGATCAGGAACTCCCATCTCTCTCCAACCCTTCTCTTCGAGGAGGCGGAGGATCTCATCCTTTATCGTTATGGGAATATCTGCCTTAGTCCTCACGTAGAGGAATACGTCATCGGGGATCATGCCATACAACCTCCTATGGAGGTCTACGTAATGGGTCAGCTTTATAGCTCTGCCCTTCGGCGTATCATTCGGCCTCATGCATAGTTTCGCTATGCTCACCATCGCCTCATCCTTGGTCTCCGCAGCGTAGAATAAATGCTCAGGGGCTGGACCGACGTATACCTCTCCGCCTGTCCTAGCATCGTATACCTTCCAGCTTTCATCGTCTTCCTTCCTCCCGAGTAGCATCCTCCGATACTTGGAGCCGTGTGGTCCTACAATGACTGGGATTCCAAGCCTCCAGAATCCGCTGGCTATCGAGGCTGCCTTCTGGGACATGGCTCCCCAGGCTACCCCCACCGCTCCAACCCGGTTCAGGATGTAGTCCGCTATTTCCTCATAGTTTGCTCTAAGCTTTCTCTTAGCGAAGATGCTGGCTATCTTTATAGCTGCGCCTGCTATATGGGCGTTTGACACGCATGAGCCTATATTGGAGATACCTCCTGCATCGAAGTCTCCAGGATATTTCTCATAGATGGTTTTCCCATCTTCATCCTTATTCATGGCCATGGACATGGCGGCACATCCTGTAGCCGTTACAATATACCTTCTCATAGCGAATTCATCGGCCATCTCGGCGACTTCAACCCCGCCTTTAGGATAGTTTGCGCATCCAACGAAGGCTACGACTCCGGGGATCTCCCCTAAAACTATCGGGCTTCCCACATTTCTTATCTCTACATCTTGGATTGCTCCTCTCCCAGCCCTTATCCTGTATCTCTCCTCCTTGATCTCCTTCTCAGCAGCTTTAACCATGAAGCTGTGGATGGGGAGGCCTACAGGGCAGGCCTTCTCGCATCTCGTACATCCTATACAGAGGTCTAGTAGATGGGCTAGGCCTTTAAGGTCTCCACGGGCTGCCCTAGCCATTGCGGAAGGTATGTCTAGGTCGTTTGGGCAGCTCCTCCTACAGTCGTCGCATCTTCTACACTTCTTTGCCCCATCCATGAGCTCCTCTAAGTTGGGGATGGTCTTGAACTTCCTCCTCCTCGGAGCAACCTTCAAAGCGGACTTAACTGCAACCTCGCCCACCTTGGCTGGATCCAGTATCAATACGCCGGGCGTATATCCCTCAACTAGGTCCTTCACTATTTCGTCAGGTGGATCCCTAGTCCTATCTGGGAGTCCTTGGCAGTCCTTCTCGCTCGTGGCTATTAGGGGGGCTTTAACCTTCATGGCCTCGTTGAGGGCGTCGGAGCGGATGCACTGCTCATCTATCACTATAACATCGGGGATGCCGCTTCTGATAAATCTTAGCTGCCAAGAGATCGGACCTATAATCTTGGCTTTGGGGTTATATCTGGATAGATCATGGGCTGTGCAGCATATTCCACAGAGCTCTACCCCATCCTGTAGCCCCAGCCCCTCCATGTAATCCATTATATTTGCTGCAGGGGGGACGTTATGGCCTATGACTAGGATTACAGGCTTTGCATGATCTACAACGCCTAGGCCTATATCTATTAGAGGAGGGTTCGGCTCTGCCTTAGGTAGGCCTAGAGCAGATATCTGAGCTATATCAGCGACCTCCATGGCTAAGTGATCGACCATCCCTGCATGGAAGACTTTCGATTCGAAATCCCTATAGGATCCCTCCTGTCCAGTATGGGTTGCCGAGAGTAGATGGACTATCTGCTCCTCCACGTAATCTAAGACTTCCTCTAAGTCTCCCAGGGTTTCAGGGCGGATCCCGCATACAAGCCTCGTAATAGGCGCCTCAACCTCCACCGATAATCCCCCTACGTCTAATGGATGGCCGCGGCCATATTTTGAAATCAGATGCTCTAGGAGGTGCCTCGCATGGCTGGTATGGGTTGCTGCTCCTATGCAGCAGGCCAATAAGACTATCCTCGACTGTTGCCCAGCCATGTCTATTCCGCATGCCCCCCTCTTGTCTCCTGTTAGGTCGCATTTCCCCATTGTGCAGAGGCAGCACAGATCGCAGAACGGCATGTAGAAGGGCTTATATCGTTCAAGGATCTTCAAGTCCCATTCTCGGAGATCCGCTATGGACGGAAAAGGTGTAGGCCCTAAAGCTTCATCCCACTTCTCTTCAACTACCTTTCCAATCGATAACTCTAGATCCTTAACTATCCCGAGTTGAGTTTTCAGCTCTCCTACTTTAATCCTAACTCCTGATTTCATAACGGGATAGCAACTCCTTGAATCCCACCATCTTCACTTAATCCCTAATAAATATTTAATATTTCAATTATGTTGATTCCTTCCTGTTCCACCGTTGCACCACGGGATGCTCGGCTTTCTCCAGGAAGGTTTTGAGCTCCTCTATTGTGGAAGCATCCTTCTCAGTGGCGATCTTATCGTAGAGATCTCCAGGTATGCTCTCCTTAACCTTCTCTTTAAGCTCTGCTGTCATCCATGCTATCCGGTTATATCCCCCATCCGCCATAAGGAACTTTCTAGACCTTAAATAGTTGACTCCAACGCCTAGGAAGCCTTCCACCTGTTTACCGCCGCCGCAGAACCCCGCCATAGTCGAGAACGTCATTCCATTTACAGTAGCCTCTTTAAATCCTCTGTGGACAACCCCTATACCCTCGACCTCAGGTATATAGAATGCTATAGCCTCGAAGCATCCGCAAGATGTATGGGGGTAACCGAACATGGTGTGGAGATATACTCTCCTGGTTGATCCATGGGATTTATCTAGGACCGTTTCATTTATTCCTGTCCACTCTCCCCTTATCGGGTCGAGGCACCTCCCCTTGAGGACTATGAAGTTAGGTCCTGAGGGATCCAATTTATAGGATATCTTAGCGTCAAGCCAGCTTGTTGCCCCGCAGAGGGACACCCTCTCAGGAGTTATAACGCATACATGGGTTGGAGCGAAGGACTGGCATAGGGTACAGCCGTAGAATGCGTCAACCTCTTCCTCGGTTAACTCCCTAACCTTCTTGTCACGCTCCATGTAAAGGCGCCTAGCTTCCTCTGACATCTTAGAAACCTGGCTTGGATCCGTTATGATCGAGACCTCCACCTTCTCGGCTATCCTTGGGAACGTAGAATGATACATTGTATAAAGTATGTCTCCGATATTTCTAATTCTGAAACCAGCATCGGCGGCTTCTTTACTGATTCTAATCCATATCTCATCTCTGGATCCTATATGCATTAAGCCTCTACATCTGTTAAGGAACTGATGAATTCTACGTTCCAAAACTGCCTCCAAGTCCTTTTCTACCTCTCTACCAGCTAGGTCAACTATTATCCCGAGAGGCGCTGCTGAGCCTTCGTTGATCCTCTCAAGATCAGGCCCAACCAAGTTTACATGGCCATCCGTGACCTCGCCGAGCTCCTTTATCCTAACGAGCTCGAAAGCCTCAGACTTAGCTCCTCCAAACTCAGCATACATGTTCTCTTTTCTTATCCTTTCACCTTCGAAGGAGGGGCCGTAATCCACTGGTATAGGTGGCTTCACGATGCGTTTAACTTTTATCCCTTTTACTTCGCATCCCATCTCCACTGCTTTCCTATACTCGTCGGCTTTAAGTATTAGACGGGGAATTTGGGGAATATCCACATCGATTATGGAGGGCACTCCTAATCCGGCGAATCCTGCTATGATGGAGGCGGTAACCTCGCTTAAATCCTTAAGGACTATCGAGAAGGCTGGTACCCTATGCTTCACGTAGCCCAATATCTCCTCCCGGTTACCCGCCTCTACTCCTCCAAATATTAAAGGCGTCCTCACAAGTAGGTTTGCTGCATATACTATGCTTGAATATTCCTCTCCTAGGGGTAAAAGCTTAGATTCTAATCCAAACTCATAGCCCGCTTTCTCTACACTACCAATTATGGGACCCGCAAGTAATGTGAGGAGGCTCCTGTCCCTCAATTCTTCTATGAGGTTATGTGCCTCTACTTCGTTCGCTCTCCCGGTTAGAATTACTATTCCAGGTATTGTACCGTCGGCCAAGCTTAGGCTGAGCTCTCTGAAGAGGGTATCCGATATGAATCCCACGTAGGGTTTAGGGTAAGCCTTCAACGTAGAGTAGTTAACTGCTTCGAATACCTCCATCGCCATTAGGGCGGCTAGACCGGAATTGTACAGACTCGTCAGCTCATTCTCTTTCATTGCTAACAGCTTTGTGGATATGAGTTCTCCACGGAGTTCCTCCATAGACTCTAGCTTTCTTCCTGTAAGACCATAGATTAATGGTAGTCCATAAACCGTCCCTGGGAGAGTTACTTGAGCGTCCTTTCCCAACTGTTTCATGGCTTCCGAGACTGCTTCCACGGCTCTGCTTAAAATTTTCTCTGCTCCAACCCGGGCTAAAATTAAAAATTCTTTAAAGAGCAAGCGGCCCCCTCACTCTAATGGGACCGGATGGATATAAATTTATCTCCGAAGTAGGGTACTAATGTTTTTATATATAATCGAATAAATGTATATTTGAAATGTTTTGGGGTGTATGTTGACATGTCAGCTATGGGGAAAAAAGTGGGCGTAGCCGTTGTAGGGACCGGCTTCGTGGGAGGCCAAGCCCATGTGCCTTCATTTAGGAAGATCCCCGGGTCTGAGCTCGTCGCCCTCGGAGCTAGAACTGAGAGAAGGGTTGCGAAACTTGCTAAAAAGTATGAGGTTAAATACTACCTGGATCATAAAGAGCTTATCAGGGATCCAAAGGTTGACGCCTTGGTCATAGCTACTCCAACGCCTTTCCATTTCCCAGTGGCCTTAGAGGCCCTAAAGAATGGAAAACATGTGCTCTGCGAGATGCCTGTTGCTCCAAGGCTCTCAGAAGTTGAGGAGCTTAAAAGGGAGGTGGAGAAGGCGGGCGTGGTCTTCATGCCCGTCCTAAATTTCCGCTTCACTCCAAGCTATGTAAAAGCTAAAGCTCTCATAGAAGACGGGATATTGGGAAGAGTGGTAGCAGCCTCCTTCAAGGAAGCCATAGGGGCTAAGGTTTTAGCGGAACAATGGCCGGCCGACTCCTGGGCTTGGGATAAGGGGAAGAGCGGCGGATACCCAGACTTTACATTATCGGTTTGGTCCATAGACCTTTTAAGATGGCTCTTCGACGCGGAATATGAGGACGTGGAATGGAAGTCTAACTATACCCCCCTAAAGGAAGAATACGGGGGGATAATAGGATACAATACGATGGGATTGATGGAGCTATCCAATGGTGTTGTGGCCTCTGTTCACTATAGTTGTACGGTGACCCCCACCGAGACTTCAAGTAGGCTTGAAATATACGGTGACAACACCTGCGCCCTCTATGCCGAGGGAAACGACAAGTTAACACTCATAGGAGAAGATCCAACCAGGCAGGAGTGGAAACTCCAGGAGCCTGGTCCGAGGGTATGGGGACACTACCAATTAGATGAACACTTCATAAAATGTATATTGGGGGAGGAGAAGCCTAAGGTCACGATGGATGACGCTATAAAAGCCCAAGAAGTCGCGTCCAAGATGGTAAAGTAAAGTAACCCATAGTAAAAGGGTTTCCCCTAATCCCCTCCCTATTTCTTTGAGGAAGTCGTTGAAGGTTAGGCCGTGCCCTTCGCTTTCTTTATCATATATTTGGCTATCTCGTCGGCTATATCTACCTTAACAACGGATTGCAGGCCCCTCCATCCCGGTTGAGAGTTAACCTCTAAAACTTTAACCCCTTCTAGGCCTTCTAGAAGATCGACTCCAGCTATCTCGCAGCCCAAGGCATCAGCAGCCTTCAAGGATAATTCTTCCATCTCATTTGGGATCTTAAATGGCTCAGCCCTAGCCCCCTGACTTATATTTGTCCTCCACGTGTCTCCTCTCCTTCTCATAGCTGCTAATACCCTCCCGCCGACTATGAAAGTCCTAACATCGGTTGTACCATGGGGGATAAATCTCTGCAATAATAGGACGTGCCTGTAGAACCTTAAGGTTCTAAATATCCTATCTGCTACATCCCTGTCCTCTAACTTTGATATTCCAACCCCTCTTGAACCGAATATGGGCTTAACTAAGATGTCGCCGCCAATCTTTAAAAAATATCTTGAAGCCTCCCTGAAATCTTCTGTGGCCATGCTCTCTGGAACTGGTAAACCCTTTGACCTCAGCTTTGAGAGTATCCTATACTTATTCGCGGCCACCTCTATCGCATCTGGGCTGTTCACTACGGGGATTCCGTGATCCCCCAATGCATGTAATACATCTAGTCGGAATATTATCTCCTCAAGGGATCCCCTACCTATGGGTCTTACAAGTATCGCTGAGACCCTCTCAGTCAAGTCTGAACCTCTAACATAGAATCTCTCCTCCATGCCGATGTTAACCGAGATCTCCCTGAAACTGAATGGGAAAGGCTTAACTCCATTAGCTAAAAAAGCATTAATCAGCCTACTTGAACACCAGGAATTATGGTTTCTCGTGAGTAAACCGATCTCCAAGCATGACACCTAGGAGAGGAAAGCTTTGGTAACCCCTAAAACATGGATGAATTACCTGAGCTTATTTCCACATTTCGGACAATATTTAGCGTGGCTGGGTGCTCTACCACCACAATTTGGACATATTATCGTGGGAACAGGCTCAGGGATTCTAGCCTCTGGAGGAGGTGGAGGAATCACGCCTGAGGGGGCAGCTTCAGCCTCCACCTTAGGCAACTTAACCTCCTTCTTCAGAAGGATTAGGTCTTCCACGGATAGAATATCCGAGGAAGATATCTCTACCCCTTCCTTGGTTTTAGTCTTAACCCTTAAGATTATCTCAGGTTTCTTAAAGTCAAAGGCTAAATCGCTTACTTCTCCTATCAGTGCCCCCCTCATGTCGACGACCTGTTTACCAATTACGGCCTGATAGCTTACATAGTTCCCTTTCTCGCTCATACCATACCCCTCAAATAATATCCACACTTCAACATATGTAACCCTACTCAAGTATTTGAGGTAAAGGTATATAGGTTTAATGTACCTTATCCCGGAGTGCAGGAAGGGCCTGCCCTGGATTCTTCCCGCCCAAATATCTCCGAAGCGGCCCAAAAGGGTCAAATTCGGTATCGTTGAATAAGCGATTTATCCCTCCTAGACGTATTTCGTTATGGCTAAAATGATATCGGGGGTGGCAGAATTAAAGCTGCGAAAGGCTTTGAACCCTGAGGGGGTAAGCTGCGTTGAGACTATAAGTCTCTACAAGGTCTACAAGGTAGGCCATGTATTTTTTCCAGCCCTTAGAGGGGTAAACCTTTCCGTTAGTAGCGGGGAATTAGTATCGATAATGGGGCCGTCGGGGAGCGGTAAGTCCACCCTGCTCAACTTAATTGGAGCACTCGACAGGCCTAGTAGAGGTCGAGTATTAATAGACGGAGTCGATATATTCAAATTAGATGATGATAGACTGGCGGACTTTAGGAATAGGAAGATAGGCTTCGTGTTCCAAACGTTCAACCTTATCTCGAGGATTTCAATTCTAAGGAACGTAGAACTCCCCCTGATAGCGGGAGGGGCTCCTCCTAGGACTCGAAGAGCTAGAGCCTTCAAAGTCTTGAGACAAGTGGGATTAGAGGATAAGGTTCATAGAAAACCCTTAGAGATTAGCGGCGGCGAACAGCAGAGGGTAGCCATAGCCAGGGCCTTGGTTTCGAATCCCTCGATAATACTGGCTGATGAGCCCACTGGAAACCTGGATACGAGGACTGGAAAGGAGATAGTATCTACTATAAAATCCATAAATGAAGCCATGGGTACAACCGTTATAATAGTGACGCACGATCCGGAAGTGGCGAAGGCGACTGAACGCACAATATACCTCAGGGATGGATGCGTAGAGGGGGATGAGGCGAATATAACGGAGGAACCTTAGATATGAAGTTCATCGATATACTTCGTTTATCATCCGGCGCCCTTATGGAGAGAAAGGTTAGAGCCGCATTGACGATATTAATGGTGGTTATAGGAGCCAGCTTAGTCACTGCTCTGAGGGGTATGACGGCGGGGACCTATGAGTATGTTGTAGGCCAATTCGGCCTACTAGGGGCTAACGTCGTAATAGTCCTCCCAGCTTCAAGCTCTTTTAGAGTGACGGAGACTGTGAGAGAAAGGCTTGCTCGCGTAGATAATGTTGTGGAAGCCGTCCCGTTCATTCAAAACCTAGTGCTTATGGAGGCCCATGGGGAAACAAGGCAGGTACCAATCATCGGAATAGACCAGTCTAAGCTATCCATGATATTCCCTAGCGTAAAAATCTCCCAAGGAAGACTTGTAACCTCTCAGGATTCCACAGGCATCCTACTAGGCTATTCTGTAGCATATCCATCAGGAGAGTCTAAACCATTTACATCACATGGCGAATCAGTAACCATATACTATAACATTGAAGAGGATGATAGGAACGTTCTCAAGAGACATTCATTTAGGGTTAAAGGCATACTCGAATATGTTGGAACCTCAACTTTCTTCATCCCCATCGATCGGATGGCCAGCATACCACTTACAGCGGCGAACTCGCTCTTCGAAAAGAAAGGTGTCTACGACGGTATATTCTTAGTAGTCGAGGATCAAAACCTCGTAGATGAGGTGGTGAAAGATACAAGGAGGATATATACGACCAGCTTGGAGATATATTCAGCCAAGACGATAATCCAAACCGCTGAAAACGTGATGAGCTCCATAGAGTTGATGATGAGCGGCGTCGCTGCAGTATCTCTTATAGTAGCGTCTATAGGTATTCTAGCATCCCTTTACACCTCAGTCCTAGAAAGAATAAAGGAGATAGGATTGTTGAAGGCTTTAGGATTCAGAAATAGGTCTGTGATGGGCCTATTCTTAGGAGAAGCTGCTATCGTAGGCGTAATAGGAGGTACGATTGGAAACATATTTGGGGTACTTTTAGCCCACGTCCTTTCATTAATCATCGGAAAATTTAGGGAGCAAGCATATACGGAGCTCTTCGCGATACCATATACTCCTCCGATATTTAAGTCTGAAACATTCATCTACGTATGGATCTTCACATTAGTCCTAAGCATCCTTTCAGGAGTTTACCCAGCATGGAGGGCTGCGAGACTTGACCCCGTAGAAGCCCTCAGGAGAGAATAACAACTGCAAGCCTCCGACTTTAAATGGAGAGGATCAGATCGATACATCATTTATTTGATTTGCTCTTGAATGGATTATATGGGCGAACTTACCTCTAGAGTTCTTGGAGGGCTTTAAGCCTCTTCACTATGTTTGGATGGGTCGAGAAAACTTCCATTATCCTATCCGCCAGAGTAACTCTTCTCCTGAGTATCTCATGGACCAAGGCTTCATCTCGGAGAGCCCCCCTCGAGAGTATTTCAGCATTAATCTCAGCTTTATCAGGGTCATCTATGAATAATGCCTTGAAGCTTCCGAGGCTGCCTATGCCCCCATATCTCCGCTTAATTTTGCCTGTATACGTCGATATCTTTGCTAGGGCCTCCGACAACTTTCTGGCTCCGTCATCCACGGATTCCGCGCTCAACCTATCGGCGTAGTACTCCCTGAGCCTGCTTAAACCCAAGACGAAGAGGCTTAATATCCAATAAGCCGCCAAGGCTCCCATGCCTAAGAGTGCAGCCCCTCCCTGGTCCCTATCCCTCCTCCCACTGTATCCGCCCTGCCATCCCGAAAACATCAGTGAATATCCTATGTAGTAGAATATGGCGGGGATCACTGATGCGAACATCATGACCTGCATATCCTTATGTTTTATATGTCCCAGTTCATGGCCGATCACGGCCTCCACCTCCTCCTCCTCTAAGGTTTCGAGCAGCCCCCTTGTTAGGGCTACCCTCCTACCCGTAAGCGGAGAGCCGTATGCGCAAGCGTTTGGTATCGGACTATTGGAGAGCATCAATTTAGGGGTTGGAATTCCTATCCTCCTGCAAAGCCTCTCGACCATACCATATATCCTAGAGTTTCCGGCTTCAGGCATCTCCTTCACTCCATACATTGCCTCTATGATGTATGGAGCGATGAGCCATTGAAGTAGGTTGAATATGACCACGAAGCCAGCTAGTACCGACAAGTTCGCCGTGCCTAATAGGGAGAGGATAACCGTGAAGAAGAGGGTCGATAAACCGATCAGCGCAGCTAAAGTACCTATCATGGAGGCCCTGAGCTTAACTAGGCTCATACGAATCCTCCCTAAAGATTGGTTTAAATTCTAAGAGATATACTTTTTGGTTAATTATTTATCTTTTACCTCGGAAGACTAATCGGAATCC
>JAWBPF010000022.1:0-17604 GCA_038825355.1 Bathyarchaeia archaeon
GTTCCTTATAACACCAACTTCAAGAAGGCTTTCAAGCCGAGAGTGTGTCCATCTCCGATTGCCGCCTGGGCTTTCCTAAAGCCTTTTATCCTAAGTGTTCCATCCTTCCCAAAGGGTGGAAGGGATGCCTTGTAGGGTCGTGGTAGGCGGATTCTTCGGTGATGAGGGTAAAGGTAAGATAATCTCCTATCTAGCTTTGAGGGATAGGCCTGAGATAGTGGTTAGGGGCGGTGTGGGGCCGAACGCCGGTCATACGGTGGAGTTTAAGGGGGAGAAGTACTTCCTCCGGATGGTTCCAAGCGGCTTCATATATGAGGATGCCCAGCTCCTGATAGGGGCCGGCGTCCTAGTTAACCCGAGGGTCCTATTGGATGAGGTGGAGAGGCTGGGCTGCGGCTCGAGGCTGGGCTTGGATCCTCAATGCGCCATAATAGAGGAGAGGCATATAGAGGAGGAGGCCAAGTCATCCCATCTCGTGGAGAAGATCGGATCCACTAAGAGCGGCATCGGAACCTGCAGCGCCGACAGGGTCATGAGGAGGGCTAAGATGGCTAGGGACCTGCCTGAGCTCTCACCCTATATAAGGGATGTACCCCTAGAGGTTAACAGGGCCTTGGACAGCGGCGGCGTGGTCCTCGTGGAGGGGACGCAGGGCACCTATCTCTCCCTCTATCATGGGACGTATCCGTACTGCACCGCCAAGGATGTATGCGCCTCGGCGATACTATCCGACATAGGCTTGGGCCCCACGAGGGTCGACCACGTCCTGGTCGTGTTCAAAGCCTACGTTACGAGGGTGGGGGCCGGCCCCTTGAAGGGGGAGCTTCCGAGGGATGAGGTCCTCAGACGGGGCTGGATGGAGTATGGAACCGTCACCAGGCGTGAACGCAGGGCTGCGCCCTTCGACTTCGACCTGGCGCGTAGAGCAGTCATGCTGAACGGAGCCACCGAGATAGCTGTAACCAAGCTTGACATTGTCTACCCTGAATGCAGGGGAGCCCGACGATACAGGGATCTACCCGATGAGGCAGCGCAGTTCATCCGAGACTTGGAAGCTTACATAGGGGTTCCGGTGGCCTTGATTGGGACGGGCCCAGCTGCAGACGATATCATAGATAGAAGCACTCATAAATGAGTAAATACCCAAATCTTATAAGAAGGGTCGTGGATAAAGCCAGCCCATGAAACTTGAAAAGCCGAGAAGATTAGAACCCCAACCCCTGAGTAGCAAGGTAGCGTTCATAGCATCCATGGGCGCCCTAGGCAACGTACTAGCCCTCCTATCCATGTATCTCGCACCTATACACCCCCAGGTGGCTTTAGATCTATCCCATATAGGGACTTTCCTGGCAGCACTCCAATGCGGCCCATCCCTGGGATTCATAGCTGGAGCACTGGTAGCCCTAACACCATTCTACCGCTTCGGAGTAGCCGGATGGTACGGTCCACTTCTAGGCTCCCTGATAATACCTGGAAAAGCCCTAACAGGTCTAGGATTCGGATTGGCATCTAAAAAGTTTAGACCGTTCATAGCCGGACTCATAGGATTCATCCCTGAATTCATCTTCCTATACGCCTTCCTCAAGCATATAACCGTATACTTCATACCATCCCTCGCCAACTATATGACCGACATTGTTATACTCTCGATACTAGCCAAGGCCTGGGTTGAAATAGCAGCCATAGGCATAATAACCGAGATCATAATTCGACGGGGAATACTCCCGAAACCAGTTAGATAATAAGGCCAACTCTAAAGAAAGTAAGATCGAATGGAAGCTTCACTTTCCATGCCGGCCGATCAGGGATCCGAGGAGCTTCACCAAGGCTTTCACCCCATCGTAGCATATTCGAGGCTCATCCCTATCTAGGGCTTCCAGGCATCTATCCAGCAGCCTAGCAAGTTCGGATGGATCATCCTTATCTACAGGTCCTTCTAGGACACTGTAGTCCGGCTCATAATCCATTAAGCCGAAGCCGATAGAGAGGATGAAGGCAGCGTATTCAAGCCTCTCCAATATACGCCATAGATCAGGCCTAAGACTCGATCCAGTGAGGCTCTCTGGAAGACTCCTTAGCCCTTCTATAGCCTGTTCCAGCTCCCTCCTCACCACGGTTTTAAGACGATCCTCCATAGCGATAGGAGTGTGAGGACCTGGATATTAGTGTTAATAAATGCGAGGGCCGGGGATTCCAGCTACTTGAACAATGTCAGCCAGGTTCCCAATCCCTTAATCCTGGCCCTTTCATATACTATCCATGCTGTGGCCACATCCTGGATTGCAAGGCCTGTGGAGTCAAATATAGTTATCTCCTGGGCTGATCCCCTACCCTCCTTCATGCCGCATACTATCTCGCCTAATTCCCCGTATATATCCTCCTTTCTGAGGAGACCCTGCGATAATGGGACGTTAACCTCGCCGCTGTGACATGCCTGATCCCAGTCATCCACGACTATCTTAGCCCTCCTCAAGGTCTTGGGATCAAGCTCCTGTTTCCCAGGGGCATCCGCTCCAATAGCATTTATATGAGCACCCTGCTCCACCCATTCATCCCTAACGATCGTTCCCCTCGACGGGGTTATGGTCGTTAAGATGTCGGAGCCCCTCACGCACTCCTCCGCGCTGTCAACTGCCTTTAAGGCTAGGTTGAACCTCTCCTCAACTTCTTTAACGAGCCCCTGAGCCTTCTCCTTATACTTATCGTAGATCTTCACATTTTTTATGGAGGCTACCTCCGCTACGGCTTCCAGCTGTCTAACCGCTTGGACGCCGGCACCCACTATCCCCAGAGTCTCGCAGTCCCTTCTAGCCAGGTACTTGGTGGCGATCCCGCTCGCCGCACCCGTTCTAATGGCGGTTATGAGGGCGCCATCCATAACAGCTACTGGAGCACCCGTGGATGGATCCACCAGGATGACCACGGCCATTATTGTAGGCAAACCCCTTGAGGCGGGGTTCCCGGGATGCACATTGACAACCTTCACACCGGACTTATCGGATCCCTCCATGTAGCAGGGCATGACCCTTAGATCACCATTATACCTGCCGTAGTATAGGTAGATTTTAGGCGGCATCTGGACGCTGCCTGAACCCTTCTCCCTGAAGGAATCCTCCACAGCCGTTAAGGCATCCTTCATGTCTAGGAGGGCGGCGACCTCCTCCTGGTTTAGGAATAATAAATCCACTTTATTACACCCGCTAGATCATTAATAATATTAAGTTAATAAATTTAATCAATGCACCATTTGGAGAATGAGTGAATCGAGATCTCAACCCGCTGTAGATGCTTCAAGGAAGCCGCCAGCCCTGCAGACCCTTAGAAGCTAAGCTCAGCGATAGGATTCTTAAGCGGCTTGGATCACCGCTAAAGCCTTCCTCCGAATAGGTCCATTTATAATATTTAGGAATTCCTCAACTGGATCTCCCAGAGCGGCGAGCTGAGCCCTCCATCTCCGGCCCGATCTGAGGACCCTTTTTATGGCCTCTCTAAGCGTGGAAACCGTTAAATCCTCCTGGTTTAAGACAAGCCCGAGGCCGAGCTCCTCAACCCTCAAGGCGTTTCTAAGCTGCTCCATATGGCCTGGGATCGGGATCAATACCATAGGCTTACCGTAGGCTAAGGCCTTGCCGATCACCCCGTGGCCTGCCCTGCATACGATTAGAAGACACTTCTCCAGTAGGCTCAACTGAGCCTCATCTTCGACCCATGGATAACTCGTCACATTGCCAAGCCTTCTAACAGGCGAGGCTTGAGACGGTTCCCCCTCCGTGATTATGAACCTATACTCAGATATCTCCGGGAGAACCTCCATAAGCTTAGAGACCAGGATCCTCCGCTCCCTCCTAGGCCCGCTAACCGCCACGTATATGAAGGGCTCATCACCGGCGAGCCTTGATCCATGGCTGAGCCTAGGGCTCTTCCTAACCAGGGGTCCTATAAACTTTAGAATCTTCCTCTTCCTAAATGCGAGGATCCCCAAGGTATTATTAGAGATCGTGTATGGTGGGGGGAGATCAGGCACGAGTATTCTATCGCTTAGAGTCCATATATACTCGATCAAATGCTTAAGGATGAACCATGAAAACCTGATCAATAGGAGGATAATCCTCTCAGCCATTGATTCAGGCTTTAACGTATCAGCCATCTCAACCCTCATCTGATTAGTAATTAGGATCACTGGTAGCCCCATGAGCTTCGCGGCTATAATGGTCGAAGCTCTGGAGTCTGAAATTATCAGGTCAGGCCTAACAGACTTAAGATGCCTGATCTCCTCAGCCACCTGTCTAAGGGCCCGCCTGAAGCCCATGGAGAGCCCATTAGCCATAAGGGTGCCCTTATAGTCCACGTTCCCCTTGTAGTCCACTTTATATGAGATGGGTGTGGCGCTTAGGACGTTGAACCCTCTACGGGATGCGTATTCGTAGCCGTCCAGGTAGGTTGAGAAGAATACCCGCCATCCATCCTCGATAAGCTTTTCAGCTATGGGTTCGCATCTCTTGATGTGGCCTAGTCCTAGGCCGTTGACCGCGATATACGCTTTCAAACCCTTTCCCTCGATTGCATGGCCTCTCGGACACTTCCTTCAGGCTCCTCCTCAGCGAATACTTGAGCCTGAAACTTGCTCACCTTAACCTCCTTGGATATCCATGAATCCGGCGATAGGCCGGCTTTCATGCAGCAGTTGCTGAGGAACTCCTCCGAGTCCATGCTCCATTCCACAGCAACCTGAGGTAGGAGTAGCCCCTTGAAAAGGCCCTTCTCAACTATTAATCCATCCACGCCTACCTCTATATGTCTTGGGTAGTCCAGGGGGTCTTCAACCCTTATCTCCATTGGAGGGGTTAGGACGCTGACCTCTACGACTATTGACTTCATCTCATCCAACTTCACAGGTTGGAAACGGGGATCGCCTGTTGCGGCGTCTATGGCGGCTTCTATGACTGCTTCTATTAAGGGTTTAACCGGGTATGGTAACCCGATGCATCCCCTTAAGCTGAGGCCTCTATCCCAGCGGTTTAAGGTCACGAAGACTCCCGCTTTAACCCTAAGCCTTTCGCTGACGTTCTCGGGGGGGTCAATCCTCACATGGTTCCTCAGCCATTCAACTATAGCCTTCCTGGCGAGCTTGACTAGAAGCCTCCCCTCATCCAGGTTTAGGCTAAGCCTCGTCATCTCCAGCGTCTCCTACCATGCCGCTTTTCCTCAAGGTTTTATAGATGTTTCTCCAGTGGCTTCCTCTCCAATAAATCTTTTTACAAGACTTATTTGAACATATCCAATATTCATCGTATCTCATAAAGCTTCCAGAGGGCACCAAGCCCTCAACTTCTCTCTTCGAGGCCTCCATGAGGGGTGCACCGCACCTAGGACAGCGGGATAGGCTCGGATCGAACTCCAAGTTTACCCCGTAGCGTCTAGCCAAAAGCTTTAACTCCTCATGGATAGGCTTCCTCTCAACAAGGCAGGCCTCAACCCCCCTACTTAAAGCCGCCTTGAAAAGCTCTTCATCCGATGTTAAGAGTATAAGCTTCTCCCTTAAGGCCTTAGACATCAAATCGTCATCGGCCATGTTCCGCTCATAGATGACTTCTTCGCCTAGGAGCCTAAGCCACCTAGCCAGCTTCCCCAGCATACCATCTAACAGGAACCTTCTCCTATACTGCATTCTCTAAAATCCTCCCCGAACCAGGCTTAGCTAGGATCTCGCCTTCCTCAGCCACAAGGGTGCCGCCTATAAAAGTGGCCAGTGTCCTCCCTCTACACTTGAAGCCTGAAAAAGGGGAGTATTTAGCCTTAGACTTAAAGGATTCAGGCCTAACCATATACGTAGATTTCAGGTCAATTACTGTTAGATCGCCTCTATAACCCTCCTCGATGAAGCCTTTCCCCTTTAAATTGAATATTTGAGAAGGCTTCTCGGCGAGAAGGCTAACAAGGAGCTCAAGGCTAAGACTACCCTTGCTGATAAACGTAGTCAATAGGGGCAGGGTAGTCTCTAAGCCCGGCATACCGGGGGGTACGGCTCCCAGGTCGCTGTTAAGCTTCTCATCCAGCGCATGGGGGGCGTGGTCGCTCCCTACGGTGTCCACCTCTCCGCCTAGTAATCCGCTCCATAAAGCGTCCAAGTCCCGTCTACTCCTTAGTGGAGGAACAGTCAACCCGATGGATCCAATCCTGTAGAGATCCTCGAATGTTAATGTTAAATGGTGGGGGGTAGCCTCCACCGTACAGGTGAGCCCCTTAGAGCGCGCCCCTTCAACTACGCGTAATGCATCCCTTGAGCTGATATGGCAGAGATGTATCTTTACGGATCTATCCGCAGCCTTGAAAACCTCCCTAACCCCTTCAACCTCAGCCCTAACGGAGTGAACTTTAAGGAAGTCCTCTATGGAATCTATGAATCCCACCTCATTTGAGGCCTCCTCGATTAAGCGGCGACTCTCGGGATGCACCGTTATAGGTATGCCTAGGGAGCCGCATACAGGTATCACTTCCTCCAGCCTAGATGGATCCAATATGGGCATGTAGAGTTTAACCGAGGCTGCCCCCAGGTTATGCATCTCCCTCAGCTCCTCCACGCTTTTAGGAGGATATACATGGAATCCCACGTCCACCACTATTTCCCTGGATGCATCATCCATCTTCTCCCTTAGGCGTTGAGGTGAATCCGTTGGTGGATCCGTATTCGGCATATCTAGAACTGTTGTGAAGCCCCCCGCTGCCGCCGCGCATGTACCCGTATAGAAGTCTTCCTTATAGGATAGGTTCAAGCCCCTCAGATGGACGTGGCAGTCTATCAGCCCAGGTAAGACGACAGCCCCCCTATGTTTGAAGACCCTTCGGGAGCGGGGTAGGCTTGAAACCCTGCCTATTTTAAGTATCCTCCCCTCGTTGAGTGAGATTCCCCCCTCCACTATGCCTATGCGGCTCAAATAGATCTTGCCTATTATGTTCCAATCAGCCTCCACTGGAGCCACGCCTCCTTTAAGGGTTCTACGGGAGGATTTCATTACAACCTTTCGCTATTCGAGTTATCCTCGACTTACCCGGAGGGAGTAAGCGTTGAATCTCGACTACGTCTAAATCCATCAGGGCAGGCTTAAGATCTTCTTCTAGCTTCCTTAAAAAGATCTTCTTGACCTCATTGGCTATTCTCCCAGGAGATGTATCGCCAGGCGTCAATTCCACATATGTAAGGCCCCACCTATCCACCGCCTTTGGAGGCCCCCCTATGATCCTCACATCGCCTTCTCCGACGTTTAAGCCTATGGCAAGCCTTAGAGGGATTCCTCTGAGGTAGTTCCTGGATCCATATATCATGTACATTCCTCTGCCTAAATATTCGCCTGAGGGGGCCTTCCTACTAACCTGATCAGGGTTTACCCAGTATACATCTAGGGCTGTTATCCCCTCCCTCCAGGCCCTACTATAGGAGGCTGTAGCGATAGCCGCCTCCTGGAATGTGTCATTCCCCGCCCTCTTCCCGCCCTCCTTAACTATGGTGAAGGGGGCGCCGTGGATCTCAGCGTGGAAGACCAAGTCGGAGGAGTCCATATACCTTTCAACTAGGACGCTGTTCGTGCCTGCATCCCTACCGGATAGGACAAGTAGGCCCTCCGAGGAGAAGAACCATCTAAACCTCTCATACCATCTAAGCTGCCTTCTAAGCCTTAATATGGGGCGGGTGCCTTCTTGGGCTTCGACGGCCCCCCCAATAACTTTAGCCTCGTTCTCCCTTATGAATCCTCTAAGCCTTTCCAGCTTCGCATTCAGGCGTTTAGATTCCTCATAGTATAGGCTTGCAGACCTGTAGGGGGAGATGAAAGGATCTATCCTGAGCTCGAGTCCATCCAGGGATAGTATGATCCGCCTATCCTTCCTGTCAATACCTCGGATAGACTCCACTAATCCAGCGTAGGGATCCCTGTTAAACCTCTCCCTTAGAAGGCTGCTTAACCCTTCATTCCTCCAGTTTTCACGTATGAGCTCTAGGATCTCCCCCAAATATGATGATTTAGCCTTTAATATGTCTCCTCCAAGCCTGCATTGAGCCGCCCTCTCCTGAAGCCTAGCCGCCTCCCTTCTCTGCCTCTCCAGGATTCTCTTAACTCGATCCAGTTCAAGGGTCAATCCCTCAGTAACTGAGCCCTTTACTGCCTCCAGGTATGACTCCTTAAAATATTCATCCGCAGCCTCATTAAACTTCTCAAAATATTGAAGCTGCATATCCCTATGGAACGATAAGGGTATTGGAACCACATCCACCGACTCGCCCCGCTCATTCCTTACAATACATGGAGTATAAGAGTCTAGAGTATGCGTCTCGAATAATTCCTTAACGTTAAATAATATGGATTCTAACTCCTCACCTCTTAACTGGGAAGCTGCCCTGCCTTTATCGATTCCCGCACCTGATAAGGCTTCATCCAGGTAAGTCCTGGGATAGGGAATAACCCTTGAGATGGCCTTCCCCACAGGCATGGATGGATCCCTCTCTAAAACGGTCTTCAAATGCTTAATCTCCAATAGTTTAGGATGGATCCCGGTTGACGGCGGATATGAGAACGGGACCCCCCTCAAGATCTTACGATCTCTCAGCTCCGCAAAGTATTGGGCGGTTATAATCGTACGCCCCTCGTCTACGAGTATCATGTTTCCCCTTTTAAATATCTCTGCGACAAGGCTGAGCAGCCCCGTCTTCGACTTAACGTTTAGAACTATGATGCGTTCAAACTCGTGTTGCAGTACATCATCTATAATACTATTCCTTAAATGCTTTCTCAGTTCCATACAGAAATTTGAAGGCCTCAGGGGTGCCTCAAACTTAAATCTCGTCGAATGGATCCTCTTCTCAAGCTCTAATATTAAATCGATCGGTCCAGGAGCTACACGTATAAGGAAGAGTTTCCCTCCTAACTGGTAGATGTTCTTGAACCTCTTCCCCTGCAAGTCTACCCTGAGCTCATCGATGACCGCTTTCACATCGAAGCTCGTCATAGCCTCCTTCTTCAAATCCCGGATCCCCTCGAGGGAGCCTTTATACCAATAACTTAATAACTCCTTTAAATAACAGAGTTGCTCATTCATGGGTGGTAGAGTTGAGCATCCAGATAAAGCCCTCAGGAGTAGTTTATTGGTTCCGTTTCTTCCTAGCCATCCTTGTAGGAGGGCTCTCATATATTCTTCATCTAAGAGGCTTTCAAGGCTTATCCACGATGATACTCTTCTATATAGCCTCCTATTACATAGTCCGTTACGGGCTTAAATACGGGGAAGTTGAACTTAAAGGAAAGAATAAGGCTGTAATGATCGGGATAGGCACCTACATATTCGTATGGGCAGCCACATGGATCCTCCTTTACACCCTTAATCCTTATCCTTTAGGTTAGGAAGATTTGAGGCTAAGAAGCTAGTATAATCCAGTAAGGCTTTAAAATACCATTTATCATATGGTGCATGTAGCTCATCGCGTATATTCCTCGTAAATTCTTTCTTAGCCTTCTTAAGAGACTCCCGGGAGTTAAGCTCTGATAAGTATGTGGGGCGAACCTTCTCCCTAAAGGATAGGAATATACCCTCAAGCCCCTTAATATAACCCTGGAATCCATCCCGTTCCCTGTACTTGGAGAGGGCCTCTAAAGCCTTGTTTAATGCCTCCTCGGCATCCTTAGCCTTCCCCTCCAATACGAGCCTAAACAGGTTTTCAACTTCTCTAGGTGGATCGAAGCTAAGGTTATCTCCTCTCGAGGATCTCCTTCTCGTCAACGTCTTCGACCCCATTCCCTGTTATCTTGAATATCTGCTCCCCCTCAGGGAGATACGGGCTGGAGACCAGCCTGGCTATCCTTATGGCTCCCCTAGACGCCTTCCTGAGGAATATCCTAGTATGAGACGTATGTGCTACTATGTGTCCGCCAACCGCCTCCACTCCCATGGAGAAGAACTGGTCAGGCTTCGACATTACCTGGTTGGTTACCACAGCCGCTGCATTGAAGGCCCTCGAAAGCCTGATAAGCCTATGGAGGTGGCTGTTCAGTTTCTGCTGCCTCTCAGCCAGCATCTCCCTTCCAAGGTATTCGCTTCTGAAATGGGCTGTCAAGGAATCTATTATGATGAGTTTAATCTCATTCTCTTTTATCACTTTGTCGGCTTTCTCCAAGATCAATATCTGATGGTCGCTGTTATAGGCTTCGGAATAGATAATATTGGACGCCGTCTTCTCAGGGTCTAATCCTAAATGGCTGGCCATCCTCTCTATCCACTCGGGGCGGAAAGTCTGCTCCGTATCTATGTATAGGGCATTTCCCTCTAAGCCGCCCCTATCCCTTGGAAGCTGGACGTTGACTGCTAGTTGGTGGCATAGAACGCTCTTGCCTACTCCATATTCCCCATAAAATTCCGTTATGCTCTGAGTTTCCACGCCGCCCCCTATTAAGCCATCGAGGGCCTTACTTCCAGTGGTGAGTTTTATGACGTTCTCCCTCATCTTCATGAGCTCGTCTGCCCTGATAAAAGTTAACGCTATGCTGCTCCTAGCCTCGCTGATTATCTTAGCCGCCTGTTTCTCCCCGATCCCCGCCAATGAAAGCTCCTTCACCGTAGCGGTTGCAAGGGATTCCACCGTATGAAAACCTAGTTCACGAAGCTTCTCAGCTGTAGCTGGACCTACACCCGGTATATCTTCAACCTGCTCATATCTAAGCCCTTCCTTTTCATCCTTCAAATCTATTCAACTCGACCGATAATACAGGACTGCGTTCGGAGTTTACCCCTCATTAACCTTAGAGATGTGGATCGATATAAACTTGATTTGAATCAATTCGATACGAACCATTTACCTAGATCTAATTGGGAGCCTCCTCTATGCCTCATCAAAGCCTCGTAGCACCTCCTTGAATCCACCCTTTTAAACTCTAATCCTAATGATTCTAGGAGCCTCTGACAGCCCTTAGCCAATCCGGAGGCTAAGATGACTCCTCGGAGAGGAGTTTCCCCCTCCCCCTTCAAATCATCTATATAGCGTTTAAGCTGGAGTACAGACTCTCTCCCCGCCACGCCCTTCTTTACCTCGATAACCGTCAACCTTCCTTCCCTGTCAACCCCGAAGAGGTCCACGAAGCCGGATGGAATCTTCTTCTCCTTAGTGATTATATGAAATCCATCCTCGAAGAGCCCCGGCTCATAGACCAGAGCATCCCTTATATCATGTTCATCCACGTAGAGGCTGAATTCAGCCTCATCCCTCAACCTCGATAAAATTAATAAGTCTATTCGATCGAATGTTAGGGTAACCTTTTCAGGAGGATTACTTCTCTCAGCATCTATAACAATCTTCTCTCCTAAACATTTCACGTCGAATCTAGAGCCTGCAGGCTGCCAGTTAACCGGTGAATGCCCTCGGGGTCTATGTATCAGCAGAGCCCCATCCGGCTTAAGGATCACCACACGTTCTCCAAATCCAAGCTTTGACGTAGCCCTTCCATAATAGTCGACCCTAAGGCAGCCGATTATAATGGCTAACTCCCTTTTCCTGAAGCCCTCCCTCAAGGCTTCTAAGGCTATCTTAACGCTAGGCACTTGGAATATCCTCAATCCTAGATCAGGATATAGCCTACACCGGGATCGCTTAAGTAAATTTATACATTAGTCAGGGATAATCCAGTATGTCGACTCGACATAGATGACAAGGCTTTTATAGAAAATAGTAGCCAAACCATTGGTTAAGGATAGGAGGCACATTGGAACCATCAAAGAAACCCTTAAACCTATTGACTAGAAGGATCAACGCTGACGTCCTAATTAGGCTTAAAAACAATGCAGAGTATAGGGGGAGAATGATCGACTGCGACGGCCACATGAACATAATCTTAGATGGAGCAAAAGAATATAGGAACAATTCCCCTACAACTATTTTAGGCAAAGTAGTTCTGAGGGGAAGCAATATACTATACGTATGCATAAACCCCCTCGAAGAATAGTGTTAGACCAAATATCATAGAGAATCCACCGCCACAGAGTTGAACTAAATAATAAATCGAAGATGAATCAATATCGGCCAGCTACTTAAAATATAATAATTGATGCATCTTCATATATGGAATTTATAGGGAAGTCCGGTTAAAAAGCAGCCGATTTAAAATCGACGCCACCCTCCCACCTGTTTACTAGATTTCAAGGAGGTTAAGGGAATTAAAACATCCAGCTTTCATCTCTATCAACGGAAAATTTCTTTGCTTCTCAGCTCAACCGGGCAGATTGTATAAATTTAAATCGATAATTACTGGAAGACTTCCCATCCATTAAAGTTTAATTATAAATGTGTATGAGAACAAGGGAGCTATAAACATCGTTTTAAAATTGTCTCCGTATGGAAGGGGCGATACTTATAAAATACTCTAAGGGTAGATTCCAAGAGGATTGAAGGGTGTCTAGATGGGTAGTAGACCTGCTGCAGCGTTGATCCTTCTGCTGATAGCTATGTCCGCATCCATTTTGTCTGATCAGCTATCAGGTACGGGGCCAGATGAGTTAAAGATAACTGTGAAATTGACCCATAGACCACAGGAATCTTCAAGACTCATAGTAGTGCAGGGTCAGGTTCAGCAGGACGGTAAGGGAGTGCCGGATGCTTTAATCTCCATCCAAGTCAACGATCCACATGGTGGAAGCATCCATATAGCATTAACCTATTCCAATGATACAGGATACTTCTACGACGAGTTCATATTAAAAGGTGAAGTCCTCACCGGTAATTACACCTTATATTTAACTGCGAGTAAAATAGGATATGAGGATGCCAACGTAAATATGCTTTTCACCCTCTATTCTGATTTCAATTTAATGGTCTCTCCTAAATTTCTAGAGTTGGAGCCGGGCGAACTGGGAAACTGCACCATTGAAGCTATTCCAGATTATCCTGAAGAAATCTCATTAAGGATCGTTTCTTATCCAAAATTCCTTGAATGTCACCTCAACCCGGCGTATATATCCCCTGGAGGACATGCTACCCTCTATTTAAATACGTCGATGACCGCTGTTCCAGGCAAATATGATATAACTATAGCTGGAATAGCCGATGGCAAGGTAAGGCAGGCAAATTTCACATTGGCGGTCTCAAAGGCTGAGGAACCCATTAACGCTACAACCAGTAGGGGAAGTTGGATACCGGGGGTCTCATTGTTCTATTACGTGCTTCGAGAAAACATGAACTTAATATTTGGCATCGCATCTTTCGCCGTTATTATATCTGTCCTATTCATCAAACTTCGACGTAGAAGGGAAGGCGTTGATCTAGGCTATATGTCGACTGCTAGGGCCATAGCTAAGATAGAGGAACTAAGAGCTATGGGTAAAATCGACGATGAAACCTATGAGAGGCTTAAGAAGGAGTATGAGTCAAAGCTTTAACTTTTTCGGCTATCTCCTCCACTGCCTTCGAAAAGGGATGATCCTCGTTTTCCAGTACAAATAAGTGTTTTCCTCCCTCAAACATAAGGATACAATCGCATGGTAGTACGCCTAGTAGTTCTAGATTCAACGATTCCATTATGTGGGCTACTGTTTCATCTACGAGTCTCCCACCCACCTCCTTGATGGGTATCTTATTTATTATCAGTTTTGCCTCTCGACCTAAAGGCTCATATACCCCTTTCACGAGCTCCCTGGTGCCTTCTAGGTCGAACTCATCTCCCTTCATGACCAGTACTACTTGATCAGATGCCACTACGGCGTTTACAGACGAGTATTGTATGCCTGGGCTTGTATCTAGGATGAGTAGGTCGTATCCAAGATCGTCTAGTATAGCCCTCTTCGCCTTTATAGTCCTTTTTAGGGCGTTCATCTCCCACTTCCTATCCTTAGCCAGCATGTCCCTTAACGCCTCCGAGGATGGGTTTGCGAAACCTGCCGTTAACTCGCCTTCAAGCTTAAATTTCTCTGAGAGTCCGCAGAGCACATCTCCAAGTTCGCATCTTCCATTCAGATAATCGTTAACCCATCTCTTAGGGTTCTCCCTGAATATTATGTGGAGGCTTGGAGCCCTAAAATCGTAGTCTAGAATGCATATTTTGGAGCCTCTGCTGGCCAGGTAGACGGCTATGTTTGCCGCGATAGTAGTCTTTCCGGTGCCTCCTTTATAGGAATGTAGACATATTCCTAAGCTCAATTCACTGTTCCCTCTCTTTTTCATTGCATCTAGTTAAATTTGGAAGTATACTCTCCTGCCGACCCTCTTCTTCCTTATATACCCCCTGGATACGAGCTGGTTCAAGTAGTCGCTTTCGGCGGCTCTCGCCCTGCCTGTCTCTTTCGCAACCATCTCCGCCGTGGCTTCTCCCAGGTTGCAGAGGATTAGGGCGGTCTTCCTTAAGTGGTCGGGGAGGGAGAGGAGAGTGGCCACATCCATTGGCAGGTTTATGAGCTCTACCTCCCTTGGTTTTTCAGGTGAAAGCTCATTTAATTTCTCAGCTATCGCATCTAGTTTCTGAGCTATTGCTTCAAGCTTCTGGATTATCTCGAGAAGCCCTTTTGTTAGAGCTTCCTCTGGTTTCTGGCTCAAGTTATCTGCCTCTAACCTTTTTAATAGTTCATGGCTTTTAGTATTTCTGCTTTTTGGAAAATGTATTTGTGTAATACAGGAAAACATTTAAATATATATCTAGGAATAATATATCTGGAAAACCATGATCCACATCAGGCATGCCACAGCCCTATTGCTAATGCTAATTTTAACATTCCTAGCCATATCCAGCATAATCGTGCATCCATGTTTAGCGATAAACGATAGTGGAGATGGACAAGACTCTGGATTCAGATTGGAAGCGAAGCCCATCGTTAGGAGATGTAAAGCAGGAGACGATGTGAAGTTCGATATAAGAATCATAGGAATCGACGAAGGCGACGGAGTATCAGAGGATCACGTGAATGGGGAGCTGGTATTCCTCCGCGTGGAGGGGTTACCCCTAGAATGGGCATGCCAGCTTTCTCCAAGGATCGGCCGAACCGATTTTAAATCGAAGTTGACGATAAGGACAGCAGAGGAATCTCCCCTGGGGACATATAATATAACTGTGGTCGGCGTGGGCTTCGGGGGCGGTACAGGCACAGCTATAGTCTCAGTTATAGTTGAGCAACCCGGCTCTAAACCAGGCTTAAAGGAACCATATAAATCAGGGCTAGAGTTAACTGTCAGGACGCATAAGGCAGCATATATGATAGGGGATGAGGTCAAGATCATAGGAGGCCTGTCCACAAACTTCGGCGAACCCATATTTAATGCTATAATATATCTTTTCGCGGTGAACCCAGCAGGCAGAGTAGTATACTTCAATTCAACCCGAACAGACAGGCTAGGAGCCTTCTACGGCTCATTTAAATTAACAAGGGGAGACGATGGGATAAAACCGTTAAATGGAACCTACGTTATATACGCCACAGCCATATATAAGGGAAATATACTTAGAACCCATACCACTTTCATCACGGAGCATCCATCCTATCCCAGTGTCCAGATCGAATCAATACTTATTCTAAACAGTGAAGGTAACGAGACGAAATCGATACATCGTCAAGGAGAATCCATGAAGATAAAAGTAACTGTAACGAACTATGGGATGGACCTCGATTCAAGCGGAGTGTGGGTAGAGATTCAGGCGCCTAATAGGATCCCTATAAAAGTCATGTTGAAGATAATCCCCATCGGTTCAGGGGAGTCCAAAGATCTGATGTTCGACTTTAAAGTACCGTTGAATATGGAAACCGGCATATACTACGTGAAGGCATACGTCTCGGATAAGCCGATATCTATCGGGGGCAGATTCATAGCTACAGGATCCGAAACATTCATAGTTGAAAGCTGACATAAGATTACAACTCATCTATTCCAGGTCCGGCTATGGGAGGATCTACCGCTAAGACTCGCCCCTCGAAGCCATCCCATAAGGATGCTTATGTGATAGATCTCATCCGAAGCATTAATTAGGATAGTTGAAAATCTCACGGGTTAACAGCCTAGTTTTAGATGAAATCTTAGAAAAAAGGTTAATCCGCTGGATAGGCCTTCAGGCAGGGAGGGCGGGGGGACAGTTGGATAAAGCTAATAAACTTAGGCTAATACTATTCAGAAGAGATGGGTTAAAGCTGAAAACCGTAGGTGACCTCAACTTAGGGGAAGTGGCTGAAAACCTGATGGATGATGATACCTTAGGAATCTATATCTCAAAGGAGACGAGCAAGAGTTGATCGAGCCTAAAAGTTGAGCCATGAAAGTAAAGTCCACGATATATAGAGGAGTGGAACGTTGATATAGGGCCTATGTCATCTTCTTTGAAGGATGAGGGATGCTTCGAAAACTGTGTTTGATCCTCGCATTTTCAACGATCGTATTTTCCATCCTCTCTTCTCAGGTGTTAAACGTTAAAGCTCAGGAGCCTCTCCAACTCCAGGTGAATGTGGATAAGGAGGCCTACGACCCGGGTGAGATTATAAGGATATCTGGTAGGATATCCCTCTCCGATGGCTCTCCGGTGGAAAACGCTCTGGTATCCATCCAAGTCACCGGGCCTGACGGAGGGACTTACCATATAGCCCTCGTATATTCAGATGGGATGGGAGAGTTCTACGATGAGTATCGTACCCAGCAGGAGGTTCCCAACGGCTTATACAAAGTCTATGTTAAGGCGAGCAAGATAGGTTTCAAGGATGTTCAGGGCCAGATTCAATACTCAGTTATACCTGAGTTCTCATCTCCATCCCTACTCCTTGGCGTTTTAATTTTAGCCGTACTGGCCTTCTACACTGTGAAAGCCGGGAGGTTCAGGGATAGACGCGGTTTATAAGCCTCGGGAAGGCTATTGCATCCCTAATATGGTTGAGCCTACATATCCACATCAGGACTCGCTCCAAGCCCATGCCAAAACCTGAATGGGGGACGGAGCCGTATTTTCTAAGTTCCACATACCATTTATAGTCTTCAATGTTTAAGCCTTCTTCTCGAATCCTCTGGATGAGCTGATCTAGATCCTCTATCCTCTGTCCTCCCCCAGTTATTTCGCCGTAGCCCTCAGGTGCAAGTAGGTCGGCTGACAAGGTCACTGAGGGATTCGAGGGGTCAGGCTTATGATAAAACGCCTTAGCCGTCTTGGGATAATGGGTTACGAAGAACGGCTTATCGAACATGGCTGCGAGGCGTTTCTCCTGTTCCCAGCCTAAGTCTTCACCCCAACTATGGTCGACGCCGATTCCTTTCAGCTTCTCCAACGCCACATCGTAGGTTATCCTCTCGAAGGGAGGACTTATATCCATAAGGTCTGATGGATCTCTACGGTGGAGCTTTAGCTCTCTATCCTTCTCAGAAGCTATTTTATGGCATATATATGAGAGGAGCTCCTCTTGAACCCTCATTATATCATCGAGTTCATACCATGGGGCCTCCACTTCTAGATGCCAGTATTCCGTTAGGTGCCTCCGGGTTCTAGAACGCTCCGCCCTAAAAGAAGGCGCTATCGTATATATCTTTCCCAGGGATGCTATCACAGCCTCTGCGTAGAGCTGCCAGCTCTGGGTTAGATAAGCCTTCTGGTCGAAGTAATTCACCTCGAATAG
>JAWBPF010000023.1:0-16816 GCA_038825355.1 Bathyarchaeia archaeon
ATGTAGTCAATACGTTCCCTCAGTACTTAAACTTTTGCCAAAAAGGGGTTTGCTGAGGAGATCCCTCGTAAAGGCGCGGATAGCTAACCCCAACAGTAGTCCATCTTTGCCTCCCTCAGGAGGAGGAAATTAGAAGAGATAGAGCCGGGGTTGAGGCGGCCCCTTAGGGGATGCATCTAGGCTTGTAGGGCTGTTATCTCCTTCACCGATTCTAGGGCCTTCAGGTATGCTTCCTCGTTGTTTATGCAGCCTGGGTCCGGGGCTAGATGGTCCCCAAAATATGCGTAGGCCCTGGCTCTGCAGCCGCCGCAGTTGTACCTGTAGGGGCATTCGCTGCAGTGGCCTTGGAGGAGGTCCTTATCCCTGAGCTCGAGGAGCACCTTATTTTTGCGCCACATCTCGTCAAGGTCTGTCTCCTTTATGTTGCCTAGTTTCAGGGGGAAGAATACGCATGGCTGCAGGTCCCCGTTGGGCTTCATGGCGAAGTAGAATCTGCCGGCTCCGCATCCCCCTATGAACTCCGCCAACTGCTCTATACGCCCCTTCGTCTCTAGGTTGTAGAAGTGTGTGGGGACCATGGCGGCCTCTCTGCACTCCTCCACCTGTAACGCCACTCTTGCGAATTGGGGCGCCGTGGACAGGAGCTTCATCGAGGATCCCTTATTCCTCTCGTATAGCGTCTTCAGGAGCTCCTCCCTCTCCCTAGGGGTTAAGTCCAGGTCCACGATGTCCCTGCCGCGCCCGGTGGGTATGAAGTTGTAGAACATAAACCAGTCCACCCCTAAGCCTTCGCATAGCTCTATGATCCCTGGGACCTCCCGGTAATTGAGCCTCGTCACAGTGGTGGAGACGTTCACGAAGAAACTTCTCTCCACAGCGTTTCTTATACCCTCTATTGTACGCTGGAAGGATCCTGGCACCCCCCTGAAGGCGTCATGGGTTTCGGGGCTGGCGCCGTCCAAGCTTATCTGCAGGTACTCCACACCTGTCTCCTTAAGCTTATCCGCCACAGGATCGGTTATGAGGGTTCCATTCGTGGCCATGGCCACGTACATCCCATGATCTGCTGCGGCTCGGGCGAGCTGGAAGATATCCCTGCGGAGGAGGGGCTCCCCCCCGGAGAACGCTAGGATGGTGACGCCCATCTCGGCCAGCTTCTCAACGGCGTCCAGGGCCTCCCCCGTGGACAGATCCCCGATCGTGGAGCCGGCGCTCGCAGAGCAGTGCCTACACTTCAGGTTGCATACGCCTGTAACCTCCCATACCACTTGGAAGGGCGCCCCGGGGACGAAGGGCTTCCGGACCCCGAAGTAGGCTAAGCCCTTTACGACGCTGGCTAAACCCCGCCTCCAATACGGATCCCTGAAGGAGCGGCGCATCTGATCCCCGGACACGTTGAAGGCCTTAGCACCCGCCTCAAGTATAGGATTTAAAAGCTTGGCGGCGAACCTGCATCTCAGACAAGCGTCACTGGTCTCCCTGACGCCGGAATACAACTCTAAAGCGACTTCAAGCCTGCTCTTACCGTCTCTAGCGCAGAAGCCTGAAACCCCCCGGAGAATGCTCCTGGCAAGGGGGTTCTCCACGAAGCCCTTAAACATCTGAATATTCTCGATCAAGAATCCACGCTCCAAGCTTCCTCAGACGCCTAGACGACCAGTAATACTACAGGCAACACCTAATTTATAACACTTACTATCATTGACGATTACCGCCACGAAGATGAGCTCGAAGAGAGGCGGCGCCCTTAAGGGAAGATCCGCCGACGCCTAAGCCCCCAACTGAAAAAAAGGCTGCGCTTACTCGATGGGCTCCGTCAAGACCTCGGTAACTCCACCATGGCATAAACACTGAGATCCATAGATGCAGCTGGATCCTCCCCACCATCCAAGGCGGCTCACGGTCCACGATCCATCCTCTGTTTAGCCTCGGATTAACCTATGGATTCTATATCGGGGTCCTACGCCTCGGCGTCCCCACGTAGCCTCCCCCTATGAGACGCCTCATCTTATCCTCCAATTCCCGGATCCCCTCCTCCTCCTCAGAGGTGAGCAATCCCTCACGCCCAGCGATCTTCCTCACTAGGCGGAGGATCTCCAAGTAGACGGGCGCGTAGACCTCCCTGGCGTGGCCGGGCGGCAACTTATAATAGTAGGGGTTCGCCTCAACGGATATCTCCATCTCGCTGGTCCAGGCGGGCGTGCCCTTCATGTGGAGCCAACCCACAAGGACTGCGAAGGGGACGCCCACGCAGACGGCTATGACGGCGAAGATGGAGAATTTGGGAAAGACCACCTCCAGGGCGGGGACGTTCCTGACTAGGAGATAGTAGACAACGGTTAAAGTGTTCACAGCACTTAAAAGGAAGGTGAGATACGTGGAGAAACCGGTCCTAAAGTAGAACCATGCCCTGCTCAAGTACCTCCCGAACCCCCTCTTAGGAACAGCCAAGTCACTCTCCTCCTCTAGACCATTGATTATAGACGAATAGGAGGATAACTAATTATTAATTAAGCTTGCCTTGAACCTAAAGGGCTAGCATGCATGGACATCGCGGAGTATCCGATCCTGATCAAAAAGCTATTATTAGACGGTTATCAAATATACGGTGATGCAACCTGTTAAAGGCGATGTCATGTCCATAAGGGTCTTAGCCATTATACCGACCCTAGCGGACGACCCCACGGAGACTATAAATAGCGTGGTGGAGCAGACAGTTAAAGTTTCAAGGATTCTCGTAGCGGTCGGCTCAAAATTCCTATACCAGAGGTTGGCCTCAACCAATCCCCTCGACGCGGTGGAATACATCTATGTGGAACCGGATTTCCGTGATCCCCTCGGGAAGAGGGTCGCTACAGAACTCAACGCAGCCCTGTCCAACACATGTTTAGAGGATTACGATTATCTTTTGAGGGTGGATGCGGACACTGTATTGTCGCATCGCTTCATAGAGGAGAACTTGAAGGCAGGGGCTGACTGCGTCGGCGAGGGGGGTTGTGCCATGCTAATCAAAATCGACTCTTTCATCAAGTTCTTCGACGGGCGTTTCCCGGAGGTTGGGGCTGAGGACTCGTACATCATGTTGAAGCTCCTCAGCCGTGGATGCAGCGTGAAGCCTTGGGTTCTGCCGCCGAAACTGAAGAGGAGGAGCGGCGCCCACCACCCGTGGAGGTATCACTTCGTTAGAGGGGTAGAGATGTATAAACTCGGCTACGAGCCCATCCATGTCTTCAAGCCTCTACTCCACGACATTAGGGGCCTCCTCATAGTCCTAGGATACTTCATGGGCTTGTTGAAGAAGGCGAGACGCTACGAGTTCGCCGGATGGGTCTTCAGAAGGCAGCTGCGCAGACTCATATTTAAAGGACAAACCTGACCTTGCCATATGTAGCGGATGATACCCTGGAAGGCAGTCGGGCTTGTCAGGAGTTGGCTCAGCCCACTCCAGGCTTGCGTATATAGCGTGACCCAGAGGATTTAGATAGGCGTATTAAATCCAAGGCTTAACGCCTGGAAGCATTCAGGTTCAAGCTTTCTGTCGCGTTTATTATATGTGGCTTGTTCCCCTCTAGAAGTGGACAACTGATGGTTGACTGCGTTAAATATGTAGTGAATAAGTTTTGGATAGAGGTCTGCCCGGTTCTAAGTTAGGCGTAGGCTGACTCGTAAGCCTCATCTATGGCATCTTCGTAGACCTCCCATGTGAGCCTTTCCCTCGCATATTCCCTTGTTTCACGACCTAATTTTAACGTATATTTGAGATCTCTACTTAGATCTTGGAGGATCTCCGCCAACTCTTGGAAGTCCCTGAAGGTTAGGCATAGGTCCCTGCCTATGGCTTCTATGACCGGCTCCATCGTGTAGGGCGCCACCACGACGAGCCCGGCGTGGGCGTACTGGTAAGCTTTGTTAGGGCTACAATACTTATGGTACCAGTGTGGCTTCCATGGGATCAAGCCGACGTGATGCCTCGGGAGCCCCATGAGTAGGTCCACATGGTTCAGGTATCCTAGGGAGCGTATCTTGGGATTATCCGTGAAGGCTTGGGGCGGGCCTATCAACGTGGCCTCCACGGCCCCGCAGCCCGCCAAGGCCTCCAGTAGACCTGAGGTATCCCTGAATGGGACCCGTGCAGGAAAGTCTTTTCCAACGGTAACGCAGGAGAGTTTATTTTGGGGTTTCTTCCGATTTTTCATCAGGCTAATCTCGAGTTCATTAGGGTAGTTCGGTATTAGGAATGCCCTCCCATGTTTACGGTAATCTTGTGCTATTGTAGGTGATACGGTAATTACGGGGGCTTTGTCTAAGATGGCCTTGCTCCACCTAGGGGTAAGCCAACTTAGGTAAGCGTTTATCAGTCCCGGCTTAGAGCGATATGTCCTAACCGCCTTAAACAATTGAGACCAATGCTCGTGCGAATCGTAAACCATTCTCAAGCCGAGCTCGGAGCATAATCTTGCTGCGAATATGTTATGGGCATGGATCAGGTCTGGCTTCAGCATGTCAACTAACCTTTTAATGGATAGTTTAATGGTCCTCCAATACGGGGGTAGATGCATTCTAGCCCTTGGGGACCAGTCCAGTACGAATAATTTTTTAAAATGCGTCTTAAGGAGAGCTGAGCTGCTTGAGGCCGGTCCTACGAAGTATGGTTTGGCGTTGCTTTTAATCATCGAGCTTGCCATTTTCTCGACTCTAGCGTCAGGCAGCGGATCGTCTGAGACATGTAAAACTTTCTTATCCATTTTTAACTAGGAACTCATTACAAGACTATTTAAGCCCTTTCCTTCACGGCCCCTATCACTTAAAAGGTCGATCGGTTTATGAGGCTTACTGAACCCTTTACTTATCATCTACGGATAGATTAAGAAGGTAAAGAAAAATTTAAATCAAGTCATAAGGCAATACTCTACATTCCCACTTAGATTACAGGGGAGCTGAGAACCACGTTATGGTTGTAATTCTCAGACACGATGTCGACAACCCATATTTTAATGAATTAAGATTCAATAAAATTGTTCGGTTCTGCGTTTGGAAGTTGAATAGTTGGAGGCTAAAGTTCGGAGATATAGTACCAGGGATCCCCCAGTTTAAGTACCTTCACGCCGCAGAGCAGCTCTTCGAATTTGAAAAGAGCATCGGAATAAGGAGTACTTGGTTTTTCAGGAGAATCACAAAACCTCATGCTAAGTTTCGACGGAAATTATTAGAATATGATTGTGAGATAGCCTTTCACGCAGATAAAACCGCTAATGAGGAGGAGTTCGTGAAAGACTTAAAATATACCATGGGAGAGATTAGACCATTGGGTTTCAGCAAGCATGGCAGTGCCAGGGACAAGTTTGAAGCGGAGGAGAGGGGATGCGAGATATATGATCCTCAACGTTGCCTCTTCTTGGCTAAGAGGTATGGGCTTAGATATTTCTCCGGCAACGGCGTGAACCCTGACCAACCCCATCGGATAGTCGATGGGGTCATCTATTTCCCGAGTGCTTTTTGGATGTACCCCGGATATATGGATAAAAGGTATACATTGGAATGGTTGATGAGGAACCATAAGGACAAGGATATAGTCGTCCTGATACATCCTAGAGAGTATACGGACGTCTTCCCCAAAATTAAGGAGAGTATTGAGCGATTACTATGCGGATTGGATGATGTAACAAATTTTTATAATTTTATAAAAGATCGCTAGATGCTACCATGGATTCCCAAATATACATATGAGTCACATCTCTATAAGAGCACCCTGGGCTTTAACGCACTCGAGAAAATTTTAGCAGTAGGTCGATTGGACCTTAACGGCCTCCGAGCCTCGTAAAGGCATCTCATACTATTGATAACCGTCTCTAAGTAGAAACTTGATCCTCAAGTGTCTTATAGCTATATAACTCATTTAAATACTCCCCGCGCTATTCCTTCCATTGAGGTTCATGGTTTCCCTGTTACCAGCTCAAGCCCTCAGGAGGCATAGGATTGAAATCAGATTCTTACATTACTTTAGATGAATTGTATTTATCGTTAAAGGATAGCCCTTTCACTACGAATCATGAAATGTTCTATCATGTGTTTAAACAGGATACATTAGTTAGAATAAGAGAAACCCTTAAACTAATACCTAAATCTCAAGGGGGAGAGGATTGTCTGGTTGATGTGGGATGTTACGCTCCCATGATCTCTTTATATCAGAAAATATGCGGCTATAAGAAAATCATAGCCGTAGGTAAGGATGATTGGGATTTACTGTCTAAAAGTCATGAAGCACTCGTTTCGAGACGGGAACTCGACCTTAAGATAATAATCTGCGACCTAGAAAGATCCATTTTACCTATTGAAGATCGCTCAGTTAATACAGTATTAATGTTAGAGACGTTAGAACACTTTAGCATAGATCCTATGGGAGCCATGGCTGAAATCAATAGGATACTTAAATATGGTGGTAAATTGATTATTTCTACACCGAATGCTATAAACATAGATGCCCTGGTGAAGGTGCTATTAGGTGATAATCCCCAATCGGAGCCTTACAATGGTGTTGATACAAATAGACACAACCGATTTTTATACTCCTGAAGAAATAACCAAGCTTGCATGCGATTCAGGCTTTGAAGTTGAATATATTGATACGATATACCTTACAAAACTCGGTGTTGCACGAATGCTTATTTCTCTGCTCGATACGCTAAATCCTCGTAATCTGAGGAAATCGGTACGTATAAAGGGTCGAGGTCATATAATTATCGCAAGATTAACTAAAGTAGGGCGTGTGTTGAGGCGTTATCCCTCATGGTTATATATTTCCCGAAAAATTTGGCGGTCATGGTACGAAAAGTTCAATAAAAAATCCGGCTGAAATAGGCGAAGTACTTTGCTCTAATAGTTCAAATTGTTGTGGTTTGGGATATGAAACGGTTGAAGGGGGATGACGAGAGTTAGGTTACGTAAATTTCTGTACCCGAAGTTAATGATCGGCCTTGATACTTTAATTAGGATCTTCGGAAAACCTGGGCAATTTGACTCTAATCGATACTGGAGGGGGAGAGCCGCTACAACTACATACGAAGACTCCCGTTCCGTGCTTTGGAAAAATATTCATTATGATAGGTGTCTTCGTGAAAAAGAATTTGGGATCATAAGGCGTTTAATTGAAAAATATGATATAGAGAAAGGCCATGCCTTGGACGTGGGATGTGGGATAGGAGAAGTCTCAAAGTTTTTAATTGAATTAGGCTTCCATCGAGTTGATGCGATAGATTTCCCGGAAATGATAAGTTTAGCTATAAGATTAAATCCCCACCGCAACATCAATTATATTCCATGTCCTGCCGAACTCTACTTAACGAGGAAAAGATATGATTTTATAATATCCTCCGAATCTTTCTCCGCCATGAGGAATATTTCAAAGATGCTTAGAGCTATAAATAACGCTATAAGGATGCTTAAGGATAAAGGATACATTCTTATGATAGATCCCTTTCATAAGAGCCCTCTCCTATCAAGGGCTAGAATATCCCAAGACGAGATAATAGAACTCATGGAAAGAAGAGGTTTGAAGATTATTGAAAAAAGTGGTATGCTTTTCTGGCCGTTCAGAATATTGATAAGCAATGATGGCTCGCTCACCGAGTACCAAACCAGAATCCTCTACAACACAGGGGAGAAAATGCTAGATAAACTCGGAAATATTTGGAGTGACTACAAAGTTTTATTATTTGGGAAGGGTTAAAATGAGGTTTATAAGCTCACACCTTTCCGTTGTCAAATTTATTTTATAACGTTTCCTTATTATTATATTGCTTCATTCCAGGTCCTGTTGCATTTATGGGTGTTGGGTGATAAAAAAGGTTTAGGATTGTTTGCTGTTGCGTCTTTGGGTGATGACGCAATTTTTCGTTTAGAGAGTTCTAATATTGCTAGGGCGGAAAATATTAAAGATTAATGAAGAGAATGGTTCCTTGGTGAATGAGATGCCGAGGAGAAAAAGGAGAGAGATCGACCCCATAACTATAATCATCGCTTTGATTCTGGCGTTCCTGATCGGAAAATTTCTCAGCTTATGGAGAGCTTTCAACATCGATCCTTTCGGAGTTGAACCTGAATGGGTTTATGGAGTGTTAGCTCTTGGGATAGGCGTACTGTACAAGGAGATTAGAGATTTAGGCAAAGAAGTAAGAAGGCAACTCCAAAAGATCAACGATAACCTGTCAGGATTCGGAGAGAGAATAGCGAGACTGGAGGCGCTGGTTGAGAAAAGGGGGATTAGCGTTAACTAATAGTTCCCATTTTCTTTCTTCTTTTTATTGCCTCTATTACGCCTATATAAAGCTTTAGGTAAAGAAAATTACCTTTATATAGGTAAAGCTTTATATGCGGCTTCCCCCTTAAGACTCACTCATGATGACTCGAGAGGAAGGCGAAACAACCATCCTAACACCAGCTACTTCAAAAAGCAGAAGCTTAAGAACAACCGTACCAATGAGTATTGTAAGACAATTCAAGTTAAAACAGGGGGATCTATTAAGCTGGGAGATGAAAGCGGAAGGAAACGAGATTATAATCATAGTCAAACCCATACAGAGGGGCAGATCTAAATGAGCCTCAATTCATTCCTTAGTCCAGGTACCAAAAATAAATTCTGTAAAGTAGACAACCTTAGAAATGAAAGCGATGTAGAACAGTTCTTCGTTTTACCCCTGCTGAATGAACTGGGCTACACGCCGGACTACATAGAGACCAAGGCCACTCTCCCCGAGCATTCCATAGGTAAAGGGAAGAAAATGAAGAGCTACAAACCTGACTATATTTGCTACGTAGACAAAAATCATCTTAAGCCAGTTCTTATAATCGATGCTAAACATCCAGCACGTAGTGCCGAATCTGGAGTCGAAGACTCACAACTCTACGCAGCCATTCTCCGAAGGAGACTCCATGAGCCTAAGCCGGACCAATACTGCGTTGGTACTAATGCCTTCAGGTTGATAGTTAAACATTATGATAAAGACGCTGTGTACTATGATTTGTCTTTTGAGGACTTCAACGACGGCAACTCGAAGTTCGAAGCCCTCAAGTCGGACATGAGCAGGACAGCAAGAGCCAAAGCTTCCGTTCTAATCGGGGAACCATTCGAATTTAGAAAACCAGACCCAGCAGAGATTCGCGGTATATTCGAGGCATGCCATGACATAATATGGCGTAGAGAGAAGATGAGTCCCGCCGCCGCCTTCTTTGAGTTCTGCAAGCTCATGTTCATTAAACTTAACGAGGATAAGAGGCTAAGGCAGGATCTGGAGCTGAAAAGGCTCATAGAGTCTGGGAAACCTCTGCCTAAGGGGAAGGTAATATTTAGTACTTATTGGATAGCTCAGAACGAATGCACTGAGCCTAATCCAGTCGGTGCAATTCTCTTCAGGAGACTGCGGGATGAGCTAGAATACGAAATCATCGACAAGAAGAAGAAACGGATATTCGAGCGTGACGAAGAAATCAGATTAACGCCAATCACCGTCAAAGAAGTGGTCAGGCTATTAGAGCACTACGACTTATTTGGCATAGATGAGGACCTTAATGGTCGTCTCTTTGAAACATTTTTGAGCGCAACGATGCGTGGTCCTGAGTTAGGGCAGTTCTTCACACCAAGGTCGATAGTTGAGTTTATGACGGACATGGCCGACATTCAAGTAACTAAGGAGCATGTTGATGTAGTGTTAGATGCCTGTTGTGGGACAGGTGGGTTCTTGATAGAGGCAATGGCCAAGATGGCAGAGAAGGTTAACAGTCCCCCTTTAAGTATCGTATTAACGGGCTGTGAGGGAGACAGAATAATCCAAAAGATTCGAGATAGGCATCTTTTCGGGATAGATGTCGGGAAGGATCCCCCGATAGCACGGATAGCCCGCATCAACATGTATCTACATGGCGATGGCGGAAGCCGAATATACTTTGCTGATGCTCTCACAAAAACGGTACTTATAGAGGAAGGGCTTGAACCAGAACTGAAGGCTGAAAGAGAAGAGCTGAAGAAGATTCTCTTCGAAGAGCAGACAAAGTTTGACGTAGTTCTCACTAATCCGCCTTTCGCTATGAAGTATAAGGCTTCTGAACCAGACCAAGAAAAAATATTGAGACAATACCAATTGGCGTATTCAGTCAATAACAAGGGTGTGAAGAAGCTTAAAACTTCTTTGAACTCCAATGTGATGTTTCTGGAGAGATATTACGACCTCCTGAAGCCAGGTGGGAAGTTGCTCACGATAATCGATGAAAGCATATTAAACACCGACACTAACCGATTTGTAAGAGACTTCCTCCTGAAGAGGTTTCTTGTAAGAGCTATAATCAGCCTGCCGCAGTGGGCGTTCTTCGAGGCGGGTTCTAATGTCAAAACCTCCATCTTATATTTAGTAAAGAAATCTGAAGAATCGGAGGAACAACCTTACACTTTCTACGCTAGAAGTGAGAACATAGGATATGACATGCAGAAGCCAGACCCCGCTAGAAGCGACCTACCCCACATTCTAGGAACATGGCGCGAGTTTCAACAGACAGGGCAAGTTCCGAAAGAAGAAAAGGCGCATTGGAACCAAAAGTCGAAGTTTTTTATCAGAAAGTTGGATGCAGAACTTAGGAGGATGGATTTCGAGTATCTAGATCCTAGACATGAAGAAATGATCAGAAGACTATACGAAGTGGCCAAAGAGAGACGGTACAAGATAGAGACGATTTCTTCTTTATGCGAGGTTCTCACCGGAAAGACCGCTGACCACTACGTGAGCCAAGGTGTACCGATACTTAAGGTACGCAACATAACTGGGGAGGGAATAGATTGGAACACCGACTATGTGCTGAGGTCCTTCTATGATGCCAACCCGCAGTGCCACCTGAAACGAGATGATATTCTCATTACATCTACTGGGGTAGGAACCATAGGCCGTGTTGACATCTTTAATGCTGACTTCTCCTGCATGACTGATGGGCATGTTTCTATAATACGTGTTAGAGACGGCTCAAGGCTGCTACCCATGTATCTGCTGTACTATCTGAGATCCACATTCGGTCAGATGCAGATGGAGAGATATACCGTCGGCAGCACAGGGCAGACCGAGCTTAACGATTCGGACATCAAGCGGATACTTGTCGCTTATCCTGAAAGTGCTCAAAAACAAGCTAAGTTAGTAGAGAAGGCTTTTGGATACGAGTCCGCAGCTAGGAAGGCAAGGGAAGAGTACAGAGCGAATCTAGAGAAGTCCCGCATGGAGTTCGCCAAAGAAATCGGCCTATGAAGTCGTCTCCCAAAAAGCCAATAACCAACCTCAGTTGGCATACTTCATTCATCGCCTAGATGCAACATCCCAAAGCAAAAAACGCCTAGCCGTCACCCATCACCCAAAGACGCAACAGAACCGTGGCAACGGCTATGATGCGATCCCGGGCGCCTCAGAGCGAGCAACCCTTTATCTTTTCATGACTTATTATTGAAAAATTATAATTCCAAAGTTAAATATGAAGTTTTGGCTCTAAATTATGTCTGAGACGTGGTAGATAAAGCTATCATTAATGCCGGTCTTTCCCTTGCGAAATGCAAAAACTCTGAAACAAGTGAATGACCTATGAAGGTATTGGTTAGTGATGGAGCATACACGCATACCCTCAGTATTGTTAGAAGTTTAGGGGTACGTGAGATACCCGTCTGGGTGATTGGGAATACCGCATATGATATAAGTTTCTACTCGAAGTATTGTAAAGGAAAGGTGTTCGGTCCTAAGCCCTCCGATGAAACGGCGTTCTCCAAATTTTTATGTAATTTACTGAGAAGATCAGGACCCGATTTATTAATTCCCGTGGGATTTCACTCAAACAGAATAGTTTCATTGATTAAAGACAGGATATCAGGTTACGTGAATGCCGAGGTCGCCGACTACGAAATATTCGAGAAGGTCATGAATAGAAGGAAAACTTATGAATTAGCTGAAAAATTGAACGTACCTTTCCCTAAAACCTTTTATCCAAACGATGTTAGAGATGTCGAGCGTCTGGCTAAAGAACTTAAATACCCCGTCGCGGTTAAGGGGATGTACGAGAAGGGCGGCGGCAGTGTCATAGGATACCCGAGAGACGGAAGCGAGCTAATTCAAATATATCAAAAGATAAGGAAGGCATATCACCATAATGAACGGCTTCCAATGATACAGGAATATGTGGGGCCGGGCAACAATTATGGTTTCTGCGCATTATACCAGAACGGGGTTTGTAGGAGGATATTCATGTTTAAGGAATTAAGATCATATCCCGTGACGGGTGGCTCCAGTACTTGCTCCATAAGCATTTATAATGTAAAGTTGAAAGAGTACGCGATGAAGCTCCTCGATGCGCTAAAATGGCATGGGGTAGCCCATGTTGAATTTAAGGAGGATAAAGATAGAAGCTTAAAGCTAATGGAGGTCAATCCTAAATTTTGGGCATCCCTAGACATAGCCCTGATCGCTGGAATGGATTTCCCATATTTCCTTTACCAGATCGCCAAAGGAGAAAAGCTCAATTTTTCCGAGGACTATACCATAGGTCTAAAATATCACTGGCCCTTTTCTAAAGAGGTGTTCAACTTAATGCAAGATCCCAGATCCTTCTTTCGTATTTTAAGCGATTCCATAAATCCCAGAGTCAAATCGAATATATGGTTAAAGGATTTTAAACCAAACCTAATAGAATTAAAAACTACAGCATTTTATCTACTAAAAAAATTATAAATAAAAATAATATAACTGTTAAACGACATAACCATCCACACGTCTAAAGTACTTTATCAGAGGCGGCGGCTTCGCTGCAGTATTTCATGGATGACCGGGGGCCGACTTGACGAACTGGGGCCTAGTACCTAACACGAACATGACCCTCAAGGACTTATCTGCCTTTTTAAACCCTTTAGCCCAACCTTTAATTATAAATTTTTTTAGGTTGGAGCCTGTTTTAAAACTTGTTGAAGGATTTCTGAGTGCTTTTCGGTAGATGGTTAAAATAAGCGGTGCCAATGTTGGGGAAGTCGCAGAATCCTCTTTAAGGAATCTATTGGTGGTCCCCAGCTTAGAGGCGACGTGAAATAATACCATTTATATGGCCTTCTTCGGTTCAACATTATGTGGCGAACGGCATGTCCTTTGAGGGGACTGAAGTTCTTCGGAGGCGGCTGAAGCCTTCCTTAAGAACGCTGAGCACCTCCTTGAAGGCGGAGAATGGGATCTAGCGGTCTTCAACCTGGAGCAGTATTGCCAGCTCATCTTGAAGTATAAACTCTTGGTTAAAGTAGGCTCGTATCCGAGAAAGCATTCCTTGAGAAGGTTAATAGGGGAGCCTGCAAGGCTTCATCCTAAGCTGCTCTCCCTGGTTGTAGATGGGGGAGAGCTCCATATGTGGCCCGACTTGAAGAGGCATATGTGGCTTCAAGGCATATCCCATATAGTTATGAAGAAGGGGAAACCCAAAGCCTTTACAGGTTTGTAACAGGCAGGTTTAAGCCGCTCGTGGATGGGGCTTGATGACCGTGCAAAGGGAATCCAAGGGTTATCTCGCCGTGGCTGAACGCGTCAAAGCCATAGTGCACGGTATAGACCCAAGCGCGCGAGTTTATCTCTTCGGCTCCACCGTCAGGGGCGAGGCCACGGCCATGAGCGACATAGACATCCTAGTGGTCACCGAGATGGTCAGGCGTAAATACGATATAATGGTTAAGGTGTATAAGGCTTTGAAGGGGCCTCTGGAGCTCCACATCGTCGATAAGGCGATGTTCGATGGATGGTATAGGCGGTTCATCCCAAGGGAAGAACTCGTAGAGGTCTAATCCAGGTATGCATGCCTTCCGGGGCTCCCGGAATCCGTTAAGGAGGCGGGCCTCCTCTTTTCCGCTTATGCACGCCGCTGAAGGCTGCGGCCGGAGGGGCAAAAGCCTCAAGATAGCCCTCGACGCGTTATTGTAGGTAGCATCCCCTCGCGCCACCCAGCGTTGAAGCCATGATTGGCCGTGGTGGATGAAAAGCTTAGAGCTCGCCCGAAAGTTTTCCTATGAGCTCCTGAAGGCCGTAAAGCCTATACTTCCCTACTGTGGGGGCATGGGCAAGAGGAAGTTGTAATCGGCGGTAAAGGGCGAGTTTTAACAATGAAAAACCCGCGAGGAAAGGCTGGAGGTGAAGCCCGGCTGGAAGTAGAAGGGGAAAATAGTTATTGTACCATCGATCCCGTCTGAAGAATTCATCGGGGAGGTGGAGGGCTGCATAAAAGGGGCTCCGACGATCCATCCCTTAAGGACCGAGGAGATATGGAAGGTTTTAGGAAAATAAAGCGGCTTGGAAATGGTATTAGACGATTGCAACATGTGGTGCTACTATTTTGGCGAGTGATTGCCCGGGCATGAACATGTACGCAGGCCCATGTAGGGGATCGTAAAATCCGAGGAAACCGCCTGCAACACGATGATAGTGATGGAGGTGATCCATCATCTCGTTAGGCATCCCCCAGCGAACGTGGCCCGCGGGAAAATATCTCGCTCTACTTCGCGGACCTGAGGAACATGAAGATCCCGGGCTTCAACGGGCAGATGGCGGCGGAAGCCCTCGAAAGCCTCATCGAACATGGAGGGATGCTGGCGAGGTAAGGACTTAGGGTTTGTCCTGTTTATATATCTCGTATTCAAAGGCTTCGGAGATGAAGCACTTACCTTGCCAATATCGATTCCTCAAATAAATGGGGTTATCTTTCAAGGTAATGGTGTTTGAACGAAGCTTTCTGATCGTGGAATAATAAACTCCTAGAATAGATTCTATTCAAAGGCCACTTCCCACGTGATCTTCAGCGTGTAGTCGCTGGTCTTGTTCACCGCCGGGTCTATCCTGGCCCTGGCGAACATGTTGCCGCCGGTGCTGGCCGTGAAGAGGCCCGCCTCCGCTATGCTCCCGTTGCCCTCGTTCGTATCCCACAATGCCTCGAATGTGACCTTGTTCGCGTAAATGTCGCTGCCCGTGGACACGGTGGCCGTAGCGGATTTACGGCTTATCTCGTTGCCCAAAGCGTTATCTGTTTCGTTTAGGGATCCAGTCCCCGTTCCGATGGCTATATGCGTTACGTAGCCTTTAGTCGTCGTGTCGCCCTTGAGCAGGTACGCCAGTATAGCCTCCCCCGTATCCGTCATCAGAGTTGTAACGGCCATTTACTCATTCACCTCCTTTTCTTCTTTTATATCAGACTCTGCATTAGCTAGGATGCGCCTGACTACCTTACCCGTTTTGGGATCGATCAGCTCGACCCAGCATCTAATCCTAGGCCTATTTTTACGGTCCATCCTGTTTCACGATTAGGAAAATATGTAAACGTCTCCCGGCCAAACGTCGTCTGGAAATTGATTATCCAAGATTAATTCGTTAGAGGCATTATATACTTCAAGCTCATCGAATGGAGCTTGGGTTATTATGCTGGAGCAGTTGAGTGTTGCCGTACCGTTTGAGGCAGCGGAGCTCTGGTGATAGTTGCTCCCCTTGCGGACCTTGAAATACCATCCGTCGCTCAGCCCATTCACCGTGATCGTTTCACTCCTCACCATAATGAAGTCGTCGATGTAACTCGTTACGTCGCTTCCAGTCGACGAGTAGTTGTTGTCAAAGTCCGGGTTTGGATAGCTGCTTGAACTCTCTTCATACCCGTGGCCTAGGATCACCAGGCTATTGGTGTCGATCGTCCAAGTCGAAGCCCTCGATGTGCTTGTCAGCTGAGTCCATGTCTGCCCGTCATCGCTTTTATAGAAATAAACAGTATCAGAGGTTACGATTATTTTCAGGTAATACCATGTGTTCGCCGCGCTTGTGCCCAGCCAATTGGATGTCTTGGTGCCGTTTTTATCCCATATCACGCCGAAGCTATGCGATGTGCTTGTATCTATGCATATCTTTGCGTGGTCGTACTGGTTGAACCAGATACCTAAACCCACCCCCCATGTTGCCTCTGTCGGCGAGCTCGATGCTTGGTTCATTCTCGCCACCAATACGGGATTATTAATGCCGCCGAACGTCCGCTGGACATGGCGGTAGCTGTTCTGGGCGCCGATGAACTCCAGCCTTTGATTCTGCTCCGTAATGCTGTTCCCCGACACGCCCTCCTCATATGTCCACGCGGGATCGAGGCTGTTATCATCGAAGTTGTCGTAGAGGATCTTGCCATAGGTCGTCCTGGATAAAGCATAAACCAGGGTTAGCTCGTAGGATGCCGTCTGCGATACCGTGGGGAGGGTTTGAGCCTGAGCTGAGACTCCTAGGACATATTGTAGCGCCTGCGCCACATTCGGTAGGGTGGAAGGCTGAACTTTATAACAGTAGCTGAGCAGGGCCTGAGCCTGTTGAGTGATCGCTGGATACGTCTTCGCCAGGCGGGCGTATTGTATCGCCTTGAGCAGTAGCCGCAGGGTATAGCCGCTCCGGTACAGCTGCCCCGCCAAACGATTTATCTCCACATCACCGACTAGGACCGTGTAGGCGTCCTTGCTAGGATCATCATATTCATCGAAGTTTTTAGCTTCCCCATCGGCTAGGGCTTGGAGGGCCTGCTCCTTCGCATAAAGCTCCTCGTCGCTCTCCCCTGCTAAAATGCCTCGTATCTCCCATTCCAATCCACGCCCGGAGACACTCCCCCTGTAGGGTATATCCTTACCTACTACAGGTTTCTCCACGACTAGGCGAGCCTTCCGCCTAACCTTTTCCACGATCCTCTCCAACTCAACGTTGCCTAGAGTAGGCATTACATCACGCCTCCGTTTGCAGGAAACGAATATTGTATCTGCCTT
>JAWBPF010000024.1:0-16285 GCA_038825355.1 Bathyarchaeia archaeon
CGTTGAATACCGCGTTTTAGATGCTAGGCAGAAAGCTGTCAAAGTTATAACGAACGCGTCTTATGGTTATGCGGGTTGGATTGGTGCAAGATGGTACATGAAACCCGTCGCAGAGGCTGCCACAGCTTGGGGTAGACACACTATTCAGACGGCTATAAAAATAGCTGAGGAGGAAGGCTTCATAGTAGTTGAACGGGACGTATTGAGGTCTGAGCTCTACACATGTGAGGAAGCCTTCTTCACGGGAACAGCGGCTGAAATCACTCCAATCCTAGAGGTAGACAATATAAAGATAGGAGGCGGCTCCCCTGGAAAGATCACCTCGATCCTGAGGGATACGCTCTCTAAAGCGGCACTTGGTAAAATAGAGAAATATAGGAGATGGATAACCCCGGTATACTAGGAGCCGCAGTTAAAATAATCCTGGCTCAACTTTACCTGCCTTAAAATTTTAGCCCAGGACATTTACCTACTTTATCTCGGGATACTTGAAACTCCTAGGAGGAACATCCTAGCAGAGATTAGTATCAGGGTTAGCCCGAACAATCTTCTAAGCATAGAGGGCTTAAGCCTATAGGCTGTGCGTGCCCCTATCTGGGCCCCTATACAGGCTCCAGCCGCTAATAACAATCCGAGGTAGAGGGATACCTGTCTTAGAGTCCAGTGGACTATTAATCCTGAAGATGATGTAAAGCATATGATGAGCATTGAGGCTGCAACTGAAAGGTGTATGGGTATGCCGACGAGGAGGTTCATGGTGGGAACCATCACTACTCCTCCACCTATACCTAGAAGGCTTGAAACGAAGCCCGCCGCGAAGCTCGCAGCAATACCAGGCTTCAACCTTACCCTATACGTGAATATGCGCCCTCCTGCATCGGTTAAATTCCTTGTATTACCCGTATTTTGATGGTCTTCTTCCCCTCCGCCGTATACTCTGGGCGAGGTTAGCATCCTAACGGCTATAAGCCATAGGAACGCTGAGAAAGCTATTATCAGCCAGAAGGATGAGATATACTTGGTTATGTATGCTCCTAGGATGCTGCCTGGTACTGTGCCAATGCTGAGCATCAGGGCTATATCGTAGTCTATAAGCTTCTCTTTGGCATAGGCTAGAGTTGAGGATAAGGCTGTAAATAATACGATGAGGAGGCTTGTGCCCACGGCCGTTTTACCGTCTAATCCTAAAGCTAGAACCATTAAGGGAACGAATAGGGATCCCCCACCTATCCCGAGGATAGACGATACGGCTCCAATTCCTACGGCTGCCGCTAAGACCGCTATAACTTCGAGCGTCATCATGTCTGGAATCCTTTCCTTCTAGGCCACCAGACGTAGTTGTGGGAGGGGTCTACCCCAAGCTCCTTGAAGAGTCGCCTCATCCTCTTCTCTACCATGTATCTCTGATCTTTGAATAGATCTCTCCCTTCGCTGTCGACGGCTACTATTAGAGGCCCTAATCCTTTAACTTTCACCGTCCATAGGGCTGCCGGCATACCTAGATCCAGCCAGTGAACCGATTCAACCTCTTCTATCTGGCTGGCGTAATATGCCCCGGTGCCCCCTGTCGAGGCGAGGTATACTCCTCCCTCGGAGGCCAAGGCCCTCACAGCTTCATCTCCCATAGGCCCCTTACCTATTATGATCCTAATTTTAAGCCTTTTAACCATCTCTGCGACGGCTGAGGTGAACCTGGAGCTCGTAGTAGGTCCTGCAGATAACACAGTCCATCTCCCATCGGTTTTCCTAGTTATGGGGCCGCAATGCCATATAGCCATGCCTTCAAACTCAACGGGTGGGGCCTCACCTTTGGATAAAATGGTTAAAAGCCTTTCGTAGCCTGCATCCCGTATGGTATGGACTCGGCCTGTGAGGTGCACGACATCGCCTATCCTGAGCGTCTTCAAAGCCTCATTAGACGCTGGAGTATAGATCATGTTTTCACTTTCAATCTTCAACCTTTTCTCCTCCTTTAAGGCTCCGGGTACTCTACATCGCCGTTGGGTTTGATTACGGCTTCGGCTCTTCTAGCCGCCCAGCATTGAAAGGAGACCGCTACGGGAGTGGCTGCGGTATGGGATCCACAGACCTCCACATGGACATCTAGGGCTGTTGTGGATCCCCCTAAACCCATGGGGCCTATCCCCGTCCTATTCACAGTGTCGAGGAGCCTTAGCTCAAGCTTAGCCAAATCGGGATCCAGATTCCTGGAGCCTATCCTCTTAAGGGATGCCTTCTTCGAATTTAAAACTGCAAGCTCACCGGTTCCACCGACACCCACCCCCAGTATATATGGTGGACAAGGCTCCCCGGATGCCTCCTTCACAGCGTCGAGGACGCAGAAGGATACAGCCTCGATCATGGGCTCATTTGAGGCTACATAATATAGGGTGGTCTTTGCCTCGGATCCCAAGCCTTTCGGAGCTGCGATAACCCTGAGGTCGCTGCTTCCAGACTTTAATTCAAGATGGATGTGAGGTAGGCACCATCCCACGTTTGTACCAGGGTTCTCCTTGGTGAAAGGATGGATAACGTTGCTCCTCAAGGGTATCATCCTAGTAGCCCTTTCGACTCCCCGGTAAACTCCCTCCTTTAAATCGCCTTTAACCCTAATCCTTGACCCCAGCTCTATAAAGAATAAGGGGATACCTGTATCTTGGCATACAGGTAACTCCCGCTCCTCAGCCATCTTCACATTCTCAAGGATCACCTTAAGCTGAGATTTAGCTAGAGGCTCCTCCTCCTTCATGTAGGCATCCTCTAATGCTCGTAAAACATCCCTGGGAATTCTGATTACAGCCCTCCTTAGAAGCTCATATACGACTTCGCCTATCAACCCTTCAGATAAAGCCAAGTATCACCCTCCACCTTCTATATATAGCCTGGAATGTTCTAAGGGAAACTCTAATGGAGAAAAACCTTCCGGCTATTTAGAGTTTACAGCGTAGGCTTCCGTTACATACCCTATAATTATAGATTTAATATAACTATTTAGGTTTAATTTCAACCCAGGTACATCATGAATTATTAACAGTTTTACATCTAATATTATTAATCATCGGTAACGGTACTACACAAATGTATCTGCGATTGAGGGGACTTATTTGGCTAACCTGGGATTAGATGTTGGAACGGGATACTGTAAAGCTTATACTTCCAGCGGGAGGGTAATGTTTCCAAGTCTAGTTATTATGCGGGAACATAACATTTGGAATCGTATAAAGCGTAGGCCTATGACCCTGGTAGGTGAGGAGGCTGAGGAGGCCCTTAATGAGAGGGGGCGTATAATCAGGCCTGTCTCAGAGGGCAGGATACTTCATGAAGAGGCCTATAATCTACTCGTCAAAGATGCTTTAGAGAGGCTGAGGCTCAAGCCTGAAGAGACCAGAGCTGTAGCGGGAACTTTATCCCGTGTGACCGAGGAGGAATTAAATAAGCTTGAGAGCCTTTTAAAGAACTCTGTGGGTCTAGCTGAGGTTCAGATATATCCTGCATCGCTGGGAACCCTGATCTCTATGGGGCTTGAATCGGGGATAATACTGGACATAGGAGAAGGAGCTACAAACCTTCTGGCTGTAGAGGATAGGGAAATCGTGGACTTCTCAACCACCATAGTGGCTGTAGACGCTGTGTTAAATGCTTTAAAGACGAGATTAGCCACGGAGTATACGATAGATTTGAGGACTGAAGAGGTCAGGCTGTTAGCGATCTCCATGAAAGATAAACTTAAAAAATATACGGTTTCAGGTGTAAAGGAGCTGACTGCAGACGAGGTAGGAGACATGATTAAACGTGAATCAAGTTACTTCGCAGAGGAGCTGGCTGATCTGCTGAGGGTCTTTTTGAGGAAGGCGAGCACGGGCATGCTGGATAACATAGTCATAACCGGTGGGGGTACATACTTCTTCGAGGAGCCTTTAAAATCGCTGCTGCCCGAAGTTTCCTTTAAAAAACCAATGGATCCATCCTTCGCGAACGCTGAAGGCCTCTACAGGGTGGCTGAAGCGATATTCCAGGAGACCCCCCAGAGGATACAGCCTACACCCGAGATTACGATTGAGCCTCCATCGGAGACACCTAAGATACCTGAAAGAGTAACCATAACGCCCTCGGATGAATCCTATGAGGGATCCTATGAAGATAGGGCCATTTAATTCCAGACGCTAGACAAGGTCTATGGCGTAGCCTGCTTCCAATGATGACCCTTAAATTTTATCATATGACCTATGTATCATGGTTTGAAGGTTATTTTATTATATTTCTTTGATCGCATCCTCTACTGGCTTGTATTCTATGTTGAATCCGAAGTGGCGTGGTCCGAATATTTTTACGCCATCTTTCATACGCCATATCCTATGGCTTCGTCTCCCTATCACTGTGACGCGTCTACCTGGTTTGAAGTCATCGCCCCAGCATGATAGGCCGTATCCCTTCTCAGAGTCTACTACGCATATCGTATCTGGACAGGTTACGAATGGTTCGCTGTCTAACCAGCTTATTAGATATTCGTTTTTAAACCATATCTTCAGCGTATGGCTCCTATAGTCTCCAATCCCTTTAAGGTTGATGGTGCCCCACATGAATCCTCCTTTCTCCTGTCTCTCAAAGGATTCAACTATTCCTTCAAAGAGTCTATATCCATTAGAAGCCTCGATGAGGGCAGCTGTGGGATCTCCTCCTCTGCTCAGGGCCTTTCTAACTTCGCCGCCTATTCTAATGGAGTCGGAGATGGATCCTTTTACCAGGGCCCTTTCATAGTCTACTGCTTTATTTGGGCATCTGGCTACGCCGCAGAGTCCTCCAGAAGCTATAGCCATGAATCTGCATATGTCTTCAGCCCTAGAGTCATCCAATGCCTTCGTTAATATCATGTTATCTCCGAATGGTGTAGAGATCGCCAACGGGGTGATAGGAAGCTTCATTACATTTGTCGTAGATATCGCTATTTCAGGCTTCGCCCTACCGCAGCAGTCCCCATCAACCACGCTTCTCCCTGTAGCGGCTGCTACGTATAGGGGTAGGATAGTGTTTCCAGGGCCTATCTCGCTTGGGACAAGGGCGTATGGTTTCTTCTTTAAAAAATCGGAGAGGAGTTTTTCAGCCAGTATCTCAGGCCTTTCCCTCAGCCTGGGTAAACCTTCTACTTTCTTCTTGATCTCTTCCTCAACGCCGCCTCCTACAGCTCCAACTATTGCGAGGGTCTCCTCTCTGGGTATTTCAGATACATCGATGATTTTAAATTTCCATCCCCTCCTGAATACTTCATCTATCAGAGGTCTAGCCCATTCAACTTCTCCTCCTCCCCCAGCCCCGAGTATCTTAGCGCCTACAAGGAGATCTTCTATATCCTCTTCGCTTAAGATCCTCATATTCTCACAATCCTTTTAGCCTCATAGAGGGCTACCAATCCCGATGCTATAACCGGGTCTATTACAGGTTTAGTGACCCTGTACCTCAATTTACTATAAAGGTTTATAGTGGTGAAGCCTGTGCATCCTAGAAGGAGACAATCTACTTTATCTCTACATATATCGGTTGCCGCTTTCAAGGCCTTATCCCTACCTGTAGGAGTGAATAGATCGATTGTAGTACCTCCATTTAACCCTCTATAAACCTTGATTCTGTCCCTGAGGACCTCCCTGAAGGGTTTAGGCGGCTCCTTTCCTAAGCCTAATACTCCAATATTATCCCCGTAGTAGATTGATAATGAAGCTGCTGCCCTACCCGCACCTATCACCGGGACTCTAGATACCTCCTGTGCCTCTCTAACTCCAGGATCCTCCGTGCAGCTAACGATCAAGGCATCTACATTTTTGGAGAACTCCCTTACGAGATCGACGACTTTTACAGCAGCTTCAGATTTAGAGTTTTCATCGTATACTCCCTTAGGCTGGTCGTGGATACATCTAGACTCGGTAGATATCTCCGGAAGAACTTCTTCTAAAAGCCTCCCATGGCAGTTCAGAGTCTCCGGGTCTGAGAGGCTGACGACCCTAACTATCCCTACCTTAAACCTAGCATGGTTAGCGTTCAATGTTTCAAAACCTCTTAATTGGATTCTCGATGGTGGCTGGAACATATAGCTTTATTGAAGCTTTCACTGGAGTTTTAGTATTTCACTATAAGTCTCAGGTTTTCTATCCCTTAACATTCGCAGTTCATCTCTATATCTGTTAATCTCTTCCAAATTTACATCTGCGGAGACCGCCATCTCCTTGTCGAGTTCACCTTCACTTACCGTCCCGCCTCTTGGATCTATGATCTTTGAATTTCCAAATAGGTGTAGGCCCCCTTCGACTCCTACTCTATTTGATGCAGCTACATAGACGGTGTTTTCAAATGCGCGAGTGTTGATCACCATTCTCCATAAATCGAGGTCTTGGTATCTCCATGCGGATGGTACGAGTATGAGCTGTGCCCCTTTAAGGGTTAATATTCTTGCAACCTCGGGGAAGCTTGAATCGTAGCATATCATTATACCTAGCTGTCCTATTTTAGTATCGAATACCGGGTAGTCTTGTCCAGGGCTGAAGAATCTAGGCTCATAGCCGTATAGATGCACTTTTCTAAACTTTGACACTCTTCCACCTGGCTCCACAATGGCGGCGCTGTTATACGTGTCCTCTCCGTCTCTTTCAGCGATTCCTAAGATTATTCTAACGTTATATTCGTCTGCTTTCCTAGATAGTTTCTCGGTTGTAGGTCCTGGTAAGGGTTCAGCCATTTCCCGGAATTTATCTCCTATCAAGATCGGGTTGTATCCTGTAGTTGATAGTTCTGGAAATAATATTAAATCCGGCTCGTCTTTATGGAGTAAATCCAGCCATTTCTCTATTCTACGCAGGTTAGCCTCTTTATCGGCGAGCTCGCATTTTAATTGGAGAGCGTATATCTTCAAGATCTTCACCAGCTTTCCAAGTTAACTTTTTTAAATTAATACGGTCAATGAGTTTATAAAGTTAGGAGTCGGGACGGAATGGAGGGGTTGAACCCCTAGCCAATAGATAACGGCGCTCCTCACAGAATCAGAGCCGTCTAGAAATATACCCGGGGTTTAATGGGGGAAGGAGGAGGGGGAATTGAAAAAAGTTTTGAAGGGATGGAAGCCTGAGTATCCGCTTAGCCACGAAAGGGTTCCAAGGCCTGACATTTACCTAGACAGCGAACCAGTTTACGTACTGGGGAAAGGTGCGAGGAGGGAGCAGAAGAGAAGCCTTCAACTCTTGAATATCGAGGTAGCTGAGTACATCTCCGAATTCTTGAAAACAACTTTTGGCCCGCAAGGATTAGATAAAATCATTATAGCTCAGGAGGGGAAAAGCAGGATTACATACATCTCTAACGATGCCGAGACTATATTCAGGAAAACTCCTCTTCAACATCCAGTCGCGCAATTCCTGGCTGGAGCAGCTGTAGCCGCTGAGAAGGAGGCTGGTGGAGGAGGCGCCACTTCAATTATTCTAGCCGGAGAGATCCTGAGGAACTGCAAGGTGCTTATAGAGGAGGGGATACATCCATCCATCATACAGGATGGATGTATCGAAGCGATGAATAGGGTAATTGAAATAATAGATCGGAATGCTATGCCCATAAACACGGCTGATGATAGGGTCATATCTCAAATAGTGAAGACTTCTCTAACTTCGGGTTGCCTACTTGAATTCGGAGATTTGATAGCGGACATGATACTTAAGGTGGTCAGGTCTGTAGATGAGTTGAATCTCGTAGACGTGCTTTCAAATGTGAAGGTTAAGAAGGTTGAAGGGGGATGGATAGGAGATAGTAGACTCGTGATGGGATGCGTATTTTATCGGGAGCCAACCCATCCAGATATGCCTGAGAAAGTTGTAGATGCCAAGATCGCGGTATTGAAGGGCGGGTTGAAGATACCGGAGAAGGGTAGAACGAGGCATCTAAGCCATGGAGCCATCTTGAGAACACTCCGAGACTATGAAGAATACAAGTTCCAGAAGTTGAATATTCTAAGGGGCATCGTTGAGAAGGTTTCTTCGACTGGAGCTAACGTCTTATTCGTTGAGAAGGGGATAGACCCGGAGCTGATAGACTACCTTGCTAGGATAAAGCTTCTCACTATAAGGAGGTTCCCTCCGCCCGAGCTTGAGGAGGTTGCTGAAGCCACTGGGGCTAACATTGTTTCTGATGTAAACGTATTGGATGCATCTGATCTCGGAACGGCGGAGCTCATAGAGTTGAGGAGGATAGCTGGTGAACCCTGGTGGTTTGTGGAGGGATGTAAAGACCCGAAAGTTGTCAACATTTTATTAAGGGGAGCTAATACGCAGCTTCTCTTAGACGCTGAGACAGCTGTAAGAAGCGTCTTCAAAACCATAAGTGTATTGTGGCGGGATAGACGAGTAGTGGCTGGAGGTGGAGCATTAGAGCTGGAGATAGCCCGTCATCTCAGGGATTACTCCAAGCAGATATCAGGTAAGAAGCAGCTTGTAATAGATGCTATAGCTGAGGCTTTTCACTCGATACCTTCAGTATTGATCCAGAACGCAGGGCTTAGACCCGTAGATGTATTGCCCAATTTAAGATTCAGACACAGTCAAGGTGGAGTTAATATTGGATTTGACGTTTTCAAGAGGGAGCCCTGCGACATGGTCTCCAGCCAGGTATTGGAGCCGGTGCAGGTTAAGGTTCAGGCTGTGAAAACAGCTTTCGAGGCCGTGTACACTATTCTGAGGATCGATGATCTCATCCTATGTAAGCGTTTACCTAAGCCTGAAGCAGACTATAAGAGGAGGATGGAGGGTACAGCGCCGGAGAGAGTGAAAAAAATAAGGAGGGATTTCGGGATAGATTGACGGCTTAGGTTGGTAGGTTAGCCTTTAACTCCTCGAATTTTTTCACGTAGTAATCGTTTTTGTCCGGTAGTTCAGGGGAGAGGAAGTACCTCGTAATCTTCTTCTTGAAGTCTACTGAGGTGAGATCTCTGACGTTGCCTTTAGGATTAGGTGACCCGCTTCTCGGATTTGTCGTCTCATTCGTGAAGTAGGGCTCCAAGATGTTCTTGAAGTATATGTCGTGGGTGAACATGGCGTGTTTAAGCCGATCCTCTAGGTTCCAGTATTCAGGGTTGTTCGGCCAGCAGTCCTCTTTGAGTGCATCGTCGATCGACTTGTATGTGGGTTGTCCTAAGTAGAACCAGCCGTAGAACTCGTCGCCCATCTTCTCCTTATAATCCGGCCAGTAGCATGCGGAGGTTGGATAGCCCTGCCTTGTATAGAGCATGGATCTCCAAAGGGAGATCGACCATGACATTATCTCGTAGCATTCCTCAGTTACATCCGGGTTATGATGTTTCGACATGTAGTAGCAGTTATACCATAGGAAGGGTCCGTTTTTAAGGGCTGCATAGTAGGCAGGTGTTCCAGCCTTTCTACAGTCGAAGCTTGGAGGCTGCCATGTGCTGGAGAGCCAAACCTCCCTAGTTGAGAGTAGGTTAACTATGTCGCCGTAGTCGAACCAGAAAGTCCTAATCTGCCCACTTTTAACTATCGGTAGAAGGTAATTGAATACCCGGTCAACCTCATCCTCGTTCATGTTACATGGATTTCCGACCTGTGGCAGCTCTCCTTCGGCGTTTAACTCGTTTGTAGCCTCGGCGAACGTGGTTAGGCCTTCATCCTGGCATCCAACCCTTCCTTTCCATTCGGGATTCCAGAGCTCAGAGTATGAAAAGCTCGTCTGGTTAGGTTTCTCTTCAAAGGGTAAGAACTCGGGCAGATAGGTGCATGAGTCGAAGTTCCAGAAGAACGGGACCGCTGCGAAGTATTTAACCGGCTCATACCAGAGAAGGGACAGGAACCTATCTACCTGCTCCGGATAATTCTTCTGCATTAAAGGTAGGCCTTTACCCGGGTCATTGAATATGTCCAGAACCTTATCTAACTCCCATCTTGGAACTTTTTCTATGGGGATCTTCTGAAGGACTCCCCCGGTGATCAATTGTCTATGTCTCCCGGAGCTTCCAATATCCCAGGCTGTGGGATCGGCGAGCTGTCTCTGACCCAATGCGAAGAAGGGCACGAAGGTCTGCTCTACTTGTATTAATGGATGCTCACTATTCCATTTAACCGCGGCATCCTCGGGGAAATGGAATGGGTCACCTAGATACCTCACGGTCTTGGGCTTCCTCTGAGTTTGCGTATAATAATATGCTCCACCGGCGGCTGCTGCAACTACTACGACACCGGCTGCAGCATACTTGACGTAACTTCTCCTACTTACTTTCTCTTCGCTCAAGGGATATTCCCTCGTAGAGAGTTTCATCGATTAAGTATAAAAAACTTTGCATAACTCATATTTCACATAACCATAGACGCGATAACTCTCCCATATGGACTTTTAGGATTCTAACGGCTTTCGAGGAGGCTAGCTACGCGGGATTCAATCGAGTCGCTTTATCTCAGGTAAATTTCCAGTATTGAAATGGTCTGGTCAATTGTCTAGGGCTGAAGGCTTGCCCTACAGCTCTCCGAAGCCAGTCGTAGAAGGCGGTGAACCATGATTTAGCAGCAGGATTCTCTACGGTAAGTTTTATAAGGATAACGATTTTAAGACCATATATCTCAGTGGGTCAACATGAGGAATAAGATCATCGAGGCAAGGGATATAGTTAAATGGTATGGCAACGTATTAGCCTTAAACCATGTCTCATTCGATGTTAAGGAAGGGGACTTCTACGTCATCATGGGGCCGAGCGGCTGTGGAAAGAGCACACTAGTGAAGATCATCGCTGGAATCCTAGATTACGACGAGGGAGAACTCTATATTAAAGGGGAGGAAGTGAAGAATGTGCCCGCCCATAAAAGGGATATATCCATGATGCTGGAAACGTATGCCTGCTGGCCTCACATGAACGTCTTCGATAACGTCGCCTTCGGCTTAAAGATGTTGGGCAAGCCCCGATCAGAGATCAAGAACAAGGTTAACGAGGTCTTAGAATTAGTAGGGTTAAGTGGATTTGAGAAGAGGTATCCCCATGAACTCAGCGGAGGACAGAAGCAGAGGACGGCATTAGCCAGAGCCTTGGCGATAGAGCCCTCCGTCCTGCTCCTAGACGAGCCCTTCACGAGACTTGATTATAGGCTTCAAAGGAAGCTTATGGAGGACTTCAAGATAATCCATGATAAATTGGGGACGACGTTTATCCTCACCACGCATCACCAGGAGCATGGTTTAAGTCTAGCGGATGAGATGATGATAATGAACACAGGCGTGATAGAACAGATAGGTACCCCCCAAGAGATTTACAATAAGCCTAAGACAGTTTTTGCGGCAAGGTTCGTAGGCGGCATAACCCTCCTCCCGGGTAGAGTAACCGACCTTAAAGGAGACGAATACGTTGTGAATACTGAGATCGGAGATTTCAAGGCTAAGGCTAGAGAGGAAGGTCTCCTCAACGAGAAGGTAGCATACGCTGTTAGACCTGAATATATAAAGTTTGGATCTAAAGCCTCAGACCAGGAGAATAAGATATTCGCAAGCCTCCTAGAGTACTACTATTTCGGAGAGAACGTGGAGCTGATATTCGAAGCCGAGAAGAACCTAACCGTGAAGGTCATGATACCCCAGTCGGATCTAGGACAGGTTAAAATCGGCGAGAAATACCAACTCGGATGGAGCGTAGACGACGCCATCCTAATAAAGAAGCCGAGCGTAATAGAGGGATTGGACGTAGAAGCAGTCATATATGGCAGATAGGAGGGGATCCCATGGCTAAGCTTACCCATTACTTAATGTTGTTTCCAGGGATAGTCAGCTATATAATATTCCTGGTAGCACCCCTCTTCGTAATGGTGGTGATGAGCTTCTACACGGCTTCAGGCCATTTAGGCTATGAGCCGAAGCTCACCTTAAGCAATTACATAGGCTTCTTTACGAGCCCTCAAGCCCCAATAATCCTATATAACACTTTTGGAATGGCGATATTAACCTGCATAGTAACCCTGGTATTCGCATATCCCCTAGCCCACTTCCTAACTTTCACCATTAAGAGCAATAAGTTGAGGACATATGTAATCAGCCTCCTCCTAGTCCCCTTCCTGATAGACTGGACTATCAGATCGGTTACATGGATACCCGTTCTAGGCGATGAAGGCATAGTCAACTATATCCTTAGATCGATAGGTTTAATCAGGGAGCCCATCCGCTTCCTATACTCTAGGGGTGCGCTTATACTCATCTGGTTCCAGTCATATCTAGTATTCATGATGTTCCCTATTCAGTTGGCGCTCCAGAGAATAGATCCCGACCTGATCCATGCAGCGATGGTTTCCAAGGCGCCTCCCCACAGGATCCAATACGATATAATATTCAAATTAGCGAAGCCGGGGATAGTCTGCGGCTTCATATTCGTCTTCGTCAACGTGATAGGCGATCACATTACCCCTGGATTATGGGCTGGGGGCCTCCAGGTTCTAGGCTTATCGGTGGCCACATATGCAACAAACTTCGTCTGGCCTTATGCGGCGGCTTTATCCACGATCCTGTTGGCGATAGCGCTTCTAATACTCTACATCCTATTGAAGATAGTTGATATAAAAAAGCTGATATATGAGTGATCGAAATGAAGCTGAGTAAAGCTTTAGCGAAAACATATATTGCAGTAATGATCTTCATAATATACCTTCCAATACTTATGATGATACTCCTCTCCTTCAAGTCCGGTCCAAAGATAAGCTTCCCCATAGAAAGCTTCTCCGTACACTGGTATATAGGTGAATGGAAAGGATATGAATACCAAGCCTATATGCCTATAATACATTATCCGCAGCTCTGGAAAGCCCTAAAGAATTCCGTGTTGATCGCGTCGGCGTCTGGCGTGATAACTTGTCTACTAGTGACGAGCACAGCGTTAGCTCTACGCCATAGGGTGAAGGGTAGAGACGCATTATTCTACACGGTGCTCCTAGGCTTCATCACCCCAGGGGTAATACTTGGACTGGGATCCCTAATCTTCTATAAATATATCGGGCTGCAGCTCTCATTCTGGTCCCCGGTCGCCGTGGACGTAATCTTCGCCGTACCCTTCGGTTTAATCTTGATGATGGCCCGCTTCGACCCCAACTTAATGGAATACGAGTTGGCGGCCAGCGTATCCAAGGCCAGCCCCCTCAGCGTATTCAGATACATTACGCTGCCCCTCATTAAATGGGAGGTCCTCTCAGCAGGCATATTAGGATTCCTCCTATCATGGAACGAGCTCATAAGGACGCAGTTCGTCGTTAAAGGATTGGGGACGCTTTCAACCTTTATAAAGGCGGAGTTAGCTGCTAATCCGTTAACCGCTAGATGGTTCGCTGCTGGAACTGTGGTAGCCTCAGTCTCATTCATGGGACTACTAGTAATGGGATACCTACTCACCAGAACCGAGTAACAGAGTAACCAGGTATAAATAAGGTTTATCTATAAACAATTCCAAGACCGATGCGTGGAGAGATCCTCTCCTCCTACTCATAACTGCTTCTTTCTAAAAACTTTTATATCTAAGGCTACTTGATATCGGAACGGCCCCACCTCCCTTACTATACGTCCACCTTCAACCTCAAAGTCGACATCCCCCAGACTCTCTCTCAGTCCCTTAAATGCACCTATAACAGGGTTTTCACCCTTGTCGGCATGTACGAAGCTCTGGTAATGGATCATACCCCCCTCAGGTTTAAGCGCGTATAAAGCCGGTGTAAGGTATTCCCCCGCCTTTTCGGGTAGGGGCATTAAGACCCGATCAAAGCCCTCTCGAAACAGGTTATATATGGTTGTCTTGGAGTCCCCGAGGATGGAGATCACCCTCCCCTGAACCTTATTTAGCACAGTATTGATTAACATGAGATGGACGGCTTCAGGATTTAAATCAATGGAGTAAACCTTCACCTCCCTTAATCTCTTAGCGATCAGGATGGAGAAGCATCCAACCCCTGCAAACATGTTCAACACAGTTTCTCCTTCTTCAACCATCCCGGCGACTCGCATCCGCTCACTACTTAGCCTAGGCGAAAAATAGACCTTCGCCACATCAACTTTGAATAGGCATCCATACTCCCTATGATAGGTTACGGTCCTCTTCTCGCCAGCCAGCCATTCCAGGCCTCTGATGCGGTGGTCGCCTATAACCGGTGTGGACTGCCTTAAAACCACCCTGAGATAGGGAGCCTTCCTTAAAAGCTCCTCGCCTAGTTCACGGCTTAAAGGCTCAGCCAAGCCGGGCATCTTGAGGATGGCTATATCCCCGATCACATCCATGCTCTTAGATAACTCTCCTGCATGATCGATGCCCAATACTCTATTGGCGGCGTCGAAGATTAGGCGGCTCTTCCTAGGCATAGTAAACCACTGGCATCCTAGATGAAAGATATTTTCCTAAAGGTTTATTTAAATAGGCTGGGTAATAATTCGATGGGATCCATCATGCGCGATCGATCAGACAGGGATGGAAAGGCTGTCTTAAGGGTTAAAGAAGCCTTGGCTAGGGATGTCGGCAGGGGGATAGCGAGGATAGACTTAGATGCGATGGCTGAACTGGATATAAAGCCTGGAGACATAATCCGGATAAGGGGAGGCAGGGTCACGGTCGCTAAGGCTATGCCCGGATACCCCCAGGATAGGGGTACGGGCATAATCAGGATCGACGGTATAATCAGAACCAATGCGAAAACAGGCATCGACGACCGTGTAGAGATCGAGAAGATCGACTGCCCGGAGTCTACTCAGGTCACTCTTACACCCACGGAGCCTATAGAGATAGCTGGGGGAACAGAGTATCTAGCTAAGATCCTCGAATCCACACCCGTCTCGGTGGGGGACCGCCTGAGAATAAACTTCTTTGGAACGCCCATAGAGTTCATAGTGGCGGACCACAGGCCTAGAGGCGACGCCGTAGTAATCACGGGCTCAACCCGTATAGAGGTGGCTGAGAAGGCGGCTGCGGAGGCCAGGAAGGTCTCCAAGGTTACATATGAGGATATAGGTGGCTTAGGCAGCGAGCTTCAGAGGGTTCGGGAGATGATAGAGCTCCCCCTCAAATACCCGGAGTTGTTCGAGAAGCTGGGAATAGAGCCCCCTAAGGGCATCCTCCTCTACGGCCCCCCTGGAACAGGTAAAACCTTACTAGCCAAGGCTGTAGCATACGAGACCGACGCATATTTCACCTCTATAAATGGTCCGGAGATCATGAGCAAATACTACGGGGAGTCTGAGGCCCGTCTAAGGGAGATCTTCGAGGAGGCTGAAAAGAATGCTCCAAGCATAGTTTTCATCGACGAGATAGATGCCATAGCCCCTAGGAGAGAAGAGGTTACGGGAGAGGTTGAACGTAGGATAGTAGCGCAGCTCCTGGCTTTGATGGACGGACTAAAATCGAGGGGTCAGGTAGTCGTCATAGGCGCAACAAACAGGCCTGACGCAGTCGATCCAGCCTTGAGGAGGCCTGGAAGGTTCGACAGGGAGATCGAGATAGGAGTACCGGACAGGAACGGCCGCCTAGAGATCCTCCAGATCCATACTAGGGGTATGCCATTATCCGAGGATGTAGACCTGGAGAGGCTTGCGGATGCAACCCATGGATTCGTAGGAGCCGACCTCGCCGCCCTCTGCAAGGAGGCTGCCATGCGCGCCCTCAGGAGGGTTATGCCAGAGATAGACTTGAAGTCGAAGACGATCCCCCCTGAAGTATTGGAGAAGCTCCACGTATCTATGAGCGACTTCCTAGACGCCTTAAGGGATGTTGAACCGTCTGCTATGAGGGAAGTCCTAGTTGAAGTACCTAACGTGCATTGGAGCGATATAGGAGACCTCGAGGAGGCGAAGCAGGAGCTGATAGAAACGGTGGAGTGGCCCCTAAAATATCAGGGCGTTTTCGAATACGCCAAGGCCTCTCCCCCTAAGGGCATCCTCCTCTACGGCCCCCCTGGAACAGGTAAAACCCTGCTGGCCAAGGCTTTGGCTACGGAGAGCGAGGTGAACTTCATCTCCGTGAAGGGTCCTGAACTCCTATCTAAATGGGTTGGCGAATCCGAGAAGGGTGTGAGGGAGACCTTCCGTAAGGCTAGGACGGCTGCTCCCGCGATAATATTCTTCGATGAAGTGGACTCCCTGGCGCCTAGGAGGGGTGCAGGATACGCGGACTCAGGCGTAACGGAGAGGGTTATAAGCCAACTCCTAACAGAGCTGGACGGGCTTGAAGAGCTTCGCAACGTGGTAGTTTTAGCGGCGACCAATAGGCCTGACATAATTGATCCGGCGCTTCTGAGGCCCGGCAGGT
>JAWBPF010000025.1:0-8277 GCA_038825355.1 Bathyarchaeia archaeon
TGAACCGTCCACACGCCTCAACGAGAGTATCTTCTCGGAGAACGTGAGGAGATCGTCCTTAAGCACCCGCAGCTGTGAATCCCTAATCCATGGCACCTCCTGCGTCAGCCTCCTCCCCGAGCTGTAAGGCCGACCGGGGATGGCGCAGCCCTGAAAGCCGCATACGCATGTATGGAGACGTAGAAGCCTATGGGAATATTTAAGGACAACCATTAGACCATTAGCCCCGCCAGGCTGAAGGTTGAGTGGAGGATACGGCGCCCAGCCAGCCCAGAGGCGTTCAGGTCCATGACACCGGCGGGGAGGAACGGCCTTAACTCGGTAGGGTCTCCTCCCTTAGTTTGAAATCGTCCCTGAGGATTATCCCCGAATTTAAGGCCTCCACGGCGATGGGGTTCCTCTTCTTCAAGATTTTCTCAAATTCTTTCAGGGTTAACGGTATAACCTGGAAGCCGGGAGGGACATCCAAGATGGAGAGCCTATCTATAGGATCACCCTTGAAGTTATCCGATAGGAGCAGTAAGTCCACGTCGCTCCATAGGTTGAAGTCTCCCCTAGCGTAGGATCCGATGAGGATAGCTGTAACCTTGAAGGGGAGCCCTGCAACCCATTCGGACGCCGCCTCGACGGCCCTCTCCGCTAACTTCCTCCTCGTTCTAAGGACCTCCAAGAATGCTCCACCTTACCGATAATTTTTTTAGCATAGTCGACGGCTTCCTCAGCGTCCTCCCTCGTATAATAGTCTTCAGGGGTTCCCTCAGCCCAAGCATTAGGATACCTTGTTGGAACATAATACTTGTCTAGGGCCTTCGCCTCCCGGAGCATCCCATGAGCCTCCAAGTCTCCAGGCAATTCCATTAGGAGCTTGGATACGCCATGTCCATGAGCGGGCAGCCCCAGCCCATGAAGCAGTGCTTTAACGGCGAACTCCGCGGCCTGATGGGCTTTGAAGCATGCCCAGTTATAATCGCCCCTCTCAAGGTCGCCCCTCGCCGATTCCAAAGTCATCCTGGAGGACCTCATCCACCTACGGTACTCCTCATCGTCGAGCATAAAATAGCCCTTCAAGCCATCCTGGATCTACGACTACCTGAACCAATCCTGATTTCCCGCATAAAAACCTTTACGTGCCACCGATAGGGCGTGTAGTCGACAGACCATGATGGGCTCCGCAACACTTCTTAACAGTTAAGTAACCTAAAGCATCCCAATAAGCTCTCCCCGGGAGGATCCCTCCATCTTTCTTCCCCATACCAATGGCGTCTTTATTTCTGCCCTAGAGATCTATCTGTTAATTGTTCACGGCTCTCTTCGACGTTCTCTTCTATGGGTTTCATGGAGTCCAGTCCCTATGTATTAATGATTTTTCCCTTCTTGATCGCTTCCCGGTATATGGGATTCGCCTCGGCCTCCTTCCAAGTTGCCAGATGTATCTCGAATGGATGATAGAGGGGGAGGCCTGCCTCCTCCTCTATCCTAGCCTTAACTTCTCCTCTTAACCTGAAGCTACGGGGCAGTCTTCCGGCGACTACCAGTACGTCTACGTCACTTCCTCCTGTCGCATATCCCTCGGCGGCGCTGCCGAAGACATAGACGCGGCTTGAACCGAGGGTCTTCTCCGCGGCTTCGGCGATGGCTTTACACCAGCTCCACCAGTCCCGGGCAAGCTCCCCCAACTCAACTCTCGTCCTTAACATTCTTCTCAGCAAACCTTATCGCCTCCGGCAAAGGCCACAAGCTCCTCAGCCTCGTCTCCCTCGTATATTCGAGGTAGATAGCGGGAGCCTATGTAGGCTTCCTCAAGCCTGATCAGTAGGCTTCTCTTCCTCCTCACGAAGTCGTCAATGTCCTCGGGCTTATTTGATAGATCTCTGAGTATCCGTGTCAGCTGCCTCGCGGCGTGGACGCGGGGCACTTCGCCCGTTAACTCCAAGATGAGGGATTTCAGGTAAAGCTGTAAGGCTTGTTCGGCCATGAACGCCGCGATGTCGTAATCCCTGTTATACAGACAGTTTCTAGCTGAATTGAGCATCCTTAGGGATCTATCCCTGAGAAGGCTGACTTCATGATGGCTCATAAGCTTATGCCCCTAATTCATCCCTCTCTTCTTCCACTAATTAAATTTAAATTCTCTGATTACATCCAAGCAGTGATCCGAATCTGCTAGGGGGAGAAAGCTTCGCCATTTTAGGAAGATGAATGGGGTCGAAGAGCCGCTCCAGACCTATTCTCCACTGGATACCGGAGATCTATCCCTGCTGGGTGAGGTGGAGGGCTGCTGAACAATGTGCGGGAAGTCCTAGGATGCCTTTCATAAGCGGCGAAGCCCAGGCGCATGGCCGTCATAGTTAAGTATTGTTTGCCCCTAATTTAGGGGAGCCGAGTAGGATTCGATGGTTGTGGAGAGGGCTATGTGCGGGATAATCGGCTGTGTGCTCGGAGAGGGAAGTGCCGCACCCCTGATCTATCAGGCCCTTAAGAGGCTTGAGTACAGGGGATACGACTCCGCTGGGATAGCGACCGTGCATGGTGGTCTCTTGTATGTGGAGAAGGATGCGGGTAGGATAGATGATATAAATAGGAGGATTAGGCTTGAGGCACTGCCTGGATCGATGGGGATCGGCCATACCCGATGGGCCACCCACGGCGCGCCGACGAAGGAGAATGCACATCCCCATGTAGATTGCAGGGGCTTGGTAGCCGTGGTCCATAACGGGGTTATAGAGAACTTCCAGGAGGTTAAGGGCCTTCTCATGGAGAAGGGCCATAGATACGTCTCCAGAACCGATACGGAGAGCGTCGCCCATTTAGTCGAGGAAGAGCTCATCGCTGGCGATGACCTTTACAGAGCTACCTTGAAAGGGGTGAGGAGGATAAGGGGCTCCTACGCCCTCGCAGTTATATCGCCTAAAGAGCCGGATAAGATCATCTGCGCCAGGAATGAGAGTCCACTCATTATAGGGGTCTCAGGAGGAGGCGTCTTCTGCGCCTCCGACATTCCAGCGATTCTCCCATACACTAATGAGGTGGCTCCACTCGGCGATGGTGAGATAGCCATACTCAAGCCTGGAGGCTTCGAGATCAGGAGGATCTCCGATGATACGCCTGTTAAGCGAGCTGTCAAAGTTTTAGATTGGACTTTCGAGATTGCTGAGAAGCATGGTTACCCTCATTTCATGCTTAAGGAGATTCATGAGCAGCCTATAAGTTTGAGGAACGCTCTAAGGCTTCAGGGATCATACCTGGACCTCGCAGCCACTTTCCTCGACAGGGGGGAGGAGGTGTTCCTCATCGGCTCAGGCACATCCTACCATGCCTGCCTCGCCGCCTCCTATATGTTCTCAAAACTGGCAAGGCTTACAACATATCCCGTTAGAGCCTCGGAATTCATTGAGAAATACGGCGACACCGTAGGTATTGAAAGCCTGGTCCTAGCCCTAAGTCAATCAGGTGAAACCTATGACGTATTAAGGGCCGTGGATCACGCCAGAATGAAGGCTGCAACTGTTCTAGGGGTAACCAACATCGTAGGGTCAACCCTAACGAGGGTTTCAAGGGCTTACCTGGTCCAGCAGTCCGGCCCTGAAATCGGGGTTGCAGCCACTAAAACCTTCACGGCCCAGCTCATAGTATTAGCCCAATTAGCCTTAAGGCTGGCTAGGATCAGAGGTAAGCTCTCCCAGGACGAGATAGATGAGCTTAAGGAGAATTTAAATGGGATCCCAGGCATCATCGAGCAGGTGATAAGGAAGAGAGAAGATGACATTAAGCTCTTAGCTAGGGAATACTCTAAGAAGGGGCTCTTCCTCTTCCTGGGGAGGGGTATAAGCTCCGCTACCGCCATGGAGGGAGGACTGAAGCTCCTCGAGATAACCTATGTTCCAGCCCTATCCTATCCAGCCGGGGAATCCAAACACGGCCCGATAAGCCTAGTCGAGGATGGGATACCTGCAGTATTCATATGCCCCCGCGATGAAACTAGGAAGGAGATCCTGGGAAACGTAATGGAGCTCAAGGCTAGAGGAGCCGACATAATAGTCCTCTGTGAGGAAGGAGATAAAGAACTAGTGGAGGAGGCTGACCGCTACGTCGAGATGTCTAAGGGAATAGCTGAAACCCTCTCCCCGATCCCATATATAGTTCCCCTACAACTCTTCGCCTATTACATGGCCGTGGAGAAAGGCTTGGACCCAGATAAGCCGAGAAACCTTGCCAAAAGCGTCACAGTACCATAAACCAGAAAAAATAAAAGATCATGATCTAAAAGGAGAACCCAATAGTAGCCTGCGATAAAGGGAGAGCGGATTCAAATACCTCCTTTTCCAAAACATGTTTACAATCATGACCATCCATAATTTCATTCCCTGAACTTGGCTCGCGGAGACAGCTTCGCCAGGGCAAAATATTCCCCACTCGACAGTCGAGAATACATTATTTATACCCCAGCAAAACAATAATAGATATAAACGTTGGAGCATGAATCATAGCAGTCTCCTCTCATGGAGGAGTCAAGGCTTTCATGGCTCATATAAGCAGCAGTAGTAGAACTCAATAAGCCTTAATTTAGGAGCATCAATAATTATATGAAACCTTATAAGCAGCTCCTTCGGCTTTCAAACCGTTTCGGAGATGCTGAATATGAGGATCCCTATGAGGAAGGGGATTGGCTTCGGCCTCACTTCCGGAATAATAACCACTTTAGGTTTAATAGTGGGATTGCATTCCGGCACCCACTCCAGGCCAGTCATAATCGGCGGCGTATTAGTCATAGCTGTGGCCGATGCCCTATCAGATTCCATGGCCATGCACATCTCTGAGGAGTCGGAGGCATCTCATTCCATAAAAGAGGTTTGGGAGTCGGCCTTCTATACCTTCACTTCTAAACTCCTCTTCGCTTTGACCTTCCTAATTCCGATCCTGCTGCTGCATCTCGCATCCGCTATCTTAGCCAGCATAGGCTGGGGGCTATTCCTAATAACCCTGTTTAGCGTCTACATCGCAAGGAAGACAAAGGTAAAAGCCTACAAGGTAATTTTAGAGCACCTCATCATAGCCATCGCCGTTGTTCTAGCTACTCACTACGTGGGAGACCTCGTCGCCTTTTACACCTAGGCTAAAAAGGATCATTAAACTCAGCTTCTCCCATCGTCTACTTAAGCGCTTTACACCGTTTCTAAACTATCTCCAGCGCTATCTATCCCCGATCTATTGAAGTACTTTCTGGGATCGAGTCCAGTCTTCTATATATTATAATGGTTTAACCTTATTTGTCGGCCCTATTATGTAGATTAGAGTTGTATTGTCTCCGGCTTTTCCTCATCACTTTGAGGGTTAAGATCAGCCATACTATATCGATGGCGGCAGCTATGGCTATGAGGGTTAATCCAAGAAGGGAAATAGTAGAGGTTTGCGGCGTTGCCTCGGCGAGCCTCACCTTAGGTATAGGTTGCACGTACTCCCTTAGGAGTATGAGTGCGCCTGCAAGGCCTATGCTGGATCCTATGGCGGCTACGGCCTCCCTTAAGGGCCTCCTCTTAGCCTCCGCTTCCCTAACACTTTCAGGGATCAGGATTACTCCCTCTTTCACTGGTAGGAAGAGCTTCTCCCCTGAGATTCTGGCCCTCCTCAGCCTATCCGCCTCTGCTCTAGATAGGTCCAGCCTCGCAGCCTCGCTCCAGAACCTTTTCCAGTCGATGTCCCTCCGCAGTAGGGGATGGACTTCCACAAGTCCCGCCTCCGTAAGCTTATATAGATGATGTAGGATCGTGGTCCTTGGAGCCCCAACCCTCTCAGAGAGTTCGGATGCGGATAACCCAACCCTGCCGGCACATCTGTAGAGAGTCTCCACCACCTTGATCCCCGTCTTCGAGGAGATGACCTCGCCTAGATTCGCGCTTCTCTCATCCAGATATAAGACTTGGAACCTCTCCTCCAAACCTCTAATCAACCTTGATCAACCCCGATCCATCAAAGCCTTCCATTTAAGATTAGGGGATTTCGGCTAATTAAATCCTTTTAAACCCTGTCGAACATGATCGTCAAATCCTGGAAAGGGTTAAATCCCACGCCGGATAAGCTATATCCAAACAAGGATATTTAGAAGGATTTGGTGGTTAGATTTGAATACGTCTATTAAATTCCTGATAGTAGGAATCGCCTTGCTCGCAGTCCTTCTAGGCGTAACAATCTCAGCCGCCCTCATTGAAACGCACGGTAAAACTGTAGCCGCACCTACGACCTCGCAGCACTTAGAGAACCCCGCGGAGGAGCATACAATAATTGTGTCAGGCTTCGGAGTTGCCTCTTCAGCCTCAGACATGGCATATATAACTTTAGCCGTCGAAACCGTGGCCGAGACCGCCAGTGAAGCCCAAACCCTGAACGCGGAAAAGATGAGCAGCGTGATCTCCGCCTTAAGAGAGAAGGGAATAGCAGAGGGCGATATGGAGACCACGGGATACTATCTAAACCCGAACTACAACTTTGAATCGAAGCCTCCTAGGATAGTGGGATATACATGCCGCAACGAGCTCAGGGTAACCGTGGAGATATCGCGCACAGGCTTGATAATCGACACAGCCGTAGAGGCGGGAGCAAACCAAATAGCCTATATAGAGTTCACATTATCCCCCAGACTAAAGGAAGAACTGGCGGAGAAAGCCCTGGAATCAGCTGCGAGGGATGCGGAGACTAAAGCCCAGAAAATAGCTGAAACCCTAAACCTTAAATTAAAGGGGCCGATCCGAATCGAGTTCCAGTCGTCAACGCCACCCCGACCCTACGAGGTATACACTTTAAAAGCTGAGGAGGCGGGGACCCCGATAACGCCGGGGGAGATCCAGGTCACCGCCACAATAACAATAGTCTTCGCCTACGAATAGGAGTAAAGGCGCCTACCCTGATCGAGGAGCTATACCTATGTCACTATGGAATCCGTCTATGGGCTGACCCGGGTCCTCAGCCTATTTAAGCCGGTTCAAGGTTCGAAGCTTCGGAGAAGCCCACTTAGAATTAATACTACACCTATCCGAGCCTAGGTCTCCTCGACCATGATGTGACCTACAATTAATCTCCAGCCATGGGCCCCTCGATCAAATAGGCTAGTCTTATACAATGCCACAACATTACATGGCTGCGCTAGGCTCGCAGCTTTATAGCCTTAAGACCTATGGAAGGGAAACGTGAGCTATTTCAGGGTTCTCTCATGTATAGTCGACGCCTCCACGGACCAGCTAAACCAGCGATAAGAGAACCCTGAAATAAGCCTTTAACCGGAGCTCCAGATAGTAACTCGTTTAAAAATAGCTGGAGAAACATCACCTAAAGGCTTAAGGCTTACAAAGGCTTAAATACACAAAAATCAAAAACTTCTTCATTTTGACCTAACCTACCTAACCTAATTTTTTGATCAGTAGCAAGTCTACTCTGATCAAATTTTTAAAATGCGCTGAAGAAGTTTTTTCCTTTTTCAACTTCAAATATTTTCTTTCTCTATAAAGGAAAGAAAACAATACCCAAAAATTTCATGTTGTTGACAATGGCATAATCAGAGTAATTCATCCAGAAGCTGAAAGGGACTTGGGCAGATTCATGGAAAATTGTGTTGCTGTGGAATTGTTTAGGAGAAAGGAAAAAAGAAGGTAGAAGTCGCTTATTGGGAAGAGTATGGCAAGGTAAATGGGGATGAAATTGATTTCGTTTTGCTGAAAGGATTAAAAACTGAGCAACTTATTCAAGTAATTTATGCTTCTAGTAGAGATGAAATTGAGAAAAGAGAAATTAAAGCTCCTGAGGAATTAAAATATAGAGATTTGCTTGTAATAACATGCTATTATGAGGATGAACAAAAGGTACAGAACAGAAAAATTGTGTTCAAGTCTTTAAAGAAATGGCTGTTAAGTTAATATTTTTAATATAATGAAGGAGTAATTACCAATATTATAGCTACCCAAATAATTCTAATTTCATCCTGGAGTGCTCTTATTGCCGAAACTATGAAAGAAAATTTTAATAAAATTTATACCGAGAATGAGGACGATTTTAAGAAATTACCAGCAATAAAAGTTATTAATTCCCTAAATAAATTTTTAGAAATTATAATTAATAAAGAAGGAATTTGGATTTCCACATACAAATGCTCTTTATGGAATAATCGATGCTTTATTCTCTTGATATTTTAGTAAAAAATAAAAGCTTATCGCTTAATTTAATTATTATGCCAGAAAGCATGGATGAAAGGATTAGAGAAATGGGTAGAAGGGAGTTTTTGAGGTATGC